>NZ_JBEZDP010000002.1:0-473031 GCF_040648395.1 Micromonospora sp. NPDC049151
CCGCCGGGGAGGACGCCTGGTGGCTGCACCTGTCCGCCACGCTCACCGCCGCCACCCGGCGTGCCGGCGGACGGCCGACGGCGGTGGGCCGGGCGGGCGCGGGCGTTCGGCGAGGCGGCGCGCGTACGGGCCCGGCGTTTCTGGGACGGCGCGCAGCCGACGCTGCGGCAGCTCTGGTGGACCGAGGAGCCGGTGACGCCGGTGACCACAGTCGACCGGCGCGTCCCGGAGCCGCTCGCGGTGCCGGCCCAGGGCGAGGTGTACGTGTTCCTGGTCCGGGCCACCTACACCTGGTCGTCGGACTCGGCGCGGCCGGAGCTGTTCGGCTGGTACGTGGACTACTTCCAGCGGCAGGCCACGCAGCGCCTGCACCGGCTCGCGGTCCGGTACGCGGTGGACGTGCCGCCGCACCGCCCGCGCGACCTGCACGCCGCGTTGACCGCCGCGCTCGCCGACGACGACCCGCCGCCCTGGACGTACGCGCACGGCGAGGTGACGTTCACCTGCGAGCCGGACGTCACAGTGCACCTGGACGAGCGGGTACGCCGGCTGCTCCAGCCGTACTGGGAGCAGCGCATCGCACTGGAGTGCGAGCGCGACCTGGCCCGCCGTCGCGCCGGGTACGCCGAGGAGCACGACCGGCGCGACCAGCGCGACCGGGCGGCGGACGCGCGCGGGACGCCCGGCGGGGCGGGCACCGGCCCGGGGCAGGGGCGGCGTGGCGCACAGCCGGACGGTCCGGTCGAGTCGTTCACCCCGCTGGAGCCGCTGCTCCCCCCGCCCGCGCCGCGTCCGGCCCCGGGACAGCGGTCGCGGGCGGACGGCCCGGAGCCGCCGGCGGTCTGAGCCCGCCAGTCAGGCCGGGACGGCGGCGTCGGATCGGGTCCCGGCGCCGGTCAGCAGGCGTTGGTGCTGGTCTGGTTGCGCTTGAGCCCGTCGGACCAGGTGACGCCCTGGACGACGGCCACCACGACGCTGCCGTCGTGGATCTGCTCGTAGTGCAGGTGCGGGCTGAGGTCGTACTTCGCCGAGGTCGCGCCGACCCGCCCGATGACGTCGCCGCGCTTGACGGTGTCGCCCTTCTCCACGGCCCGGGAGTTGAGGTGGGCGTACCGGGTGCGCCAGCCGTCGCCGTGCCCGATCACGATGGTGTTCCCGTAGCCGGAGGTGGTGGAGTAGTACGACTCCAGCACGGTGCCGGCGGCACTGGCGACCGTCCGGCGGTTGAGGTCGTCGGGGCTGCCGCTGGCGTCGTAGTGGTTCCAGTCGATGGCGTGGGCCGGGCTGTGCCCGTTCCAGTTGTTGCCCTGCCAGGTCTGGCCGCACAGGAACGGCATCCGGAAGCCCGGCCGGGCGGCCTGCGCGGGCTGCACGCCGAGCATCGCACCGGCGACGACGGCGACAGTGAGCACTGCGGGCACGCGCATCCGGGCCGCGGTGAACGTCAGGGACATCGACCTCTCCTCTTCATCGACAACGATGTAAATCGATGCTAGGGCAGCCGTCCCGCCGGGTAAATAGCTACAGAGATGAATGTCTTGGCAAAGGTTTCCTACATTCCGTCGCCCGGCGGCGTCGTTCGGCGGTGGCCGGGCCGGGAGCACGTACGGCACAATCGCGGGCGATGGAGGCGGCCGAGATCCTCACCGCGCTCGCCGACCTGGCCCCGGCCGGCGCCGAGCGGGCCTTCGACGTCTCCGGCGCCGGCCGGCCGCTCATCTGGCTGCCCGGGCCCGACCGCGCGCCGCGCGACGCCCGGCTGGACCGGCTGGCCGCCCTCGACGCGCTGCACCGCGACCAGCGGATCCTGCGCCGGGGTCTGGCCTTCGTCGTCGGCGGCGCCGACCTCGACGGCAGCCACCGGCGGGTCCGCGTGCCGTTACTGGCCCAGCCGGTACGCCTGGAGCGCACCAGCCGGACCTACCGGATCGTGCCGGCCGGTGACCTGGAACTGACCACGCTGATCGAGGATCGGGACCTCGCCGGCCGGCTGGAGGCCGCCCCCGGGCTGGCCGGATCCGGCTGGCTCGGTGCGCCCGGCACCAGGGCGTGGATCACCGCCGCCGCCGAGGCCGCCGGCCTGAAGCTCGCGACGGTGCAGGCGCGACCGCCCCGCCGCGTCGACGACGAGACACTTGTCGGCGTCGCCGCCGCCGCGCTCTTCACCACCCGCGACGTGCTGGGCGGCCGGCTACGCGACACGCTGCTCGCCTGGGCGGTCCGGCCCGGGCTGGCGGACACGGCCCTGAGTCGCCTCTACACCGGCCAGGGCGGCGAGACCGTCCCAGTCGGCGGCGACGTCCCGGTCGGCGGCAACGTCCGAGGCGGCCGCCGCGGACGGCGCGCGGACGGCAGACGGCGCGCGGACGCCGGTGGCGTGGCCGGCGAGGCGGAGGTGCTGTCGCCGTTGCCGTTGAGTCCTGCCCAGCGTGACGTGGTGCGGCGTACCCGCGTCGAACCGGTGGTGGTCGTCTCGGGCGCACCGGGCAACGGCAAGAGCCACGCCCTGGTCGCCGCCGCGCTGGACGCCGTGGACCGGGGTGGGTCGGTGCTCGTGGCCACCCAGTCGGTGCACGCCGCCGACGTGCTCGGTGAACTGCTGCGCCGGCACAGCGGCCCCGCACCGGTGCTGTTCGGCGACGCCGAGCGCCGGGAGACGATCGCCGCCGATCTGGCCGGCGGCGCGGGCGCCGGGACCGACGACGCCACACTGCGGACCGCCGAGGCCGCCGTGGCGTCCGCCGCCGACCGGGTACGCGCCCTGTCGGACGCGATCACCGCCGCCCTCGACCAGGAACACCGGGCCGCCACGCTGCCCGACTGGCAGCCGCTGCTGCCCGCCCTGAGCCGGGACCTCCCCCACCTGTTCGACCCGGACACCGACCTGGACGCGGTCCACACCACGCTGGTGGCGTCGACGGCACCCGGTGACGGCTGGTGGCGGCGCTGGCGGCGGTCGCGGGCCGGGACACGGCTGCGCCGGCTCAGCGGCGGCGACGTACCCGCGGAACGGTTGCGAACAGCGGTGGAGGCGGCGGGCGCGGTACGGGCGGCGGCGCGGCTGGCGGCCACCGGCGGTACCGACCTGGCCGGCTCCTGGCGTGCCCTGGCCACCGCCGAGGCGGCGCTCGCCGAGGCCGTCGGCACGGCGATGCGCCACCGGGCGACGAGCGCCCACCGGTGGAGCGACGCGGCGCGGCGTGCCACGGGTGGCCTGGCCGCCGCGCTGCGGGCCGGACGCAACCGCCGCCGCGAACTGCTCGCCGGGCTGGACGCCCGGGCGCTGGTACGGGCGCTGCCGCTGTGGGTCGGCACGGTCACCGACGTCGAGGACCTGCTGCCCCCGATGCCGGGGATGTTCGACCTGGTGGTGCTCGACGAGGCCGCGCACATCGACCAGTTGCGGGCCGCGCCGGCGTTGGCCCGGGCCCGGCGGGCGCTGGTGGCCGGCGACCCCCGGCAGCTGCGGTTCGTGTCGTTCGTGGCCGACGTGGACGTGGCCGCCACCCTGCGCCGGCACGGTCTGGAACGCTTCGGCGACCGGCTCGACGTACGCCGGTCCAGCGCTTTCGACGTGGCCACCGGCGCCGCCCCGGTCACCTGGCTGGGCGAGCACCATCGGTCCGTGCCGCACCTGATCGGGTTCTCCGCGCGCCGGTTCTACGGCGACCGGCTGGAACTGGTCACCCGGCATCCGCGCAACGAGCGCGCCGACGTCATCGACGTGGTGACCGTCGAGGGTGCGAGCGTTGTCGACGGCGTCAACCAGGCCGAGGTCACCGCCGTCCTCGACCTGGTACGGCGACTCGCCGCCGATCCCCCGCCGGGCGGCATCGCGGTGGTCACCCCGTTCCGCGCGCAGGCGGACGCGGTGGAGGCGGCGCTGCTGGCCGCGTACGACGTCGACGAGATCGAGCGCCTCGGCCTGCGCTCGGGCACGGTGCACGCGTTCCAGGGCAGCGAGGCGGACGTGGTGATCGCCTCACTCGGGCTGGTGGACGGCGACCCGCCGGCACGGCACCGGTTCGCCGCCGGGCCGAACCTGTTCAACGTGCTCGTCACCCGGGCCCGGAGGCGGCTGACAGTGGTCACCTCGCTGCGTTCGCCGGAGGGCCTGGTGGGTGACTTCCTGGCCTACGCGGACCGGCCACCCGTCGCGCCGGAGGCGGTGCCGGTGACCGGCTGGACCGCCGAGCTGGCCGAGGAGCTGAGCCGGCTCGGGCTGCCGGTGCGGCCCGGATATCCGGTGGGCCGGTGGCGCGTCGACCTCTGCGTGGGCGGGGACGCCGACGCCGTCGGGGTGATCTGCGGGGTGCACCCGGACGGTGCGGCGGCGCACCTGGAACGGCAGCGCACGCTGATCCGGGCCGGGTGGCGGCTGCACGAGGCGTTCGCCAGCCGCTGGGCGGGCGACCCGATCCGGGCCGCCCTGGAGCTGGCGTCGGGCATCGGCGCCGCCGGGCCGGGCAGCGAAAGCGGCCCCGACGGGCCCGACGGGCCGGGCAGCGAAAGCGGCCCCGACGAGCCCGCCGGGCCCGGCACCGGCGGCACCGCGCGGGCCGGTGCTCAGCCGACCAGGGCGGCGTAGCGGCCGCGCCGGTCCAGCAGCGCGTCGTGGGTGCCGGATTCGACGATCCGGCCGTGGTCGAGGACGGCGATGCGGTCGGCGTCGCGGACGGTGGAGAGCCGGTGCGCGATGGTCACCACGGTGCGGCCCCGGGCCAGCTCGTCCAGCGCCCGCTGGACCGCGCGCTCGGTCTCGGTGTCCAGCGCGCTGGTCGCCTCGTCCAGCACCAGGATCCGCGGGTCGCGCAGCAGGGTCCGGGCGATCGCCAGGCGCTGCTGCTCGCCGCCGGAGAACCGGTGGCCGCGTGAGCCGACCATGGTGTCGTACCCGTCGGGCAGCGCGCTGATGAGGTCGTGGATGCGCGCGGCGCGGGCGGCGGCCTCGATGTCGGCGTCGGTGGCGTCGGGGCGGGCGTACCGGAGGTTGTGCCGCACGGTGCCGTGCAGCAGGTACGTCTCCTGGCTGACCACGCCCACGACGGCGGCCAGGTCGGCCGGGCGCAGGTCGCGCAGGTCGATCCCGTCGATGGTGACGCGGCCGGCGTCCGGGTCGTGCAGCCGGCTGATCAGCGCGGCGAGTGTGCTCTTGCCGGAGCCGGTCTCCCCCACCAGGGCGAGGCTGGTGCCGGCGGGGACGTCCAGGCTGACGCCGGCCAGGGCGGCGGTGTCGCTGCCCGGGTAGCTGAAGGTGACGTCCTCGACGCGCAGGTGGCCACGGGCGGTGGCCGGGTCCAGCGGGACCGGGCGATCCGGCTCGGCGACCTCGACGGGCAGGTCGAGGTATTCGAAGATGCGGGCGAACAGGGCCAGGGACGCGGTGAGCGTGACGCCGACGTTGAGCAGGCCCATCAGCGGCCGGAACAGGTTGCCCTGCAGCGCGGTGAACGCGACGAGCGTGCCGATGGTGAGCGTGCCGGCGGTGCCGGGCAGGCCGGCGCCCAGGTAGATCACCGCCGGGATGGCGGCGAAGACGATGCTCATGGCGGCCATCCGCCAGCGTCCGGCCAGCTCCGAGCGCAGTTCCAGGTCGACCAGGCGGGCCGAGGAGGTGGTGAACCGGTCGACCAGGGCGGGGCCGGTGCCGAGCGTCTTGGCCAGCCGCACGCCGCTTACCGACAGCCCCTCCTCGATGGTCACCGTGAGGTCGGCCAGTTCCCGCTGGCGCTGGGCGGTGATCTCCCGGCGCAGCCGGGCGACCCGGCGGGTGAGCCAGAGCGCGGGCGGCAGCACGACCGCCGAGACGAGCGTGAGGCGCCAGCTCAGCGCCAGCATGGCGATGGTGGTGGCGACCACCGTGGTGAGGTTGGCGGCGATCGAGGTGGCGGTGGAGGTGACCACCGACTGCATGCCGCCGATGTCGTTGGTGATGCGCGACTGGACCTCGCCGGTGCGGGTGCGCACGAAGAAGCCGATCGACTGCCGCTGGAGGTGGGCGAAGACGTCGGTGCGCAGCCGGTGCATGACCTCCTGGCCGACGCGGGTGGAGATCCAGGTCTGGACGACGCCGAGCACGGCGGTCACGGCGGCGACCGCGACCATGCCCGCGACCAGCCAGGCCAGCAGCGTCAGGTCACGCTCCGGCAGGGCCCTGTCGATCACGGTACGCAGCAGGAAAGGCGTCGCCATCGCGATGATCGAGGACGCCACGATGATCGCCACCACGGTGGCGAGCGGGCCTCGGTGGGCGGTGAACAGGCCGCCGATGCGGCGCAGGGACACGTCGCGGGCCTGGGCCTTCTCGGCCGGGGAGACGGTTCGGCCGTCGCGGCGGCCGTCGGGGATGCGATCCAAGGGTGCTCCTCGTGTGGGGGACGATGCTGCCACCAACAATGCTGAGGTTACCTCAACATGAGGGAAAAACACGAAAGCCTGTTACCGTATTCCCCGTGAGCGGCAGCGACGAGAGCCTGGCCGAGACGTTCTGGGCGGTGACCCGCCGGCTGCGGCACCAGACCAAGCGTGCGCTGGAACCGTGGGAGATCAGCCCCGGGCAGGCGCGGGCACTCGGCGTGCTGATGCGCCACGGCGCGCTGCGGCCCGGCGCGCTCGCCGAGCACCTGCGCATCGCCCCGCGTTCGGCCACCGAGGTGATCGACGGGTTGCAGGAACGTGGCCTGGTGCGGCGGCGGCCCGACCCGGGTGACAGGCGGGCCACGCTGGTCGCCCCCACCGCCGAGGGCGAGCGGGTGGGCACCGCGATCCGGCAGGCGCGGGCCACCGAGGCGGAACGGTTCTTCGGCGCGCTCGCACCGGAGGACCGGGCCGAGCTGGCCCGCATCCTGCGCCTGCTGCGCGAGGAATAGATCCGCCGTTTTTCACCCGTTCCGGGTGAGACGACGGGCCCCGTTGCGGGGAATAGCGCCATCGGAAGGAGGGCCGATGGTCGACGCCACCGAAGAGTTCTTCCGGAGCCTGGGGCAGCGCAGGCAGCGCGGGCCGACAGCGCTGCACGAGGGCACCGTCCGGTTCGACATCGCCGGCGACGGCTCGGTCGACCACTGGCTGGTCTCCGTCGCCCGGGGCGAGGTCACGGCGACGCGGCAGGCCACCGGCGGAGACGCGGTCGTCCGGGCGGACCGGGCCGTCTTCGACCGGATCGCGCGAGGCGAGGCGTACTTCCTGACCACCGTCCTGCGCGGCGAGGCCGAGGTGGAGGGCAGCCCGCGGCTGTTCGCGACCGTACGCCGGCTGTTCCCCTCCCCGCCCGGCTCGCGCCCGGCACGACACCGGGGAGACGACGATGGGTGACGACCACGTCGGCATCTTCGACGGGACGACCTTCCTGGTCTGCGACCGGGCGGGCGACATCGTCCCGGCGGCCGACGCCACCCACGGCCTGTTCGCCCACGACACCCGTCTGCTGTCCCGGTGGCAGCTCACCATCGACGGCGAGCGGCTCAGCACGCTGTCCATCGACGACATCCAGTACTTCGAGAACCGGTTCTACCTGGTTCCGGGCAGTCAGGACGTCTACGTCAACAGCACGCTCGAGGTGCGCCGGACCCACCGGCTGGACAGCGGACTCCAGGAGGACCTGCTCCTGGTCAACAACGACCGGCGGCCCGTCGACCTGACCGTGCGGATCGAGGTGGACGGACTTCGCGGACCTCTTCGCGGTCAAGGAGGGCACGACGAACCGCGAGGGGCGGCACTACCGTCGGGTCGACGGCCCGCGACTCGTCCTGGGTTACCAGCGCGAACGCTACCGCCGCGAGACGATCGTGTCCGCGACGGCTCCGGCGGAGGTGGACGAGAACGGCCTGACGCTGCGCGTGCACATCGAACCGCACGGCCGGTGGCAGACCCGGCTGACGGCCGAGCCGGACCTCCCCCTGCCCCGCGGGCTGGAGCGGCTGCGCCTGCCGGGACGGGCCGCCGGCGCCGAGCGGAACAAGGCAGGCGAACTACGGGAGTGGCTGGACCGGGCGCCGCGCCTGGAGACCAGCTGGGGGCCGTTGCAGAACACCTACCGGCAGAGCCTCATCGACCTGGCCGCGCTGCGGTTCAGCCCGTTCCTCGCCGGGACCGGGTGCGTGCTGGCGGCCGGGTTGCCCTGGTTCATGTGCCTGTTCGGCCGGGACAGCATCCTCACCAGCCTCCAGGCGCTGCCGTTCGCGCCCGAACTCGCCGCCACCACGCTCACCGTGCTCGCCTTCCGTCAGGGCAGCCGGATCGACGACTTCCGGGAGGAGGAGCCGGGCCGGATCCTGCACGAGATGCGCTACGGCGAGCTGACCGTCTTCGACGAGACACCGCACAGCCCCTACTTCGGCAGCGCGGACGTCACTCCCCTGTTCCTCGTGCTGCTCGACGAGTACGAGCGGTGGACCGGCGACGCCGCCCTCGTACGCGCGGTGGAGCAGGAGGCACGGGCAGCGATCGACTGGATCGACCACTATGCCGACCGGGCCGGCAACGGGTACGTCTCCTACGAGCGTCGCAACACGGTGAACGGCCTGGAGAACCAGTGCTGGAAGGACTCGTGGGACAGCATCTCCTACCGCGACGGCCGGCTGCCGGGCTTCCCCCGCGCCACCTGCGAACTCCAGGGGTACGCGTACGACGCGAAGGTGCGCACCGCCCGGCTGGCCCGCGAGATCTGGCACGACCCGGCGTACGCGGACCGGCTGGAACGTGAGGCCGCCGACCTCAAGCGCCGCTTCAACCAGGACTTCTGGATCGACGACGGCGAGTACATGGCGCTGGCGCTGGACGGCGACGGCCGCCGGGTGGACGCCCTTTCGTCGAACATCGGCCACCTGCTGTGGAGCGGCATCGTCGAGGAGCCGAAGGCCGAGGCTCTGGTACGGCACCTGATGTCACCGGCGATGTTCAGCGGCTGGGGTGTCCGCACGCTGGCCGAGGGCGAGGCCCGCTACAACCCGGTCGGTTACCACGTCGGGACCATCTGGCCGTTCGACAACTCGTTCATCGCCTGGGGTCTGCGGCGCTACGGGTACGCCGACGAGGCGGCCCGCATCGCGGCCGGCATCCTGGACGCGGCGGCCTTCTACGACGGCCGGCTGCCGGAGGCGTTCGCCGGGCACGCCCGCTCGGAGACCCGGTATCCGATCCGGTATCCGACCGCGTGCAGCCCGCAGGCGTGGTCGGCCGGCGCGCCGCTGCTGCTCCTGCGGACGATGCTCGGCCTCCGGCCGGTCGGCGACGATCTCGTGGCCCGGCCCGCCCTGCCTGCTAACCTCGAGTACGTGGCGTTGCTCGACGTCCCCGGCCGCTGGGGACGCCTGGACGCCTTCGGCAGGAGCACCCCCGCCGGCGGCCTGAGCCGCTACGAGCTGGCGCCGCAGCAGCTCTCCGCACCGTGACGGGATCCCCATGCAGCGCATCGACTGGGCACACACAGCGGTCGTGGGCGTCCACTGGCAACACGAGGTGGTCAGCCCGGACGGCGTCTTCGGCCCGTTCTTCGCCGGCCAGGTGGCCCGGCACGGCGTGGCGGCGAACGCGGCCCGGGTCGCCGCCGCCGCGCGGGCGGCGGGCGGCCTGGTGGTCTTCACCCGCGTCGCCTACCGGCCCGGCCATCCGGACCTGATCACCAACACCCCGAGCTTCGCCATGATCGCCGAACGCGGGGCGTTCCTGGAGGGCGACCCGAAGACCCGGATCGTTGACGAGGTCGCGCGACAGCCCGGCGACATCGTGGTCACCGGCACCCGGCTCGGCGGATTCTCCGGCACCGAACTGGACCTGATCCTGCGCGCCCGGGGCGTGCGGACCGTGGTGTTCACCGGCGTCGCGACGAACCTGGCCATCGCCGCCACCGCCTACCAGGCGGTCGACAACGGGTACCGCATCGTCACCGTCTCCGACGCGTGCACGGCGGCCACCGACGAGCTGCACGACACCTACCTGAGCACGCTGGGCCAGCTCGGCGAGGTGGCCACCACCGGCGAGATCGCCTGACCGGGAGCCGGGACCGTCAGCGCAGGCCGGCGCGAGCGCTCAGCGCAGGCCGGCGGCGATCGCGTCGACCAGCAGCGCGCCGAGCGTACGGGCCATCACGGCGCGGGCGGCGTCGACGTCGAGCCCCATCGAGTCGCGCATCATCGACCAGGCCGACCAGGTGCCGGCCACGGTGAGCGCGTCGAGCAACTGTTCCCGGCCCGGCCCGGCCTGCGCCAGCTCGGGGGCGAACACCGACTCGATCTCCTGCCGGACGCGGGCGACGGCCGCCTCCCGGTTGCGGCGCAACTGCGGGGAGAACGGCTCCCGCAGCGCCGACGCGCGGGCCGAGGGCGCCAGCACCTCCAGCAGCCGGGCGCGCTGGTCGCAGAACGCGGCGATCCGGGCGGTCAGCGGCAGCTCCGGCGGCACCGGCCGCCAGAGTGCGGCCTGCCGCTCGCCGACCCGCCGCCCGGTCGCGGCGAACAGCGTCTCCATGTCCTTGAAGTTGGTCCAGAGCGTGCGCAGCGACACCCCGGCCCGCTCAGCGATCCGTTCCCCGGTGGGCCGCAGGTCACCGGAGTCGATCAGGGCCAGGTGCGCCTCCACGATCGCCGCCCGGGTGCGCTCGGCCCGCGCCGCGCGGCCGTCCACCCGCTCCGGCGGGTCGGCCTCCACCTCGATCATGGGTACGGATCTCCTGTGCTCGGGTACCGGCGGCCACTCTACGTGCGTGCCGCCGGGCGACCGGCACCCGGCCGCCCGGCGGTACGCCTCACGCGGTCGGCACCGCGTCGGCGGGCGGAGCGGTCGGCGGCTCGGTGAACTCGGTGACCGCGCCGGCACCGTCGTCTGTGGTGTAGGCGGGACCGAAGTACTCCTGCACACCGTTGCTCACCTTGGTGAGCCGGACACCGCCGTAGCCGGCGTGCACGCCGTCGGCGTACCGGAAGGGGACCAGGCCGGGGCCGCGGAAGCCGCCCTTGCGCACGGCCTCGACCAGCTTCTCCCGGGTGGGGTCGGGCCCGGCGGCCAGCATCGCCTGGACGAACGTGTACGCCATCGAGTAGCCGTAGATCGCGTTGCCGTCGACCGGGTTACCCGCGTTGTACCTCTGGTGGATCTTGGTGAACTCCTGGATCCACGGGTTGGCGGTGTCGGCCACGTTCGGCAGGTAGTTGTCGGCGACCATGCCCTCGAGGATCACCTTCTTGTCGCCGAGCTGGGCGGCCAGCGTGGTGTAGTCGGCGCCCACGTTGGAGACCACCCACTGCGCCTTGAAGCCCTGCCCGGCGGCCTGGCCCATGGCGAGCGCGGTGAAGCCGGGGATGGTCGCCGCGATCACCACCTGGCAGCCGGCCGCGCGCAGCGCCCCGATGGCCGGGCCGACCTGCTGGTTGGTGGTGGTGTACGTCTGCTTCGCCGTCACCGGGCCGAGGATCTGCTCCACCCCGACGAGCGAGTCCCGCCCGAAGTCGTCGTTCTGCCCGAAGTGGCAGACCTTCGCGCCGGGGAACTCGCGCTTGACGTAGGCGGCGAGGATCTTGCCCTCGACCGTGTAGTCGGGCTGCCAGCCGAACGTCGTCGGATACTTGTCCGGCTGGTTCCAGTTGCGGCTGCCGGAGGCGACGAACAGGTCCGGCACCTTCTGCGTCTTGACGAACTCCAGCACGTTCGTGTGCGTCGGCGTGCCCAGGCCGCCGAGCAGCGCGAAGACCTTGTCGTCGAGCACCAGCTTGCGGACGACGTTCTCGGTGCTGGCCGGGTTGTAGCCGTCGTCCATGACCTTGTAGACGATCTTCCGGCCGTGCACCCCGCCCTTGCTGTTGACGTGCTCGAAGTACGCCTTGGTGGCGGCGGAGATCTTCGAGTAGCCGGGCGCGGCCGGTCCGGTGAGCGGTTGGTGGGTGCCGATGACGACCTCGGTGTCGGTGACGCCGGGGACGTTCTCGGCGGCCTGCTTCTCGTCGTCGGCGCAGGCGGGCAACGCGGCCAGCAGGGCCAGGCCTGCGGCGGCCGCGAGAACGCGACGGGTGGTGGGGCGCATGGTTCTCCAATCCGGTGCGGCGGTGCGAACGGTGGGTGGAACCGGTGAGGTCAGCGGTCCGGCGACCGGTGGGGGGCCCGGCGGCGGCGCAGCGCGGCGCGCAGCCGGGCGCGGGCGGCGCGGACGCCACCGGCGATGCCGCCCGGCGCGGCGAGCATGACGACGATGAGGACCAGGCCGAACACTGCGAGCGCGAGGTTGCCCTCCAGCCGCTGGGCCAGGCCGGCGGAGAGGCTGAGATGTTCGGTGAGCAGGCCGGGCAGATCCTGGAGCGCGACCAGCAGCACCGCTCCCCAGACCGCGCCGGCCAGGCTGCCCAGCCCGCCGATCACGATGGCCATGAGCAGGAAGAGCGAGAGGTCCAGCGGGAACTTGCCGGGCGCTACGGTGGCGGTGATCATGGCGTACGCGCCGCCGCCCAGACCGGCGCAGGCGGCGCTGACCACGAACGCGAGCACCTGCGTGCGGGCCACCGGGATGCCGGCGAGCCGGGCCGCGACCTCGTCGTCGCGTACCGCCCGCAGGGACCGGCCGAAGCGGCTGCGCACCAGGTTGGCCAGCAGCAGCATGGTGAGCAGCGCGGCGGCCAGCGCGATCCAGGCCAGCCAGCGTTCCGGCTGGAAGTAGGCGCCGAGCGCCGCCGGTGGCGTCTGCGCCGGGAACGGCAGGCCCTGTTCGCCGTTGAACACGCCGGTGAAGATCGTGGTGACCGCCGGGACGAGCGTCGCCACGGCCAGCGTGACGCCGGCCAGGTAGGGGCCGCGCAGCCGGGCCGCGGCCAGCCCGATCACCAGCCCGCCGAGCGCGGTCACCGCGACGGCCACGAGCAGCGACGCGGGCAGCGTCCACCAGCCGGACACGGCCCGCTCGTCCAGGGCCCGCTGGGTCAGCGCCACCGTGTAGGCGCCGGTGGCCATCAGCGCGCCGTGCCCGAGCGAGAGCTGGCCGTTGAGCCCGACCAGCACGGTGTGCCCGGCGGTGACGCAGAGGAACGCGCAGACGCGCGCCACCTGGAGGTTCTGGTACGGCGCGAGCTGGTTGGTGACCAGCACGACGAGCGTGCCGGCGAACACGGCCAGCGCCAGGTGACGCAGCAGCGTGGAGCCGCGCGCCTCGCGTCCGGCCGGTGCGCCGGGGAGCAGCCGCCGCAGCGGGGACGGTGCCGCGGGCGCGATCTCGGTGGGGGTGGTCGTCACACGTGCCTCGCTCTCGCCGCGGAGAAGAGCCCGCCGGGGCGGACCAGCAGGACTGCCAGCAGCAGCACCAGGACGGCCAGCGGGGTGGTGTCCGGTCCGAGGTAGCCGGTGACGTAGGACAGGATCAGCCCGACCAGCAGGCCGCCGACCACCGCGCCGACCGGGCTGTCCAGGCCGCCGACCACGGCGGCGGTGAACGCGACCACGAAGACCAGGTCCATGGCGTGCGAGTGCAGTCCGAGTCCGGTGGGGACGACGAGCATGCCGGCCAGCGCGCCCACCCCGGCCGCGAGCGCCCAGCCGAGCGTGAGCATCCGGCCGACGCTGACGCCGAGCAGCCGGGACACCTCGGGCGCGAACGCGGCGGCCCGCATCCGCAACCCGACCGGGGTACGGGTGAACAGCAGCGCGAGCGACGCCACCACCGTCAACGCCGCGCCGAGCACCCACAGGTCGTACGGGGACAGCGCGGCCACCCCGCCGATGGTGAGCGCGTCGGTGTCGAAGGGCGCCGGGGCGGGCCGGTAGTCGTTGCCGAAGACCATGCCGAGTACCGCCTGGATGACCAGCACCAGCCCGAGCGCGACGATCACCTGGTTCAGTGGCCCGCCCGGCCCGGCGAACCGCATCAGCAGCCGCTCCACCAGCGCGCCCAGGGCCAGCCCGGACAGGATCGCCGCGGCCAGGCCCAGCCAGTACGAGCCGGTGGCGGAGACGACCGCGTACCCGATGTAGGCGGTGGCCACCGCCATCGCGCCCTGGGCGAAGTTGACCACCCGGGCGGCCCGCCAGATGAGCACCAGCGCGAGCGCGAACGCCGCGTAGACCGCCCCGGTGGCGAGCCCGTCGAAGGTGAGGAACCAGAACCGCTGCATCCGCCACCCCTTCCTAGAATCCGAGGTACGCGTGCCGGAGCTGGTCGTCGTCGCGCAGCCGGGCGGCCGGCGCGGCAGTCACCACCCGCCCGAGCGACATCACGATGCCCTGGTCGGCGACGGACAGCGCGGAACGCACGTTCTGCTCGACGAGCAGCACGGTGAGCCCGCGTTCGTCGCGCAGCCGCCGTAGCAGCGCCATGATCTGCGCGGTGACCTTCGGCGCCAGCCCGAGCGACGGCTCGTCGAGCAGCAGCAGCCGGGGTCGCGCGATCAGCGCCCGGCCGATCGCGAGCATCTGCCGTTCCCCGCCGGAGAGCTGGTGCCCGGCGTGGTCGCGGCGGCGGGCCAGGGCGGGGAACAGCTCGTACACCTCGTCCTGCGCGCGCCGGGCGTCGGCCCGGTCGCGCCGCCACAGCCCGCCGAGGCGCAGGTTCTCCGCCACTGTGAGCTCGGTGACGACGCCGCGTCCCTCCGGCACGTGCGCCAGGCCGCGCCGGACCAGGTGTTCCACCCGGACACCACGCAGGTCCTCCCCCGCGTACCGGACCCGGCCGCCGGTGGGCCGCAGCAGACCCGAGAGGGTACGCAGCAACGTGGTCTTGCCCGCGCCGTTGGCGCCCAGCACGGCGGTGACCGTGCCGGCCGGAACGGCGAACGCCACGTCGCGCAGCACCGGCACCGGGCCGTAGCCGCAGCTGAGCGCCTCCACCTCCAGCACGGCGGTCACGTCGTGCTCCCCTCGGCCGGCACGTCGGCCCCGAGGTACGCCTCGGTGACCCGCGGGTCGTCGCGGATGCTCTCCGGGTCACCGGCGGCGATCACCTTGCCGAAGTCGAGCACCACCAGCTCGTGGCAGACGGACATGACCAGGTCCATGTGGTGCTCGACGAGCAGCACGGCACAGCCGTCGTCGCGTCCGGGCAGCGCGCGGACCAGGTCGGCCAGTTCGGCCACGTCGTCGGCGCCGAGGCCGCCGGCCGGTTCGTCGAGCAGCAGCAGCCGGGGCCGGGCGATCAGCGCGCGGGCCAGCGCGACGCGCTTGCGCACCGGGTACGGCAGGGTGGCCGGGGCGGCGTCGGCATACTTCTCGATGCCCAGCTCGGCGAGCAGGTCCATGGCCAGGGCGCGCAGCCGGCGCTCGTCCCGGTCGCTGCGAGGCAGGCCGAACAGGGCGGCGGCGAACCCGGCGCGGGCGGTGTGGCTGGCTCCGGCGACCACGTTCTCCAGCACGGTCAGGCCGGCGAACAGGCCGACGCCCTGGAGTGTGCGGGCGATGCCGAGGCGGGTGAGGGCGTGCGGGCGGGGCCGGAACGGCCTGCCGTCCAGTGTGAGCGATCCGCCGGTCGGCCGGACGAACCCGCAGACCACGTTGAACAGCGTGGTCTTGCCGGCGCCGTTGGGCCCGATCACGCCGACGACCCGGCCGGGCGGCACCCGCAGCGAGACGTCGTCGAGGGCGGTCAGGCCGCCGAAGCGGACGCCGACGCGGTGCAGCGCCAGGCCCTGATCGTCGGTGGCTGTGCCCGGTGGGCTCATCGTCACCTCGTGGCGGTCGACGGAGCGCGGAAAACTAATTACACCGGGAGTGTACTTTTCTCTGCCGCCGCGTCAATGCCTCGATGATCACGGGCCTCAAGTGCCCACTTCGCGCCTCCTACGTGCACTGTCCGTGCGATCATCCCGCCATGCGGTCGCGGGCACGCCGCAGGAACGTCTGTTCCGCCGCGTTGCCGGTGCCGGCGATCGCCGCGTCGTACGCGGCCCGCGCCCTCGCCGGCCGGTCCAGCCGGCGCAGCAGGTCGGCCCGGATCGCGTGCCACACGTGGTAGCCGGCCAGGTCCAGGCGTTCCACCTCGGCCAGTCCGGCCGCCGCTCCGCGTACCTCGGCCAGCGCGACCGCCCGGTTCAGCGCCACCACCGGCCCGGGCGCGACGGCGGCCAACTGGTCGTAGAGCGCGAGGATCTGCCGCCAGTCGGTGTCGGCGGCGGCGGGCGCGTCGGCGTGCACGGCGCCGATCGCGGCCTGGATCTGGTACGGGCCGGGCCGGTTCCGGCGCAGGCAGCGGCGGACCAGCTCCTGCCCTTCGGCGATCAGCTCCCGGTCCCACCGGCCGCGCTCCTGCTCGGCCAGCGACACCGGCACGCCGTCCGGGCCGGTCCGGGCGTCGCGGCGGGCCTCGGTGAGCAGCATCAGCGCGAGCAGGCCGAGCGCCTCCGGCTCGTCCGGCATGAGCGTGACCAGCAGCCGGCCCAGCCGGATCGCCTCGGCACCCAGCTCGGCGCGGCCCAGACGGTCCCCCGCGCTCGCCGTGTGCCCCTCGTTGAAGATCAGGTACACCACCGCGAGCACCCCGCGCAGCCGGTCCGGCAGGTCCGCGTCGCGCGGCACCCGGTACGGGATGCCGGCGTCGCGGATCTTCGCCTTGGCCCGGACCAGGCGCTGGGCCATCGTCGGCTCCGGCACCAGGAAGGCCCGCGCGATCTCGGCGGTGCTCAGGCCGCCGAGCAGGCGCAGCGTCAACGCCACCCGGGCGCCGGTGCCGAGCGCCGGGTGACAGCAGGTGAAGATCAGGCGCAGGCGGTCGTCGGGCACGGGCCCCTCCTCGGCGGGCGGGTCGGCGGCGTGCAACAGGGCGGCCTCGGCGTGCCGGGCGGCCCGGGTCGCCTCACGGCGCAACCTGTCGATCGCCCGGTTCCGGGCGGTGGTGATGATCCAGCCGGCCGGGCTGGCCGGCGGGCCGTCGGCGGCCCAGCGCGTCACCGCGATGGTGAACGCCTCCTGGACCGCCTCCTCGGCGAGGTCGATGTCGCCGAGGAGGCGGACCAGGACGGCTACCGCGCGGCCGTACTCGGCCCGGAAGACCCGTTCGACAGCGGTCATCCCTCGCCCTGGAACGGGCGGACCTCGATCGGCAGCGTGGTGGCGAGGGCGTAGCGGCGGCCCCAGTCCAGCGCGGCGTCCAGGTCGGGCGCCCGGATGATGGTGACGCCGCCCAGGTACTCCTTGCCCTCGGCGAACGGCCCGTCGGTCACCAGCACCTCGTCACCGGCCGGGCGCAGCACGGTGGCGGTCTGCGGGTCGTGCAGGCCGTTGCCGAACACCCAGCAGCCCGCCTCCCGCAGGTCCCGGCCGATGGCCTCGACCTCGCGCATCACCCCGGCCAGGAACTCCGGGTCCGGACGGCCCTGGCCGGCCGGCTGGTACATGCTGATCAGGTACTGCTTCATCGGTGTCTCCTCACCGCCGGGGACGGCCCCGCGCCGCCCCTTCACCCTCCACACGAACGGTGGGCGCCGGTTTCGACACGCCGGGCCGGGTGAATCCGGCCGGGAGCGGGGTACGCCGTCGCGTGCGCCGTCACCGGGTCGTCGTCGTGGGCGCCGGGTTCTCCGGCCTGGCCTGCGCGCTCGCCCTGGACGCCGCAGGCGCCGAGGTACGGGTGCTGGAGGCCCGGGACCGGGTGGGCGGACGGACGCTCAGCCGCCCGCTGCCCGGCGGCGGCTGGCTGGATCTCGGCGCGCAGTGGATCGGCCCGACCCAGGAGCGGATGTACGCGCTCGTCGCCGCGTACGGCCTGACCACCTTCCCCTCCCCCACGCGGGGCGCGGCGACGCTGCTGCTCGGCGGACGCCCGGCCACCGGCGAGCCACCGGGGCTGTCCGCGCTGCTTGACACGCTCGACGAGATGGCGGCCGGGCTCGACCCGGCCGCGCCGTGGCGGGCCGCCGACGCGGCCCGGTGGGACCGGATCACGTTCGGCGGCTGGCTCGACGCGAGCGCGGCGGACCCGGCCACCGCCGGGTACGCCGCACGGATGCTCGCCGGTGGGCTGCTGGCCGCCTCGGCGGACGAGGTCTCGCTGCTGCACATGCTGTTCTACCTGCGCAGCGGCGGCGGCACCCGTTCACTGTTGCGCATGGCCGGTGGCGCCCAGCAGGACCGCGTGGCAGGTGGTCCGGCCGCGCTGGCCGAGCGGATGGCCGCCGCGCTGCCGCCGGGGAGCCTGTGCCTGCGCGCCCCGGTGGACGGCGTCGCGCAGGACGGCGACGGCGTGCGGGTGCGCTCCGGCGGCGAGACTCACCGCGGCGACGCCGTGGTGGTCGCGCTGGCACCGACGCTGGCCGGGCGCATCCGGTACGACCCGCCGCTGCCGCCGCTGCGCGACGGGCTGACCCAGCGGATGCCGATGGGCGTGGCGCTCAAGGTGCACGCGCTCTACCCGGAGCCGTTCTGGCGGGCCGACGGCCGATCCGGCGTGTCCAGCACCGACACCGGGCCGCTCACCGAGACGGTGGACAACTCGCTGCCGGGAGCGCCGGGCGGGGTGCTCACCGCGTTCAGCTACGGCGCACAGGCCCGGGCGCTGCGCCGGCTAGCTGAGGACGCGCGCCGGGACGCGCTGTGCGACGCGCTCGCCGCGATCTTCGGCCCGGCCGCCGCGCGCCCCGACGACCTCGTCGAGTACGACTGGTCGGCAGACGAGTGGACGCGCGGCTGCTTCTGCGGCGTCCTGCCACCCGGCGCGTGGTGCGCGTACGGCCCGGAACTGCGCACGCCCGTGGGCCGGGTGCACTGGGCCGGCACCGAGACCGCGACCCGGTGGAGCGGCTACCTGGAGGGCGCGGTGACCGCCGGCGAGCGCGCCGCCACCGAGGCGCTCGCCCAGCTCGGCTGAGCGCCCTATTCAGTGAAATTCTTCGATGCAATCTATTGAAAAGTTTCTCCGCCCTGTGCCCTAATGACGACAGTTCCCTTCGTCATACTCCCGCCGCCGGAGCGCGGCAACCCCCAGGGAGGACAGATGCACAGATCGATCCGATCGGCGCTGCGCGTGGCCGGAGCCGCGCTGCTCGCCACCGTCACCGTCGCCGCGGCGGCCCTGTCCGGGACGGCTCCCGCCTCCGCCGCCCCGGCCGGACTACCCGGCATGGACGTCTCCAGCTACCAGGGCAACGTGAACTGGTCCGGGGCGTGGGCCAACGGCGCCCGGTTCGCCTACGTCAAGGCGACCGAGGGCACGTACTACACCAACCCGTACTTCGCCCAGCAGTACAACGGCTCGTACAACGTCGGGATGATCCGCGGCTCGTACCACTTCGCCCGCCCCGACACCACCAGCGGCGCCACCCAGGCCAACTACTTCGTCGACCACGGCGGCGGCTGGTCGAAGGACGGCCGGACGCTGCCCGGCGCGCTGGACATCGAGTACAACCCCTACGGCGCGACCTGCTATGGGCTGAGCCAGGCGTCGATGCGCAGCTGGATCGCCTCGTTCGTCAACCAGTACTACGCCCGCACCGGCCGGTGGGCCACCATCTACACGACCACCGACTGGTGGAGCACCTGCACCGGCAACACCTCGCAGTTCGCCGCAAACAACCCACTGTGGATCGCCCGCTACGCAAGCAGCGTCGGCACGCTGCCGGCGGGCTGGGGCACGTACTCGTTCTGGCAGTGGTCCTCCTCCGGGGTCTTCCCCGGTGACCAGAACGTCTGGAACGGCTCACTCGACCGGCTGCGCGTGCTGGCCTGCAACGGACCCTGCTGAGCCCGGCCCGGGCGTGGCGGGCGGTGCCGGTCCCGCCACGCCCGGCGTACCGGAAGATCCGGCGCTCCCCTTCCGCGAGGAGGTTGCGATGTCCGTTCCCGTACCCCGGCGGACCGTGCTGCGCGGCGCGGTCCTGCTCGGCGCCGCCGCCGGCGTCGGCGCGCTGACCCAGATCGGCGCCGGTCCCGGCGCGCGGGCCGCCGCCACCCGGGTCGACCAGCCGACCATCGCCAACTGCGCGACCTGGGGCGCCCGCCCGCCCTCGTCGCCGGTGAGCGTGGTGTCGAGCCGGCCCAACAAGATCATCGTCCATCACACGGCGTTCCCGAACACCACCGACTACAGCCTGGCGCAGGCGTACCGGAACTCCCGCGACATCCAGGACCTGCACATGGACGGCAACGGCTGGCTCGACTCCGGGCAGCACTTCACAAACAGCCGGGGCGGCTACCTGACCGAGGGCCGGCACGGCAGCCTCTACGCGCTGCTGCACGGCCAGACCATGGTGCAGGGCGCGCACTGCGTCGGGCAGAACAGCCAGGCCATCGGCATCGAGAACGACGGCATCTACGTGGACGTGCAGCCGCCGCAGGCGCTCTGGAACAGCCTCGTCACGTTCTGCGCGTTCACCTGCCAGCAGTACGGCATCGCGCCCACCGAGATCTACGGGCACAAGGACTTCAACAACACGCAGTGCCCGGGGCTGCTGCACGACCGCCTCCCCGAGCTGCGCCGTACCGTCGCCGCTCGTCTCGGCGGCTGACCACGGGGGTACGCGGGGCGCCCGGGTGCGACGGGCGCCCCGCGTAGCCTGCTGCGTCAGTCCTGGCTTATATAAGCCTCTCCTGATATACATGGGTCGTGCACGCCTTCGACGTCCTCGGCGACCCGGTCCGCCGCCGGATCCTGGAGCTGCTCGCCGACGGCGAACAGCCCGCCGGCACGCTCGGCGAGACCGTGCGGCGCGAGTTCGGCATCAGCCAGCCCGCCGTCTCCCAGCACCTCAAGGTGCTGCGCGAACACGGCTTCACCACAGTGCGCGCCGAGGGCACCCGCCGCCTCTACGCCGTGGACCCCGCCCCGCTGCGCGACATCGACGCGTGGCTGGACGGGTTCCGCCGCTTCTGGACGCCGCCGCTGACGGCGCTCGCCACCGAGCTGGCCCGGGGCCGCCGCGAACGACGGCTGCGCGAGGACACCACCGACGAGAGGACCGACCCATGATGGACGTGACCGGACAGATCAGCGCCGTCGAGCGCCGCATCGGCGACCGTACGCTGCCCGCCGGGCAGGCGCGGGTGCTCACCATCGCCCAGACGTACGACGCACCGGTGGCCGACGTCTTCGACGCCTGCACCAATCCGGAACGGATACCCCGCTGGTTCCTGCCGATCTCCGGCGACCTGAGCCTCGGCGGCCGGTACCAGCTGGAGGGCAACGCCGGTGGCGTCGTCGAACGCTGCGACCCGCCGCACGGCTTCGCCGCCACCTGGGAGTTCGGCGGCGAGGTGAGCTGGATCGAGGTACGGCTGCGCGAAGCCGGCCCGGGGCGTACCCGGTTCGAGTTGGAACACGTCGCGCACGTCGACGACGACCGGTGGGCCGAGTACGGTCCGGGCGCGGTCGGCATCGGCTGGGACCTGGCGCTGCTCGGCCTGGCCTCCCACTTCGCCGCCGACGGCACGGGCGTCGACCCGGCCGCCGCGGCCGAGTGGATGGCCTCGCCCGACGGCCTGCGTTTCATCGCCGAGTCCAGCAGCGGCTGGACAGCGGCAAGCGTCGAGGCAGGTACCCCGGCCGAGGAGGCCCGAGCCGCGGCCGCCCGGGTCCAGGCCTTCTACACCGGCACCCCCACTCCCTGACGCCCTCCGGGTCACCCCCTCCTCGCCGATCTTGCACTTTGAGCCCTTTCGGTGTCCGCTCCGCGCGGATTGCCGGGCACCAAAGTGCAAGATCGGCGGAGGTGGTGGGGAGTTGGTGTTCACCCCGGGGCTCGGGCTGTTCGGGTCCGGCTTGCTGAGGTCGGCGGCCTCTCCGGTGGCACCGGTCGCGTCCCGCTGACCGAGTGCGCTCGCCCCAGTCCGGCGTGCTCGGCTCGTTGCCCCACCGCATTCGCGTCCCATGACACGCTTCACCGGTCGCCCTCGCCGGGGTTTTTAAGATCTTGGTAGGAAACGGCCCCCATAAGGGCCCTTTCCTGCCAAGATCTACCCGCGTCCCGGGGTGCGGAACGGGCTTCTCTCGATGTGGAGTGTCGCGCTCCACAGGGGCAGGAAGCGGGGCTCCGGGCCAGCCGTGGCGACGGGCGACGCGCGCGGCGAGCCAGCGAGCCGGTGGGGCCGGTGCGGCGAGGGTGCCTGCGGTGGAGTCGGCCAGCGGTGACATCCACGGTGGCGGACTTGTGGTGCCTCGGCGGGGCGAGAAGCGGCGGTGGATGTCGGTGGGGTGCGGCAGACTGCGGGGCATGCCGATCCGTTTCGTCGCCGACCTGACCGCCGCCGTCGATGCCGGCCGGTCGTTCACGTACCTGCGCTTCTGGGGGCACCGACCGCAGCGCGACGGCAGTGTCGGCGCGGGTTGCCTGAGCCAGTGGTGGCCGGCGCGGTTCACAGTGGACGGGCGGGAGTTCGCCACCGCCGAGCACTGGATGATGTGGCACAAGGCCACCCTCTTCGGTGACCACGCGATCGCCGAGCGGGTGCTGGCCGCCGGGCATCCGCACCGGGCCAAGGCGCTCGGCCGGCAGGTCCGCGACTTCGACGAGGCGACCTGGGCGGCGAGCCGCTACGAGATCGTGGTGGCCGGCGGCGTCGCCAAGTTCGCCCAGCACGAGACGTTGCGGCGGTTCCTGCTGGGCACCGGCGACCGGGTCCTGGTCGAGGCCAGCCCGACCGACCGGATCTGGGGCATCGGCCTGACCGCCGGCGACCCGCGCGCCGCCGACCCGGCGACCTGGCGGGGCGGCAACCTGCTCGGGTTCGCCCTGATGGAGGCACGCGCCCAGCTCGCCGGTCGAGGGGGCGAGGCCTGACCTCCGGGGGCGGGTGCGGGTAACGTGCTGCGGCGTGACCGCGTACTCGCACTGCTCGTTCTGCGGCGCGGCCTACCCGGCGGGCGCCGGGTGGCCGCGCGTCTGTCCGTCCTGCGGCGAGACGGTGTGGCGCAATCCGCTGCCGGTGGCGGTGGCGGTGCTGCCGGTACGCACGCCGGACGGGCTCGGCGTGGTGGTGGTACGCCGCGACATCGAACCGGCGCGTGGGCAGCTCGCGCTGCCGGGCGGCTTCATCGAGTACGGCGAGGAGTGGTCCGAGGCGCTCGTGCGTGAGCTGCGGGAGGAGACCGGGCTGCTGGCCGAGGCCGGCGAGGCGCGGCTGTTCGCGGTGCACGGCGCACCGGCGGGCGGCGCCATGATGGTCTTCGGCGTGCTGCCCGAACGGCCGGCCGGCGACCTGCCGCCGTCCGCGCCCACCGAGGAGGCCACCGAGTGGCTGGTGCTGACCGAGCCGGTCGAGCTGGCCTTCTCCACGCACACCCGGGTGCTGGCCGACTTCCTCGCCGGTCAACGCCCGCTCTGACCGGAACCCGGGCCGCCGGACGGACCGGCGGCCACCCTGGCGCGGTCAGCCGCGGGCCGGGACCGGCTGGGGTGAGAACGGCACGGCGGCCGGCACCTCGATCTCCGGCTCACCGGCCGGGTGCCGCCACAGCCCGCGCCGCCGCAGGATCGGCAGCACGCCCTCGCCGAACCAGTACGCCTCCTCCAGGTGCGGGTGGCCGGAGAGGATGAACTCGTCCAGGCCGAGCGCGTGGTACTCGGCGATCCGGTCGGCGACCTCGGTGTGACTGCCGACGAGTGCGGTGCCCGCGCCGCCGCGGACCAGCCCGAATCCGGCCCACAGGTTCGGCGAGACCTCCAGCCCGTCGCGGGAGCCGCCGTGCAGGTCGAGCATCCGCCGCTGCCCCTCGGACTCGCTGCGCCGCAGCCCCTCCTGCACCGCGCGCACGTCGGCCTCGGGGATGCCGTCGAGCAGCTTGCGCGCCTGGGCCCACGCCTCCTCGGCGGTGTCGCGGCTGATCACGTGCAGCCGGATGCCGTACCGCAGTTCGCGACCGGCCTCGGCGGCGAGCCCGCGGATCCAGTCCAGCTTGCCGGCCACCTGCGCGGGCGGTTCGCCCCAGGTCAGGTACACGTCGCTGTGCCGTACCGCCACCGGCCCGGCCGCGCCGGACGACCCGCCGAAGTAGACGGGCGGCACCGGGTCGGGCACCCGGCTGAGCCGGGCGCCCTCGACCCGCACGTGGGCGCCGTCGTGGTCGACCGTCTCACCGCGCCACAGCGCGCGCACCACGTGCAGGGACTCGTCGGTACGCGCGTAGCGGGCGTCCTTGTCCAGGAAGTCGCCGTACGCGCGCTGCTCGGCGGACTCGCCGCCGGTGACCACGTTGAGCAGCAGCCGCCCGCCGGACAGGCGCTGGAAGGTGGACGCCATCTGCGCGGCGAGGGTGGGTGAGAGCAGGCCGGGCCGGAACGCGACGAGGAACTTCAGCCGCTCGGTCACCTCGGTGAGCATGGCGGTGGTCAGCCAGGCGTCCTCGCACCAGGCGCCGGTGGGGGTGAGCGCCCCGGCGAAGCCGAGCTGCTCGGCGGTGCGGGCGATCTGCCCCAGGTACGCGACGCTCGCGGGTCGCGCGCCGCCGGCGGTGCCGACCGGTACGCCGTGGCCGCCGCCCACGATGTCCCGGCTGTCGCCGTAGGTCGGCAGGAACCAGTGGAAGCTGAGCGACATGGTGTACCTCCGGTGCGCGGGTCGGACGGGCCCCTCCTGAGTGGTGGGACGACCACGCCGACACCCTACCCATAAAACCTATCGGGTTGGTAGGTTGCTGTCGCCCGCCGACGGCCGGGTTCACCCTCCCCGAGGAGTCGCCATGCGTACCCCCAGATCGCGCCGCCGCCCGATGGCCGCGCTGCTCACCACCCTCGCGCTGCTCGCCGCGACGGCGCTGACGGCCTGCGGCGGCGAGGCGGCCGACGCCAGCGGCGGCGGCGACCGCCCACTGCGGATCGGCTACCAGCGCTTCGGCGGGCTCAGCCTGGTCAAGGCGCGCGGCGACGCGAAGAACGTCACCTGGTCGCTGTTCGAGAGCGGCCCGGCGCTGACCGAGGCGCTCAAGGCCGGCTCGATCGACATCGGTCAGGTCGGCGAGGCGCCGCCGGTGTTCGCCGCCGCCGGGAAGATCCCGTTCTCCGTGGTCGGCACCTCCGAGCCGATCCCGCAGGGCGAGGCGGTTCTGGTCAAGGCGGACAGCCCGTATCGTGGATTCGCCGACCTACGCGGGCGCACCGTCGCGCTGAACAAGGGCTCCAACGTGCACTGGCTGCTGGTGAAGCTGCTGGAGGCCAACAAGATGACGCTCGCCGACATCAACGTCAAGTACCTCAAGCCCGCCGAGGGGCGGCCCGCGTTCGACAACGGGCAGGTCGACGCGTGGATCATCTGGGACCCCTACTTCGCGCTGGCCGAGCGACCGGGGGTACGGGTCCTCGCCGACGCCACCGGGCTGGCCGGCAACCGCGAGTATGTGCTGGCCGCGCCGGACGCGGTGCAGAACCGCACCGACGACGTGCGGGCGTTCCTGAACACGTACCGGCAGACCACCGACTGGGGCATCGCCCACCCGACCGAACGCGCCGCCGTCCTCGCCCCCGAGCTGAAGATCCCACTCGACGTGACCACCCGGGCGCTGGCCCGCAGCGCCAAGCCGCTCGCCCCGGTCACCCCGGAGATCGGCGCCGAGTTGCAGGCCATCGCGGACAGCTTCGTGGAGCTGAAGCTGGTACCCGGACCGGTCGACATCGCCGGGCGGGTGGACGGCCGGTTCAACGAGGCGTTCCAGTGAGCGGTCCGGCGCTGGCCGAGGCGACCGCTCCCGTCGTACCCGATCGGGCGACGCCGCGGCGGTCGCGGGCCCGCGCCTCGCGGCGGTGGCGGCGCGCGGTGAGCCCGGTCGTGCTTGTGCTCGCCTGGGAGGTCGCCGCGCGGACCGGGCTGCTCGCCCCGGAGAAGCTGCCCGCGCCGAGCGCGGTGCTGGCCACCGGCGCTCGGCTGGCCCGCGACGGGACGCTCGGCGTGCACCTGCTCGACTCGCTCACCCGCGCCGCGCTCGGCCTGCTCATCGGCGGCGGCCTGGCGCTGGTGCTCGGCGCGGCGGCGGGACTGCTGCGCCTCGGCGACGACCTGGTCGACCCGCCGGTGCAGATGGCCCGGATGCTGCCGCACCTGGGCCTGGTCCCGCTGCTGATCATCTGGGTGGGCATCGGCGAGTCGCTGAAGGTCACGCTCGTCGCGCTCGGCGCGTTCTTCCCGATCTACTTCAACACGTACGCCGGCATCCGCGACATCGACGAGCGGCTGGTGGAGGCGGCGCGTACCTGCGGCCTCGGCGCGGCGGCCCGGCTGCGGCACGTGGTGCTGCCCGGCGCACTGCCGGCGCTGTTCCTCGGGTTGCGGCTGGCCATCGGCGCGGCCTGGCTCAGCCTGGTCGTCGGCGAGCAGGTGAACGCGCAGACCGGCGTCGGGTTCCTGATGATGGAGGCGCGCGAGTTCAGCCAGACCGACGTGGTGGTGCTCGGCCTGCTCATCTACGCGCTGCTGGGCCTCGCCTCCGACCTGCTCATCCGGTACGCGGAGAGGAGGACGCTGGCGTGGCGACGCGGACTGCGCGCGACCTGACCGGGCCGGTGCTCACCGCACGGGCGGTGACCCGGTCCTTCGGCCCGGCGGTGGTGCTGGCCGGGGTGGACCTGACCATCGCCGCCGGGGAGACGGTGGCACTGCTCGGCGGCAGCGGCTCCGGCAAGAGCACGCTGCTGCGCGTGCTCGCCGGGCTCGACGGCGACGCGGGCGGCGAGCACGTGCTGCACGGCACCGCCGCCGTCGTGTTCCAGGAGCACCGGCTGCTGCCGTGGAAGCGGGTCGCCGGCAACGTGGCGCTCGGCCTGGCCGGGCCGGACGTGGGCGACCGGGTCGGCCACGCGCTGGCCGAGGTGGGCCTCGCCGACCGGGGCCGGGCCTGGCCGGCCGAGCTGTCCGGCGGGCAGGCGCAGCGGGTCGCGGTGGCGCGCGCGCTGGTCCGCGAACCCGACCTGCTGCTGCTGGACGAGCCGTTCGGCGCACTCGACGCGCTGACCCGGCTGCGCATGCAGGGGCTGCTGCGGCGGCTGCGCGCCCAGCACGGCTTCGCCGCGCTGCTGGTCACCCACGACGTGGAGGAGGCGCTGCTCCTGGCCGACCGTGTCCTGCTCCTCGACGACGGCGTGATCGCCGAGGAGATGCCGGTACGCCTCGGCCCGTCCCCGAGCCCCGACGACCCGGCCCTCGGCGCGCTGCGCCGCCACCTGCTCGACCGCCTCGGCGTACCCGCCGGCTGACCGCGATGGAGGATTCATGACCCGCTGGACCCCGGACCCGACGTTCTACCCCTCCCCCGCGCTCGCCGCCACCGCGCCGGCCGAGAAGCTCGCGTACGTCGCCGCGTTCGATCGCGCCGGGCAGCGCCCCGACGCCATCGCGGTGCTCGACACCGACCCGGACTCCGACTCGTACGGCCGGGTCGTCGGCTGGACCGAGCTGCCGCACACCGGCGACGAGGTGCACCACTTCGGGTGGAACGCGTGCAGCAGCGCGCTCTGCCCGACCGCGCCGCACCCGCACGTGGAACGCCGCTACCTGATCGTGCCGGGCCTGCGCTCGTCCCGGATCCACGTGCTGGACACCAAGACCGACCCGCGCCGCCCCGAGCTGGTCAAGGTGATCGAGGCGGAGGAACTCGGCAAGCGCGCCGGGTACTCCCGTCCACACACGGTGCACTGCGGGCCGGACGGCATCTACGTCTCCGCGCTCGGCGGCGCGGACGGGCAGGAGGGGCCGGGCGGCATCGCCGTGCTCGACCACACCACGTTCGAGGTACGCGGCGCGTGGGAGGCCGACCGGGGGCCGCAGTTCCTGGCGTACGACTTCTGGTGGCACTACACGCAGGACGTGCTGGTCACCAGCGAATGGGGCACGCCGTCGATGATCGAGGACGGCATCGTCGGCGAGCTGCTGCTGGGCCGCCGGTACGGGCACGCGATCCACTTCTGGGACCTGGCAAAGCGCCGGCACGTGCAGCGCGTCGACCTCGGCGACCAGTACCAGATGCCGCTGGAGCTGCGCCCCGCGCACGACCCGACGAAGGCGTACGGCTTCGTCGGCGTGGTGATCAGCGTCGAGGACCTGTCCGCCTCGATCTGGCTGTGGCACCGCGACGGCGACGCCTGGGCGGTGACCAAGGTGATCGACATCCCGGCCGAGCCCGCCGACCCGGCCGACCTGCCGGACCTGCTCAAGCCGTTCGGTGCGGTACCGCCGCTGGTCACCGACATCGACCTGTCGGTGGACGACAGATTCCTGCACGTCTCCTGCTGGGGCACCGGCGAACTGATCCGCTACGACGTCAGCGACCCGTTCCACCCGGTACGCGTCGGCTCGGTGCGCCTCGGCGGCATCGTCAACCGCACCCCGCACCCGGCGTACCCGGACGAGCCGCTGGCCGGCGGGCCGCAGATGGTCGAGATCAGCCGCGACGGCCGGCGCGTCTACGTCAGCAACTCGCTCTACGGCGCCTGGGACGACCAGTTCTACCCCGACGGGGTGGGCGCCTGGGTGGCGAAGCTCGACGTCGACCCGGGCAGCGGCGGCCTCGTGCCGGACCCGCGCTTCTTCCCGCGCGGCGACGAGTTCCGCGGCCTGCGCGTGCACCAGACCCGGTTGCAGGGCGGCGACGCCTCGTCCGACTCGTACTGCTTCCCGTGACCGGCGCGACCTGGGCGGCGCTGGCCGGCCTCGGCGCGTTCCACGGCCTGAACCCGGCGATGGGGTGGCTGTTCGCGGTGGCCCGGGGCCTGCAGGAGCGCCGCCGGGCCGCGCTGCTGGCGGCCCTGCCACCGATCGCCGCCGGTCACCTGGCGTCGGTGGCGGTGGTCGCCGCGCTGGTCAGCGCCACCCGGTCGGTGACGGCGAGCACCGTGGTCGCGGTGGCCGGCGGGGTGCTGCTGGTCGGGTTCGGGCTGTGGCGGCTGCTGTCCGAACGGCACTTCCGCTGGGCCGGGATGCGGCTGTCGGCGGCGCAGCTGACCGCCTGGTCGTTCCTGATGTCGGCGGCGCACGGCGCGGGCCTGATGCTGCTGCCGGTGCTGCTCGCCGAACCGGCGGCCAGCGCCGGCCCGCACGCCGGGCACCTGGCCGCCGCGCCGGCCGGCGCGCTGACCGGCCTGCTCGCCGCCGCCGTGCACACGGTCGCCATGCTCGCCGTCGCGCTGGTCGTGGCAGTGCTGGTGTACGAGGTGCTCGGCGTCGGTGTGCTGCGCCGGGCCTGGTTCAACGTCGACCGGCTCTGGGCCGGTGTGCTGGTGGCGGCCGGGGTGGTGACGCTGATCGCCGCGGCGTGACCCGGCAGTGGTTCGCCGGGCAGACGCACGGGCCTGGCGTCGACCGCGAGCGGCTGCTGGAGGCGGGCGCGCGCAGGACGGCCCCGCCGTCACCCGTCCTTCGGACGGCCTGGGCAGGAGGTGGCAGCCGGGTATGCCTCGACGAAGACGTGGAGGGGCATGTCGCCTCCTGCCTTCGGTCCGCGGTAGATCGAGAGGCTGGACCAGTGACCACTGATCTTCTGGCAGTAGACGGCGTAGGCGCTGCCGTCTCCCTGGCTGTCATCCCAGCTGCCGTTGGCCTGCCAGCCGTCAGCGACGGCTCGTGCGCCGAAGGTGGTGAGCAGTTGCGCTGCGGTCATCGCGTTCGTGGTGGTGTAGTCGTTCTCGACGGCGGCCACCCGCTTCGCCGGCGGCAACGCACCGTGCGACTCGGGCCAGTCGGTGGTACAGGCCGCCGAGAACACCTTGCTCCCCGCGCTCCTGGTGCCGTCGGGCACGTAGCCGGTGAGGGCTTTGCCGCGCAAGTCCGCCAGGAGGGTCTTCTGGTCCGCCGGCACCTGGCACCCGGAGGACGGTGGGGTGGCATCTGCGCCGTCTCCGCCCTTCGATCCGCAGGCCGTTGTGCAGAGGGCGATGCCGATAAGGGCGGCCATCCCGCCGAGCCGCAGAAGAGCTGGTGCGGATCTCATCGGATCCTCCTTCGACGTCGGGAGCCGGGCGCGCCCGATGCGGCGCGCCCGGCAGGAGTGGCTATGACGTGTGGACGTTGAACGTATAGCCACTCTGGGTCTTGGCGAGCGAGAACGCGTTGCTGATCGGCGTGTATCTGCTGTATTCGCGGCCGGCGGGGTTGGTCGGGCACTTACCGGAGCCATCGGTTCCGTCGGTGAGGATCCCGTACGCCTTGCTGTCCGCCTCGCTGAAGAGCGGCCCCCCGCTGTCGCCCGGCCGCATGCAGAGGTTGGTCCTGATACCGCCGTCCTTCGCGGTGACGCCGCCGCACCTGGTGCCGTTGTAGTAGCCGATGTTCGAGTGGTAGCCCGAGGTCGAGCTCGCGTCCGCGCTACCGCTGCCGCACACCACCCAGCCGATGTCGATGGACCCGTATCCGTAGTAGCCGGTGATGCCGAAGGTGCCCTCGGTGCAGGCATTGGTGCCCTCGGAGGACCAGCAGTACGAGTTCACCAGGTTCCGGGAGTATCCGCTGAGCCAGGTCTCGGCGTAGTTGGTCGTGCTCGTCGTGACGTAGGGCTGCAGGGCGAAGTCCCACGGGTACGACGAGGCGCCGTCCACGTTGGCGTTCTCCCAGTCACCGAGTTCGTAACCGACCGGAGTACGACCGGTCTCGTAGCTCGAGAAGGTGCGGGTGTCGCCGGTCTTGTTCGGGCCGACGGTGCAGTGACCGGCCGTGAGGATGAACGACCAGCCGCGGCTGTCCTTGATGTTGAAGCCGTTCGTGCACTGGCCCCACGTGGCGTTCAACGCCTCACCGTTCGGATAGACGGGCGATGGCGAGTTACGCCGGACGTCGAGCCGCTGCCCACCTCGCATCGGCTTCCCGCAATACTCGGGGATGCAGCTCGGGGTGCTGACCAGCCCGGTCACGACCGGGCCGGAGGAGACCTTCATCTTCTCCTTGCCGCCGATCATCTGCCGGATCTTGACGCGGTCCCCGTGCCGGACCGCCGCCCGGGCGATCCGCGTGTCCACCGACGCCGGCGACTCGCTCTCCAGCCGCTTGCGCTCGGCTGCGGTCGCTCTCGCTGCCTGCTGCTCACCGGCGTGCTGATAGACCACCACAGCGTTCTGCTGGACGTCGGCCACCGCCTCGGCCACACGCTGCTTTCCCCCATGGGTGTTGAGCTCGGCGTCCAGCTGCCCGGCCACCTCGTGCAACTCCTTCAGTGAGTACTTGGCACCCACCACCCGGATGTGCTCGACATCGCGCACCTCACGAACCGCCTGAGCGATGGCCCGGGTATCCGTCGCATGGATGAGCAGCAACCCACCAGCGGCCTGATCGATCTCCGCCCCCGCGAAGGTGTCCGGGTAGTTCAGGGCGAGTTGCTCGTCGAGCACGGCGTTCATCCGCTGAAGGTCGAGCCGGCGCAGCGCCTCGGACTCCGACACCCCGTACTCCGACTGGAGGTAGGCGATCGAACCCCGTACCTGAGCTGCCGTAAGCGGTGAAGGCGTGTCCACCGCGAGCGCCGGCTCCGACATCACCAGGACACCACCCAAGGCGCTCAGCGACATGGCGCCGAGCGCAGCGAGTAGTCTTGTACTCGTCCTCATCTTGGTCTCCATCCAAATAGGACAATTTGGCCGTCCCGACGTGTGCAGCGTCGGGACGGCCATGCTTCTCAGGCAGGTTGACTGGGTGTGTCACTCCGGTCGCCCTGCGCGGGTCGTCGCAGCGTATAACGACGATCACCGATCCTGCTGTCCCGCCGACGCGGCGGATATGCGACCATGCCGGTGATCAGGTTCTTCCGCTCGCGCGCCAGGCGACGTCGCCGGGTTCCGCGATCACGAGCGCATCGCCGTGCCACGCTCCCCGCTCGGAGTCCCCATGGAGCAGACAGATCCCGCGGCCTCCCCGCGCGGCGCCCGCCCCCCGTCCCACGACCGTGGTCCGGATTCCGCGTCGCGACGGCGCCGACTCGTTGTCCGCGTCCTCGTGGTCGCGGTGCTGCTGACGCTGGCGACGCTGAGCGTCCGGGCCACCAGATGGTGGGGCTGCGCCTTTCCCCCCGACGACCAGACCGCTGCGGTGGCGGCGTACCAGAGAGATCCCGCCTTCTCCGTGACCCCGCCCCACGGGCGCCTGCTCACCGAACAGGCATCGACGCACGCCTGTGACTACCGACCAGCCTCGCGGGAGCGGGAGGAGTCGGCGGGACCCCAGTTCGCGACGGTCTGGCGCCGGTACACCGCGGATCGAAGTCTCTCAGCCGACGAACTGGCCGCCCTCATCGGGCCGGAGGCCCGCGGGGCCGGGTGGCGTCTCGTCAACCATCAGGGTGACGCCGGCGGCGGCCTCCTGCGGTACTGCAGAATGATCAACAGCAGGGCGGCGTGGCTGGAGATCAGCAGCACTGCTGACGGCACGCCTGACCACGCCGCCACCGTCACCGTTCTCATCGAGGGACGCCCGGACGAAGCCGGCTGCTGACGTCAGCGCGGGGACTCCTCCCCACGCCCGCGCCGGCGTGCTGCGCCGGGCCTGGTTCGACGTCGACCGGCTCCGGGCCGGTGTGCTGGTGGCGGCCGGGGTGGTGACGCGGGTCGGCGCGGCGTGTGCCGCCGCCCCACCTGCGATAGATCGACGAAAACTCCTACTGATTGAATAGGAAAGGCAGCGTCGCCTATCCCGGAGGTCAGTCGTGAGTCAGTCCCCGTCCCCCGCCGAAGCCGTCCACGACGCCGACCGGAGCCGGCAGTGGCTCACCGGGCAGGCGCACGGGCCGGGCGTCGACCGCGAGCGGCTGCTGGAGGTGGGCGCGGCGATGGCCGCGGTGACCGCCGCCGCGGCGGAGCGCGAGCCGGTCGCTGTGGCGTCCGCGCCGGTCGGCGTCGACCCCGGGGCGCCGATCGTCAAGCCGCTGCCGGCGGAGCTGCTGCGCCCGTTGGACACCAACGCCGAGATGCGCTGGCCGGCGATGGCCGGCCAGGGGTACGTGGTCCCGATCGACCGCTTCTTCGTCCGCAACCACACCGTCACCCCGTACCTGGACGCGGCAACCTGGCGGCTGCGGCTGTTCGGCGACGGGCTTCGCGGCGCGCCGAGCCGGGACAACGCGGTCGAGTTCGACCTCGACGAGCTGCGCCGGCTGCCCGCCGAGGAGCACGCGGCGCTGCTGGAGTGCGCCGGCAACGGGCGGCGCTACTTCGCCGAGCAGCAGGACGAGCCGGCCCCGGGCGTGGCGTGGGGGCTCGGCAGCGTCGGCGTGGCCCGGTGGCGGGGCGTCCGGCTCGGCACCGTGCTGCGCCTGGCCGGGCTGCGCGACGAGGCGGTCGACGTGATGCCCGAAGGACTCGACCCGGACTACGTCAGCGGCGGGGTCAACCTCGGCCGGGTACGCCGCCCGATGCCGGTCGCCAAGGCGCTCGACGACGTGCTGCTGGCGTACGAGATGAACGGCGAGCCGCTGCCCGCCGACCACGGCTTCCCGGTGCGCGTCGTGGTGCCCGGCTGGGTCGGCATCTCCTCGATCAAGTGGGTGGGCGCGATCGAGGTCTCCACCACTCCCCTGTTCTCGCCGTGGAACACGCAGTTCTACCGGATGTTCGGCCCCGGCCACCCGGCCGACGGCACAGTGCTCACCGCCCAGCCGGTACGCAGCGCGTTCGAGCTGCCCTGGGACGCCCGGGTGCCGGCCGGCGAGGAGGTGCTGCTCACCGGCCGTTCCTGGTCCGGCAACGGCCCGATCGCGCACGTCGAGGTGGACACCGGCGACGGATGGCGCCCGGCAGACCTGGTCGCCGCCGACCGGGGCGGCGCCTGGCAGCGCTGGACAGTCCGCTGGCGCCCGCCGGCCGCCGGCCGGCACGTCCTGCGCGTCCGCGCCACCGACAGCACCGGCGCGGTTCAGCCCGACCGGGCCGCGCCGAACGACCTCGCGTACCTGTTCGACGCCGTGGTGGCCCACCCGGTGACCGCCTGCTGATCGCCGCTTCAGGTGGTGCTGAGGTAGGGCGGCGGCACGGTGTCGGTGAGCCACACCCCGTTCGCGGAGCGGTAGAACAGGTACCCGGCCTCGGCCATCGCCGCCGCGTCCACCGTCAGCACCACCACCGCGCCGCCCCGGCGCGCACCGACGCGCCGGGCCGTCGCCACATCAGGCGACAGGTGTACGTGGTGCCGCCCGCCCCGGCGCAGCCCCTGCGCCCGGATCGCGTCCAGCACGGCCTTGCCGGTGCCGTGGAACAGCCGGGGCGGCGGCGCGGCCGGGGTCAGGCCGAGGTCGACCGGGACGGAGTGCCCCTGGTTGGCGCGGATCCGGTCGGCCCCGTCCGGGCCCGCCTCGACGGCGAAGCGCTGCTTGTCGTTGCCCGCGACCACGGCGTCCAGCTGGGCGCGGCTGATTTTCAGCCCGGCGAGCACGTCGGCGACCGGCACCCAGCCGGCCCGGTCGAGCCGCAGCCCGAACGCCTCAGGCCGGTGCCGCAGCCCCAGCGACAGCCGCTTGCTCACCCGAACAAGATCGCGATGTTCCACCCGCCCAGTCTGGAGCCGCGCCCCTCCCCTGTCGACGCGATTCCCCACTCACCCGCCCCCTCGCCTCCCGTTCCCGCCTCGCCTCGCCGCGCCGCGCCGCGCCTCGCCTCGCCTCGCCTCGTCGATCTTGCGGTTTCGGCCCCTCGGGTGCCCGTTTCGCGCGCTTTGCTGGGGCAGAAACCCCATGATCGACGAGCCGGGGAACTGAGGGTGGGACGGAGGCGGGACGGGCGAGGGTCAGGCTGCGGCCCGCTCTGGGAGGGGGCGGCGGCGGTGGGACGGGTCGGTCAGGGCGGGCGGGGACCAGGCGCCGTCGGGCTGGTAGAGGTTCGTGCCGGGCGGGACGATCTCGTCGATACGGTCCAGCACCGCGTCGTCGAGCGTCAGCTCCGCCCCGGCCAGCAGCGCGTCCAACTGGTCCATCGTGCGCGGTCCGATGATGGTCGAGGTGACCGCCGGGTGCGCGGCGGTGAACGCCACGGCGAGCTGCGGCAGCGTGCAGCCCACCTCGCCGGCGAGCGCGACCAGTTCCTCCACGGCGGCGTACTTGGCGGTGTTGCCCGGTAGCGCCGGGTCGAACCGGGCCGGGGTGAGCGCCGGGCGGCCCGCGCCGAGGTCGACGGGCCGGCCCTGCCGGTACCGGCCGGACAGGAACCCGGAGGCCAGCGGGCTCCACACCAGCACGCCCATCCGGTAGCGGCGGCAGACCGGCAGCACCGACGTCTCGATGCCGCGCGCGAGGATCGAGTACGGCGGCTGCTCGGTACGGAAACGGCCGAGCGCCCGCCGTTCGGCGACGTGGTGCGCCTCCACGATCTCCTCCGCCGGGAAGGTCGAGCAGCCGAACGCGCGGATCTTCCCGGCCCGGACCAGGTCGGTGAGCGCGCCGAGCGTCTCCTCGACATCGGTGCTGTGGTCGGGACGGTGCACCTGGTAGAGGTCGATCCAGTCGGTGCCCAGCCGGCGCAGGCTGTCCTCGACCGCCCGGACGATCCAGCGGCGCGAGTTGCCGCCCCGGTTGGGCCCCTCACCCATCGGGAAGTGGACCTTCGTGGCGAGCACCACGTCGTCGCGGCGGCCGCGCAGGGCCTTGCCGACGATCTCCTCCGACTCGCCGGCCGAGTACATGTCGGCGGTGTCCACGACGTTGATCCCGTGGTCGAGTGCCGCGTGCACGATCCGGGCACAGTCGTCGTGGTCGGGGTTGCCGACCGCGCCGAACATCATGGTGCCGAGACAGTGGACGCTGGCCTCGATGCCGGTGCCGCCGAGGACGCGATAGCGCATGTGAGACTCCCTGGGTCGCACCGCGCCGGCCGGGTGGCGCGCGGTCCGGTCACGGTAGGAGTTCGAGTGCGCTGGAGGTCAACCGTCGGCGGGTTCCGCGCTGCCGGCGAGGTAACCGGCGGCCTGCAACTCGAACAGCTCGCGGTAGAGCCCGCCCCGGGCCATCAGCGTGTCGTGGTCGCCCGACTGCACGAGCCGGCCGTGGTCCATCACGAAGATCCGGTCGGCGTGCCGGACGTTCGCCAGCCGGTGGGTGATCAGCACGACGGCCCGGTCCGGGTGCCGCCGCAGGTGCTGGAAGAGGGCGTGTTCGGCACGCGCGTCCAGCGCGGCGGACGGCTCGTCGCAGATCAGCAGCCGGGCGTCGCGGTAGAGGCCGCGCGCGGCCACCAGCCGCTGCCACTGCCCGCCGGACAGGTCCTGCCCGTCCTTGAACTGCCGGTCCAGCAGCGTGTCGTACCCGAACGGCAGCTCGCTGATCATGTCGTGCGCGGCGGCGTCCCGGGCGGCGGTCTCCACGCTCGGGCCGGGCCCGCCGGCGCGGTCGTGGCGGCCGACCCGGATGTTCTGCCGGGCGGTGAACGGGAACCTCCACCAGTCCTGGCTCATCACCGCGACCTGGGCGGCGGTCTGCCGGGGATCCAGCTCGGCGGCGTCCACACCGTCCCAGCGGATCGTGCCGCCGGTCGGACGGTAGAGGCCGGCGATCAACTTGGCGAGCGTGGTCTTGCCGGAGCCGTTCTCCCCCACCAGCGCGATCACCTCGCCGCGCCGGACCGTGAGGCTGACCTCGTCGACCGCGGCGGCATCGGTGTCCGGGTAGCGCAGGCTGACCCGTTCGAGGTCGATGCGTGCGAAGCCGTCGACCGGCAGGTGCCCGCCGGCCGGGATCCGCCGGGTCGCCCGGTCGAGGAAGTCGCGGTAGTCCTGGTAGTAGAGGGCGTCCTCGTAGAGCGAGTTGGTGGCGAAGATGGCCGTGCGCAGGCTCGTACGCGCGGACTGGAGGGCGAGCAGCGCGGTGGCCGCCGCCGCGAGCGCCACCACGCCCCCGACGAGCAACGCGCCCAGCACCACGTAGAGCCCGAACGTGGCGATGCCGGTGATGGACAGGCCGATCGCCCGGGTCACCGTCTGCGCGCGGGCCAGGCGCAGCTCGGCGCGGGTCTCCAGCCGCGTCATGAGGTGGTACTCGGAGAGCAGGAAGTCGCGCATCTGGTACGCGCGGATCTCGGCCGCGGTGTGCCGGTTGGCCATCAGGTCGCCCAGCATCCACTTGCGTCGCCGCCGGGTGATCCGGGCGAGCCAGTCGACGTGCTGGCGGCGGGCCATCCGCACCGCCGTCACCGCCTCCGGGGCCGCGGCGACGACCAGGCAGGGCAGCAGCAGCGGGTGGATGATCGTCACCGCGGTGGCCGTGGCGATCACGCCGACCACGCCGGTGACCAGGTTGACCGTGTCGTTGACCAGGGAGCCCGCCTCGACCAGTCCGCGGTCGCGGGCGCGGTCCATCTCCTCGGCGAAGCCGGCGTCGTCGAAGGCCGCCAGCTCCACGGCGGACGTCGTCTCGAACAGCCGCCGCTCCACCGTGAAGTTGATCTGCGGCACGAGCCGGGCCTGCGCCCAACCGGCGGCGATGGTCAGCGCGCCGCGCCCGGCGACGGCGGCCGCCGCGAGCGCCAGGGCGGGCAGTGCCGCCCGGATGCGTTCCGGTGTCGGGCCGGCCGCGAACAACTGGTGGAGCACCCCGGTGGTGGCGAGCAGCCCCAGCGTGGTGAGCACGCCGGCGGCGACGTTGAGACCCAGCGAGGCGGCGGTGTCCCGGCGGCTGGTCGCCCAGGCGAGGCTGATCGCCTCGCGGATCAGGGCGGGCAACCGGCGGGCCACCGACCAGAAGCCGGTGTGGGCCAGTTCGGTGGCCCGGTGCATCCAGTGCGGATCGACGAGCTCGGGCAGGGTCGTCTCCCCGGCCGGCTCCTCCCGCGGGTCGGACGGTGGACGAGGGTGGACCACCCCGGCCATGGCACCCCCTCGACGCGATCGGGCAGCAACGCTGGATACTACGTTCTGCTATCGACCACTGTCACTCAGTGATCGGCGTGTCGTACAGGCGTCCCAACTGGCGTGTCCGGGGCCGGCGGACGGAAAGAACCGTCCGCACGGTGATCGCCGCCGGGTCGCGTCGCGCGCGACCGCTCCGGGTGGCAGGCTTGTGGGGTTCGCCGGCGCGGGCCGGCCGACCGCCCGTCGTGAAGGAGAAGATCGACCTGATGGCTGTGGACGTCACCACCACTGACGAATGGCAGGCGCTGCGCAAGCATGCCGAGGCGATGCGCGGCACGCACCTGCGCGACCTGTTCGCCGCCGACGGGCAGCGGGGTGAGCGGCTCACCGGCGAGGTCGCCGACCTGCACGTTGACTACAGCAAGAACCTCGTCACCGACGAGACCATCGCGCTGCTCGGCGCGCTCGCCGAGCGGGTCGGGCTGGCCGACCGGATCGCGGCCATGTTCGCCGGCCGGCACGTCAACACCACCGAGGACCGGGCGGTGTTGCACACCGCGCTGCGCCTGCCCGCCGACGCCTCCCTCACCGTGGACGGCCAGGACGTGGTCGCCGACGTGCACGCGGTGCTGGAGCGCATGTCGGCGTTCGCGCAGCGGGTGCGCTCCGGCTCGTGGCGCGGCCACACCGGCGAGCGGATCACCACAGTGGTGAACATCGGCATCGGCGGCTCCGACCTCGGGCCGGTGATGGCGTACGAGGCGCTCAAGGCGTACCGGGACGCGGGCATCAGCTGCCGGTTCGTGTCGAACATCGACCCGACCGACATCCACGACAAGACCGCCGACCTGGACCCGGCGAGCACGCTGTTCGTGGTGGTCTCGAAGACGTTCTCCACCCAGGAGACGCTCGCCAACGCCGACCAGGCGCGGCGCTGGCTGCTCGCCGGGCTGGACGCGGACGACGACGCGGTCGCCCGGCACTTCGTCGCGGTCAGCACGAACGAGCAGCGGGTCCGGGACTTCGGCATCGACCCGGAGAACATGTTCGGCTTCTGGGACTGGGTGGGCGGACGCTACTCGCTGCCGTCGGCGGTCGGCCTGTCGGTGATGCTGGCGATCGGGCCGGACCGGTTCCGCGAGATGCTGGCCGGCTACCACGCTGTCGACGAGCACTTCCGGTCCGCGCCGGTGGAGCGCAACGTGCCGGCGCTGCTCGGCCTGCTCAACGTCTGGTACACCGACTTCCTCGGCGCGGAGACCCACGCGGTGCTGCCCTACTCGCAGTACCTGCACCGGTTCCCCGCCTACCTCCAGCAGCTCACCATGGAGAGCAACGGCAAGTCGGTACGCGCCGACGGCACGCCGGTGACGTACCCGACCGGGGAGATCTTCTGGGGCGAGCCGGGCACCAACGGCCAGCACGCGTTCTATCAGCTCATCCACCAGGGCACCCGGCTGATCCCGGCGGACTTCATCGCGTTCAGCCGGCCCAACCACGACCTGGGTGACATGCACGACCTGTTCATGTCGAACTTCTTCGCCCAGACCGCCGCGCTGGCGTTCGGGCGGACCCGGGAGCAGGTGGAGGCCGAGGGCGCCGCGCCCGAGGTGGTGGCGCACCGGGTGATGGCGGGCAACCACCCGACCACGTCGATCCTCGCGCCGAAGCTCACCCCGGCGACGCTGGGTCAGCTCGTCGCGCTCTACGAGCACATCGTGTTCACCGAGGCCGCGATCTGGGACATCAACGCCTTCGACCAGTGGGGCGTGGAGCTGGGCAAGGTGATGGCCAACCAGCTCGCGCCGAAGCTCACCGGGCCGGACCCGGACCTGGCCGACGTGGACACGTCGACCGCCGAGCTGATCCGCCGCTACCGGGCCGAACGCGGCCGGAGCTGACCGCATGCCCGTGGCGTCCCGCGCAGGCCGGTCCGGGACGCCACGGTCAGCGGCGCAGCAGGTCGGCGTGCGCGGCGCGCAACCGGGTCAGCGCCGGGTCGCCGGCCGGGGCGCGGCGGTCCAGCTCGGCCCATGCCTCGGCGAGCGCGTCGGCGAGAGACCGCAGCTCGGCGGCGTGCCGCCGGGCGGACTGCCGGTGCAGTTCCTCCAGGCGGCGGGCCCAGCCGGCGCTGATCGCGGCGACGCGTTCGGCGTCGGCGCGTGCCTGGGCGCCGGTGCGGGCGGCGGACGCGGGCACGATCGCGGCCACCGGCCGGGGATCGCCGTCGCGGGTGACGAGCGTGACGGTGTCGGTCAGCTCGGCCAGGGAGACGAGTTGGGTGAGCCGGGTGCGGACCTCGCGCAGCGGCAGGGCGCGCGGCTGGGGGGACCGGTCGGCCAGTGCGGGGACAGCCATGGACACATGTTCACGTCCGGGTACGACACTTTCGGCGGTCAGGCGGTCCACTCCGGTGCCAGCACCGACCAGACCTCCAGGTCGGCGCGGCCGTCGGGCGTCGGTGCCGCAGCGCGCAGGACGCCGTCGCGGCGCATGCCGAGCCGCCGCGCGACGGCGACGCTGCGCTCGTTGCCGGCCTTCGTGATCCACTCGACCCGGTGGATGCCGCGCTCCCGCACCGCCCAGTCGATGATCACGCGTGCGGCGCGGGTGACCAGGCCCTGCCCCTCGGCGCCCGGCTCCAGCCAGCAGCCCGCCTCGCACACCCCACGCGTGGTGCTCAGCGACACGAGCAGCACGCCGCCGACGAGCGTGCCGCGCTGCCAGATGCCCCAGATGCCGCCGTCGTCACGGGCCCAGCGGTCGGCGTACGCCTGGAGGACCTTGCCCGCCGACTCGGCGTCGGTGGCGACGAAGGACGCGCCGACCCAGGGCGCGATGTGGTCCCGGCAGCGGTCGAGGTTGGCCAGGAACTCCTCGGCGTGCCAGGGCGACAGTGGACGCAACTCGGCGTCGTCGGTGAGCGCGTGGGCGAACATCCGAGGAAGCTAGCAGGACCGTCGCGTTTTTGTCGGTCGGTCGCTCTACGGTCTGCGCCGTGAACGCCGTCCAGACGTACCGATATCTTCAGCCGTCCGCGCTGCGCGCCGCCGGTCTCGATCTGCAGACCTGCGGCGGCCCGGCGGCCAACCCGCGCTTCTTCGCCGGGTTCCTCACCGCTCCCGCCGCGGCGGCGGCCGGGCTGCTCGCCGTCGCCGAGGTGGCACGCACCCGTTACCACCAGCCGGTCAACCCGGCCAGCCTGGATCCGGTGGTCACCGGCAGCCGGGGCCGCCTGCGGTTCGAGTCGTTCTCCGGCTGCTGCGGGGTGTACGCGCGGATGGACGTGCTGCCGGCCGGGCTGGACGGCGAGATCAGCGGCCACGGCACCACGAACGTGGACGTCAACCCGCCGCTGCGGGAGGCGCTGGCCCGGGTCGGCGGCATCGAGCCGCTGCACGTGGCGGTCGGCCCGGACGACCTGACCGTCTCCACGATGGATGGGGCGGTGGTCGAGCGGAAGGTGCCGCTGCCCGGCCGCTGGCTGCGCGGCTTCGCCGAGGTGCACATGCTCACCGCCGGCTTCGAGCCGCGCGCCGAGATCCCGGCGACGGAGGCGGCGGCGTTCCTGCGCCGGCTGCCGGCCGCGAACGACCGGAGCGTGCTGTGGGCGGTGCCCGCCGGGCGTACGCTGCGGCTGACCTCCCGCCCGGTGCCGGGCGCTGTCTGCCTGGCCGGCGCGGGCCGGCTCGCGGCGCTGCGCGGCGTGCTGCGGCACGCGCGCTCCCTGCGGGTGTACGGCCCGGCGGTGCGCGCCGGGTCGCCGGCCCTGCCGAGCACGTGGGAGCTGGACACCGGGGCGCTGCGGGTGTCGCTCACGTTGTCCCCCGAGCCGTACCGGGGGTTCTCCGGTGAGGGCGCGGCCCTGGCGGCGCTCGCCGGCGACGACGTGGTCGACGACGCGGAGCTGGTGGGCGCGCTGCTCAACTGGGATCCGGCGATCGACGTGGCAGCGCTGGCCGACGCGGCCGCGCTGCCCGACGAGCGGGTACGGGCCGCGCTCGCCCAGCTGGGCACCGCCGGGCGGGTCGGGTACGACGTGGCGGACGGGGCGTACTTCCACCGGGTCATGCCCTACGACGCGGGCCGCGCGGAGCGGGACAACCCTCGGCTGGTCGGCGCGCGGGCGCTCGTCGAGCGTAGCGCCGTCGAGCGCGACGGCGAGAACGCGACGGTACGCACCGACGACGAGGTCTACCGGGTACGCCGCCACCCGGACGGCGCGTACTCGTGTTCCTGCCGCTGGTGGGCGCGGCACCGGGGGCAGCGGGGGCCGTGCCGGCACGCGCTGGCCGTGTCGATGGTCGCGGCACCGGTGGAGGCGCTGGCGTGAGGGAGTTCTTCAAGCCGCTGGTAAGCGGACGGCCGTCGCGGGTCCGGTCGGCGCTGGCCGAGCTGGACGAGCCGGTCCGCCGGGCGCTCGGCGAGGCCCTGGTCGCCCACGTCCGGCAGCGGCGGGATGCCTGGTGGTGGAATGCCGAGGCGACCGCGCTGGCGGTGGCCGCCGTCGGCACGCTCAGCACCCCGGCAAAGGTGGCCGCGTTGCTGGGCCGCCGGTCGGTCTGGCTCGACGACGCCGATCCGGCGCCGGTGGTCGAGGCCGCCCGGGAACGCGGGGTGACCTGGCTGGCCGACGTGGCGTACAAGCTGGCCGACCGGCTCCCCCGGGACCGGATGCTCGCGGGCTGGCGGTTCGTCGCCGGTCTCCTGCTGGCGGAGAAGGCGCCGCCGCCGACCGGGGACGACTTCGTGCGTGGCTGGGCCGCCGCGCAGGGCTCGCCGGACCCGCGCGGGACGCGCCCACCGACTGTGGACCGGCTGCGCGCGGACCCGTTCCTCGACGCACTGCTGCCGCGCCTGTTCGAGGTGGACGGTGTGGGCACCGAGCTGGCCCGCGGCGACGGCGCGGGCACGGACGCGGATGCGCTGCCCCGGGCTCTGGCGGCGCTGGCCGCGGAGGGCCGGCTCGACCCGGCGGTCCTGCTCAACGGCGTCCTCGGCCGGCTGCTGCGCGGCGACCGGCCGGGCGCGCTGCGCCCGTTCCTGGTCCTGCACGACCTGCTGGCGCCGGCCCCGGACGAGGTGGCGACGCGGTCGAGCGCCTATCTGCGGCTGCTCACCGACGGGCCGGGACCGGTGGCCCGCCTCGCTCAGCGGACGCTCCGGCAGGCCGGCGACGCCGCCGAGCCGGAGGCGCTGTGGGAGGCCGCGCGGACGGTGCTGGCCCGGCCGGAGAAGGCACTGGTCCGGGCGCAGGTGTCCTGGCTCGACCGGCTGGCCCGGCAGCACCCGGATCAGGCCGCGGAGATCGGCGCGGTGCTCGCCGTCGCGGCCGATCATCCGGACGCCGGCCTGCGCGAGCGCGCGCTGACGCTGGCGCAGCGGCACGGCCACCGGCCGGTCGCCGTCACCACGGTTGCCGAGGCCCGCGACGACCTGCCGCCGCCGCTGCCGGCGGCGGACGCGCCGCCGCCGATCGACGACGTGGACGAGCTGGTGGAGGAGGTCGCGGCGTCGCTCGGCCGGCGCTGGCCCGCGCTGACCACGGAACGCGTCATGGACGGACTGGTCCGGCTCGGCACCGCCGACCGCGAACGGCTCGCGGCGGCTCTCCTGCCTGTGGTGCGCCGCGAGCGGGTCGGCGCGTACGACCATCCCTGGTCGGTGTTCAAAATCTCGGCCCAGATGCACGGGCTGCTGCTTGCCGTCTGCGGCGAGGCCGAGGCGGCGATCCGCCGCGACAAGTGGAGCACGCTGCTGGCCGAGTCCCGCCCGCGCGCGCCGTTCCCGTTCCGCGGTGGTGCGCCGGTTCCGGCCACACGCCGGCCCGCGCCCGTCCAGCTCGCCTGCACCCGCCTGGCCGAGATCGGGCAGCGGCTGGACGGCCGCGACGACCCGGGCCTGCTGTCCGCGCCGACCTCGGTCACCGGGGCGATCGAGCCGGTGGCGCTCTACGAACGGATCGCGGGGCTGGGTGACCGTCCGGTGTGGCGCTGGGATCTCGCGCAGGCCCTGCTGCGCCTGCCGGCCGGCGTCGACGGGCCGCTGGCCGAGCGTGCCGCGACGCTGCGCACGCCGGCCGGCGACGAGCTGGCCCGCTGGCTGCGCGGCGACGCCGTGCCGGCCCCGGCGCAGCAGGTGGTGGCGGTGGGCCGGCGGGCGCGGTCGGCCGGGTACGACTGGGGCTACGACCAGCTGCCCGAGGGCCGGACGCTCGTCGCGCTCACCCCGCCGGATGGCGTCGAGGACCGGCTCGGCCTGCTCACCCTGACGCCCAGGCCGATCGGCCGGTGGACCGACAGCTGGGGTGACGTCTGGCCGGCCGTCCTGCCCGGGCACCGGGGTGTGGTCGCCGCCCACCTGCTGCCCGAGGTGGCCGGCGCGGCGCAGGAGGACAGCCTCGGGCACGCCGCGGCCCTGCCGGTGCTGGCCGAATGCACCGGCGCGGGCGGACCGGCCCTCGATCTGGCGCTGGCCTACGGGTTGTGCGCCCGCCACGAGGCGGACCGGGTGGCCGCGCTCGACGCGGTGCTGATCCTGGCCGCCGCGGGTGACCTGGACGCGCCGGCGACCGGCGGGCACCTCGGCGCGCTGGCGGCCGGCGGGCAGGTGACGCTGACGCGGGCGGTCACGCCGCTGCGCGACGCGGTGGCGGCGGGCGCCCCGCTGAGCGTGTGGCTGCTGCTCGCCGCGGCGTTGCCGCCGCTGCTGGCCGAGCCGGCGCCGCCCCGGGGCACACCCGACCTGCTGGCGCTGGCGGCGGAGACCGCGACCGCTACGGGGGTGCGGATCGAGATACCGGGGCTGGCCGACGTGGTGGCCCGGGGCGGCGGCAGCCGGCTGGTCGCCGAGGCCCGTCGGCTCACCGCCGCCCTGGCCGCCTGAGCCGGCACGTCGACAGCGGGGGCACAAGCGCACCGGGCGGACCGGGCGGACCGGTCAGGCGTGCCCGTCCCGGGGCAGGTAGCCGCGCAGCGCCTCGAACTGGGCCACTGTCAGGTAGGACGGGTTCGCCGCCTGCGGCTGCCGGAGCACCTCCGCGCCGGCCAGCCGTGGGTCGGCGCGCATCAGGTCGCGGCGTACCCGCAGCGGCTCGTCCAGGATCGTCAGGTCCAGCTGCGCGGTCCACGTCTCGCCCGGTGCCCCGGGCACGGCAGGGGCGGCGAGCCGGCCGACGCCCCAGACGCCGTACGGCGCGCGGCCCCGGCTGCCGCTGGCCCAGAACACCACCGGCTGGCCGGCGCGCATGAGGCGTACCCGGTAGCCGGGGCGGACGCACCAGCCGCTCACGCGCGGGTCGGCGGCGAAGCGGGCCGCCAGGTCCACCGCGTCCGCGTTGCCCTTGATCAACCAGGCGCCGAGGTCGTCGAGAGTCACGCGCCGGTCGGTCATCCGCCCATTCTGCGGCCCACCCGGCAGTCCCGCCGGACAGCCCGCACGGCCACGACGGCAGCGGTCAGATGATCAGGTGGGTCCAGTAGGTGAGCCACACCGCGAACAACGCGCCCTGCACCAGCGCCAGCACGGCGGTGAGCCAGCCGTCGAGGCCGCGTCGCCGCGCCCAGCGGGCCAGCACGAACGCCACGGGGAAGGCGGCGAGCAGGTAGCGCAGCAGGCTCTTGTACACCGGCGGCCCCATCGACAGCGGCACCAGCACCATGACGAGCGTGTAGACCAGGTACGGCCAGTCGGCGCGGCGGCGCAGCCCGACGACCGCCACCGCCACCGTCGCCACGGCGATCCAGACCCGCAGCGCGTCGGCCGAGTTGCCGCCGGTCAGCGCGGACGCGGCGGTCGTGATCGGGTTCTGCAGCCGGATCCCCCAGCCGGTCTCCTGGGCGTGCTGGTAGGCGAACCAGTCGCCGCTCTGCCACCGGCAGAACGCCATGAACGTCAGCCAGCCCGCCGGGACCAGCAGCAGCGGCCAGCCCTGCCGCACCAGGCGCGGCCACCGCCGGGGACCGGCCCGCCACCCGTGCTCGCGCAGCAGCACCAGCGCCAGCGGCACCACCACGAGGAAACCGACCGAGCGGCTCATCGCCAGGAAGTAGCCGACGACGCCGACGAGCAGCCAGCGGCCTCGCTCGGCGTACCAGAAGGCGGCCAGCGCGAGGCAGACGAACAGCGACTCGGTGAGCGCCGCCTGGAACAGGAACGCCGTCGGCAGGAGCAGCAGGTACCGGACCGCCCGCCGCCCGCCGGCCGGTCCCGCGCCGCCGAGCAGCCGGCCCCCCAGCCGGTACGCGTAGTAGAGCTGGACCACCAGCGCCACGTTGCTCACCAGCAGCAGCGCCCAGGCGGTGTGCCCGCCGAGCAGCGGCGCGAGCGGCCGCGCCAGGAACGGGTAGAGCAGCGGGAAGCCGAAGTCCGGCCACGGCCGGTCCAGCGGCAGGCGGGCCAGGTGCTCGTAGAGGAACGAGTCCCAGGCGAACCAGAGCGAGAACCAGCGGTGGGACGAGATCGCGTCCTGCTGGGCACGCATCGCGGTCTCGGCGGGCGGTGGCGCGCCCGGCACCCCGTCCCACGCGGCGAGCACCAGCACGCCGATCAGACTGAGCACGAGCTTCGACCCGGCGAAGACGGCGAGCACGAACCCCCACGGCTCCGGCAGCCGGCGGGCGACTGCCGCTGCCCGCGACCACCATCGGGTACGCCCCGCGCGTGTGCCGCCACCGGCCGCGCGGTCGGGCCCGTCGGCTCGGTGGTCGGCGACCTGGTCCGGTTCGTGGTCTCCATCGACGTCGGCGCGTGCCGAGACGCCGGGGTCGGCCGCTCGGTCCGGCCGGGCTGTGCCGCCGGGCCGGGCCGGGCCGCCGGGGTCGGCGGCACGATCGGGTCCGGCCGTGCCGCCGGGCTCGGCCCGCCCTTCGTCCGCCATCGCGCTCCCGCCGTCCGGCCCTCGGGCCGGCTCGCCCGGCCGCAAAACCCGGTGCGCGTTCCCCGTCCGGACCGGCTCACACCCGCCGGACCGGCGGGAACCGGCAGGTGAGGACGCCGCCAGGGCGGGTAAGCGCGCTGCCGCATCGGCGGGCGAGGGGGCGCGTACGGCATGGGCGACGGCGACGGGACCGTGATCATCGGGGCGGGGCCGGCCGGGCTGACCGCCGCGTACGAGCTGCTGCGGCACGGCGAGCCGGTCCGGGTCTACGAGGCCGACGACGTGGTGGGCGGGATCAGCCGGACGGTGGAGCGTGACGGCTGGCGCTTCGACATCGGCGGGCACCGCTTCTTCACCAAGGTGTCCCGGGTCGAGGACTTCTGGCACGAGATCCTGCCCGACGAGGACTTCCTGCTCCGGCCGCGGATGAGCCGGATCTACTACCGGGGCGCGCTGTTCGACTACCCGCTCAGCGCCGGCAACGCGCTGCGCAACCTCGGCCTGCTGGAGGCGGTGCGCTGTCTGGGCTCGTACGGCCGGGCCCGGCTGCGCCCGCCGAAGGACCAGTCGCACTTCGAGGGGTGGGTGTCGGCGCGGTTCGGCTGGCGGCTCTACTCGATCTTCTTCAAGACGTACACGGAGAAGGTCTGGGGGATGCCGGCGGACCGGTTGCAGGCCGACTGGGCCGCCCAGCGGATCAAGAACCTGTCGCTGGCCACGGCGATGCGCAACGCGCTGCTGCCCCGCCGCAACCGCACAGACGTGACGAGCCTGATCGAGGAGTTCCAGTACCCGAAGCACGGCCCGGGGATGATGTGGGAGCGCTGTGCCGAGGAGGTCACCGCGCGGGGCGGCACCGTGCGTACCGGCGCCTTGGTGACCGAGGTGCACCGGGATCCGGCCGCGCGGCGGGCCACCGCCGTGACGGTGGCCGGCGCGGGCGGGGAGCGCACCGAGCCGGCCGACCACGTGATCTCCTCGATGCCGATCTCCGCGCTGGTGCGGGCGATGCGCCCGGAGGCGCCGCCCGAGGTGCGGGCCGCCGCCGACGACCTGCGGTACCGGGACTTCCTGACCGTGGCGCTCGTGGTGCCCGAGGAGTTCTCGTTCCCGGACAACTGGATCTACGTGCACGACCCGGCCGCCCGGGTGGGCCGGATCCAGAACTTCGGCTCGTGGTCGCCGTACCTGGTCAAGGACGGGCGGACCTGCCTGGGGCTGGAGTACTTCGTCTTCGAGGGCGACGAGATGTGGCGGACGCCGGACGCGGAGCTCGTCGCGTTCGCCACCGCCGAGCTGGAACGCCTCGGCCTGGTGAAGTCCGGGTGCGTCGAGGCGGGCCACGTGGTCCGGATGCCGAAGGCGTACCCGGTCTACGACGAGCGGTACCAGCGCAACGTCGACGTGATCCGGGACTGGCTGGCCGCGAACGTGCCGAACGTGCACCCGGTCGGGCGCAACGGCATGCACCGGTACAACAACGCCGACCACTCGATGCTGACGGCGATGCTGACCGCGGAGAACATCGCGCACGGCGCGGGCCACGACGTCTGGACCGTCAACGTCGAGCAGGACTACCACGAGCAGCGCAGCCCGTCGCGGCACGGTACCGGCCGGGACGCGCCGGTCGTCCCGGCCCGGCGGTGAGGCCCGGCGCGTGAGGGTGGTCATAACCCCTGGACGAGCGCCGCCGCGGTGCTGCTAGCCTTCTGGGCAGGTCATGAGCGCCAGCGCGAAGCCCCGGCTCGCTGGCCGGCAACCCTCCTCCGCGGTGGGGTGCCCCGGGTGAAGACCAGGCACCGGCAGCCGCCGGTGCAAGCGTGGCCTGGCACCCAGGTCAGCAACAGACCAGGGAGACCGATGTCCGCACCACCCTCCACCCCATCCGGCGACGTCGCCGCGTACCCGGCCCGCTTCGCGCTGGTCAAGCGCCGCCACGTCGACCTGATGCGGGTGTGCAGCGACGGCTGTCGCCTCGCGCGCTGAGCGAGCGCCACCCCTCCTTTCCCCGATCCACCTTCTCCGGCCCGGCCGTCCGTCCGGCGGGCCGGCGTCGACGCGCACCCCGCGCGTCCGTCCACTCTGGAGAGACATCGTGCGTTTCCGTACCGTCCTGACCCGTGCCGCCGCCGTCGGCGCGGCCGCCCTGCTCGCCGTCACCGCGCTCACCGCCTGCGGCGACGACACCGACGCGGCCGACAACCCGTACGGCCTGCTCCAGCCCGGCGTGATCCGCGCCGGCACGCTCACCGACGCCCCGCCGAACGTCTTTTTGAAGGACGGCGAGTTCACCGGCTTCGACAACGAGCTGCTGCGCGCCGTGGCCGCCAAGATCGGCCTGAAGGTGGAGTTCGTCGGCACCGACTTCTCCGGCCTGCTCGCGCAGGTCAACAGCGGCAAGTTCGACGTGGGCAGCTCCTCGATCACGATCACCGAGGCGCGGAAGAAGACCGTCGACTTCGGCAACGGCTACGACTTCGGCTACTTCGGCCTGGACGTGCCCGCCGGCTCCCCGATCACCGGCTTCGACCAGCTCGCCGGCAAGCGGGTGGTGGTGGTCCAGGGCACCGTGCAGGACGACTACGCCACCAAGCAGAACCTCGACCCGGTGCGGGTGCCCGACTACAACAGCGCGATCAACCAGCTCAAGGCCGGCACCGCTGACGCCTGGATCGCCCCGGCCGAGATCGGCGACAAGTCCGCCGCCGACAGCAACGGCAAGATCAAGGTCGCGGCGAAGCAGCTCAGCCCCACCCCGACCGCGTACGCGGTGGCGAAGGGCGACGACAAGCTGCGCGAGGCGCTCAACAAGGGCCTGGACGAGGTGATCGCCGACGGCACGTGGAGCCGCCTGCAGGCCGAGTACTACCCGGGGCGGCCGGTGCCGGCCGACTTCAAGCCGGGCAGCGGGTCGGTGGCAGTGCCGTCGCCGACGGCCGCCTCCTGAACCGGTAACCGAGCACGAGCAGGGCGGACGGAGCGGACATGGATCCACTGAGCACGCTGTGGGAGACGTTCTTCGACTGGGACTCGATGCGCGAGGCGCTGCCCGAGATGCTCACCGTCGGGCTGCCCAACACGCTCACCCTGGCGGTCTCCGCCGCCCTGCTCGGCTCGGTGCTGGGCATGCTGCTGGCCGTCGCCGGCATCTCGCGTACCCGATGGTTGCGGTGGCCGGCGCGGGTCTACACCGACGTGTTCCGCGGCCTGCCGGCCGCGGCGACCATCCTGCTCATCGGCGTGGGCCTGGCGCCGCTCGGCATGCAGGTGTGGGGCCCGAACCCCTATCCGCTGGGCGTGCTGGCGCTGTCGCTGATCGCCTCGGCCTACCTGGGCGAGATCTTCCGGGCCGGCATCCTGAGCGTGGAGGCCGCCCAGTTGGAGGGCGCGCGGGCGCTCGGCTTCTCCTGGGGCGAGGCGATGCGCCTGGTGATCATCCCGCAGGGCGTACGCCGGGTCCTGCCCGCCTGGGTCAACCAGCTCATCGCGCTGATCAAGGACTCCAGCCTGGTCTACTTCCTCGGCCTGCTGGCCAGCCAGCGGGAGCTGTTCCGGATCGGGCAGGACTACGCGGCGAACACCGGCAACCAGTCCGCGCTGCTGCTGGCTGGTCTGTTCTACCTGGTGCTGACCGTGCCGCTGACCCACGCGGTCAACTGGCTGGACCGGCGCCTGCGGCAGGGCCGCCCGGCCGCGCCGCCCGAGCCGGAGCCCGACGCCGAGCCGGCCGACCTGACCCCGTCCGGAAAGGACCCGCGATGACCACCGCCACCACGACCTCGGTCAGCCTGGCCGTCCGCGACGTGCACCTGGCCTTCGGCGCGCACCGGGTGCTGCGCGGCGCGGACCTGGACGTGGCCCGGGGCCGGGCGGCCTGCGTGATCGGCCCGTCCGGCTCCGGCAAGTCGACGCTGCTGCGCACCATCAACCGGCTGATCGAGCCGGACCGGGGCGACGTGCTGCTGGACGGGCGCAGCGTGCTGCGCGACGACCCGGACGCGCTGCGCCAGCGCATCGGCATGGTGTTCCAGCAGTTCAACCTGTTCCCGCACCTGAGCGTGCTGCGCAACATCACGCTGGCGCTGCGCAAGCTCAAGAAGCTGAGCGAGGACGAGGCGGTGGCGCTCGCCCGCGCCCAGCTCGACCTGGTCGGCCTGGCCGGCAAGGCGGACGCGCGGCCGGCGCAGCTCTCCGGCGGCCAGCAGCAGCGCGTCGCCATCGCGCGGGCGCTGGCGCTGCGCCCGCAGGTGATGCTCTTCGACGAGGCGACCAGCGCGCTGGACCCGGAACTGGTGAAGGGCGTGCTCGCGGTGATGGCGGACCTGGCCGCCGCCGGGATGACCATGGTCGTGGTGACGCACGAGATGGGGTTCGCGCGCAGCGTCGCCGACACTGTGGCGTTCATGGACGCGGGAGTGGTGCTTGAGGCCGGGCCGCCGGAGGCGGTGTTCGACGCGCCGGAGCATCCCCGGCTGCGGCGCTTCCTGTCCCAGGTGCTCTGACATCCCCGGTGCGGTGCGCCGCGCCCGGACGCGCCCTCAGCCCTTCACCGCGCCGATCAGCACGCCCTTGACGAAGTGCCGCTGGATGAACGGATAGACGGCGACGATCGGCGCGACGGTCAGCACCACCACCGCCATCTTGACCGCCTCGGTCGGTGGCATGGTCACCCCGCTGCTCCCACCGGAGGTGTGCGGAGCCTGCCCGGCCAGCAGGTAGCTCTGCAGCACCCGCTGGATCGGGTACATGTCGTTGCTGTCGATGAACAGCAGCGCGTCGAACCAGACGTTCCAGTAGCTGACCGCGTAGAACAGGCCGACCACGGCGATCACCGCGCGGGACAGCGGCAGCACGATGCGCGCGAGCGTCCGGAAGTCGCTCGCGCCGTCGATGCGGGCGCTGTCCAGCAGCTCCGACGGGATGCCCTGGAAGAACCCGCGCACCACGACCAGGTTGAACACGCTGATCGCCGGCGGCAGGACCAGCGCCCAGATGGTGTCCTTCAGCCCCAGCCCGGTGACCACCAGGTAGCGCGGCACCAGCGGCGGGTAGACCAGGAACGGGATCAGGAAGTACGCCAGCAGCCAGCGGTGGCCCAGCGAGCCCGGCCGGGACAGCCCATACGCGGCGAGCACTGTGACGGTCAGCGCGATGGCGGTGCCGAAGACGGTGACCAGCGTGCTGATCCACAGGGCCCGGGTGACAGCGCCGCCGGCGAAGATCGTCTCGTACGCGGACGTGTCGACGCCCCTGGGCACGACCACCAGGCCGCCGGCCCGCGCGATGGTCTCCCGGGAGGAGAGGCTGGTCACCAGGATCACCCAGAGCGGGAACAGCACGCCCGCCACCAGCAGGGTGAGCATGGCGGCCTTGAGCCCCTGGCCGAGGGGGGTGGGCGGTTCCTGCCACACCGGCCGGCGCTGTCGGTCGCCGGCGACCCGGCGGATGAGCGTGGTCACTTCGAGTAGATCCCTCGTTCGCCGAGCATGTGCGCCACGCGGTTGGCGGCCAGGATCAGCACCAGCCCGATGACGGCCTTGAACAGTCCGGCGGCCGCGCCGTAGCCGTAGTTCCCGGTGGCGATGGAGAAGTGGTAGACGAAGGTGTCGAGCACCTCGGCGGCCTGCCGGCCGACGGCGTCGCGTTGCAGGAGGAACTGCTCGAAGCCGACGGAGAGCGCGTCACCCAGGCGCAGGATGAGCAGCAGCACGATCACCGGCCGCAGGCCGGGCAGCGTGATGTGCCACAGCCGCCGCCACCGGCCGGCACCGTCCGCGGCGGCGGCCTCGTAGAGGTTCTGGTCGATGGTGGACAGCGCGGCCAGGAAGACGATCGTGCCCCAGCCGACGTCCTTCCACACCGCCTCGACGGTGACCAGGACGATGAACGTGTCCGGGTTGGTCATCACGTTCCACGGCTGCGTCCCGGCCTCGCGCATGGTCTGCGCGAGCAGCCCGGCGCCGCCGAGCATCGCCACGAAGAACGTCACCACCAGCACCCAGCTGAAGAAGTGCGGCAGGTAGACGATGGTCTGGATCAGTCCGCGCAGCCGGCTGGACAGCAGGTTGTGCAGCGCGATCGCCAGCAGGATCGGCAGCGGGAAGAAGAACACCAGCTGGAACGCGGTGATCGCCAGCGTGTTGCGGAACGCGTCCCAGAACGCCGGGTCGTCGAAGAGCAGCTGGAACTGCCCGAAGCCGATCCAGTCGCTGTGCAGGAACGCCTGCCACGGGTTGTCGCCCAGGTAGGGGTTGTAGTCCTGGAAGGCGATCACGTTGCCGGCGATCGGCAGGTAGCTGAAGATCAGCAGGATGAGGAAGCCGGGCGCCACCATGGCGAGCAGTTGCCAGTCCCGGCGCAGCCGGGTGCGCAGCGGCACCCGGCGGCGGGACGGGCGGCGACGGGGCGGGCGGCCCGGTGGGGCCGGCGCGTCCGGCCGGGCCCGCTCGGGCCCGGCCAGGACGGCCGGCTCGTTCACCGGCCCTCCTTCGGCAGCGAGTCGGCGAGCAGCTTTCGGGCCTCCTCGCCGCCGTTCGCCTTCCACTCCTTGACGATGGCGTCCACGTCGCTGAGCGGTCGGCGGCCGCGCAGCACGTCGGTGAACTTGTCCTCGGTGGGCACCTGGTTGGCCTTGTAAGCGGCCGGCATCTCCAGCTTCACGCCCGCCCAGGGGTTGGGCTCCATGTGCTTGACCATCTCGTTGGAGTACGCGAGCACGTCCGGCACGAAGCGCGGGGTGTCCGGGAACGGCCCGATGGTGGGGTTGCGGCCGCTGATGAAGAAGTACTGGTTGGCGATCTCCTTGAACGCCAGGTCGGTCTTGACCGGGCCGTTCGGCGACGGGGTGTGGTGCTTGCCCGCGACCCCGAAGTCCCGCAGCTGGGCCTCCTGGCTGCCCAGTGGCGCGGAGCACCAGTTGATGATCCGCAGCAGCTCCTGGACCCGGTCCTTGCCGAGGCCCTTCTTGACGAACGTGTAGGAGATCGGCTCGTCGTCGCCCCAGACCAGCGGGTCGCCGCCGGTGGCGGAGAAGATCGGCACCGCCTGGATGTTGAGCTTGGGGTTGGTCTTCTGGTGCTCGGCCTGGGCGCCCTGCCAGAAGCCGACGCCGTCCTGGAGGAACACGATCGCGCCGTTCTTGGCGAACAACTGCTTGGCGTCCGCGCCCTTGCTGGCCACAACGTCCGGGTGGACCAGGCCGTCCGCGTAGATCTTGGCCATGACCTCCAGCGCGCGGCGGAACTCCTCGGTCTCGTACTTGAACTCGGGCGTGCCGTCAGACTTGACCCGCCACCCGCCCTTGTGGCCCGGCACCTTGTGGAACATCTGGATCATGGCGAAGACGTCGTTGAACGCCCACACCTTGCGCGCCGGGTCGGTGACCTGCTTGGCCGCGGCGAGCAGGTCGTCCAGGTTCGCCGGCACGGCCAGGCCGCGGGCGTCGAGCACGTCCTTGCGGGTGAACAGCGCCCACGGGAACGGCCCGTCAGTGGGGTTGGGCACGGACATGATCCGCTCGTTCCACACCGCACGCCGCCAGGCCCCGGTGGGGAAGCTCGCCAGCATCGGGTACGCGCCGGCGGCGTCGCCCTTGAGGTGGTCGGTCAGGTCCTCGAAGAGCACCTTGATCGCCTCGGCGAAACGCGGGATCTTCTCCACCTCCCACCCCGGTACGCACAGCAGGTCCGGGACGTCCCGCGCACCGAGCATGGCGTTGAGCTTGTCGGCGTACGTGTTGCCGTCCTGGATGGTGAAGTTGACGGGCGTGCCCAGCTCGGCGTTCACGGCCTGGAGGTAGGCGCTCTGCGCGACTCCGGGCGGTGCCGGGCCCCAGGCCGGCGTCATCGCGGTGACCTGCTTGCCGCTGGTGCCGGGCTTGTCGGTGATGGCGTCGACGAGGCTCGTCGGGTAGCTGGTGTAGCCGTCGGGCACCGGGCGGGTGCCGACGATGTCGGGTTTGATGCCGCCGGGCAGGTCCTTGCGGGTGGGCAGCAGGCCGGAGACGGCGTCGAGGTTCTGGGCGGCGCCGGAGCCGGCCGGCTTCTCCGAGCAGCCGGCGAGCAGCGGGCCGGTGGCGGTGGCGGCCACGCCGAGGCCGACCAGGCCGAGGAAGCGGCGGCGGGAGGAGCCCGGGTCGGGGTGGTGCGCGGTCATCGGTCCCCCTTCGGGAAGGGAAGCACAGCGGATTAGTTCGTATGGATGGTCAACAAACTAATCACGACCGTGAGCTTGCACAAGGGCGGACCGGATCGACACGGCGGTCAGGCCGGGCAGCGGTCGGACAACGCGTACCGGGTGAGGACCACGTCGCCGATCTGGCGCACCTCGACCACCCGGGCCCGGCGCCCCGCGTGCCACGGGAAGCGGCCGTCCCCGACGAAGCGCGGCGCCCGCCTGTCCCCCACGAAGAACGGCGCCACCACCAGGTGCAACTCGTCGGCCAGGCCGGCGGTCAGGAACTGGCGGTGCACCATGCCGCCGCCCTCCACCATCAGGCGCGTCACCCCACGCCCGGCCAGGTCGGCCACCACCGCCTCCGGGGTGGCCGGATCCCCCGCGTCGACCACCGTCGACACGGCGCCCACCTGCTCGCGGGCCTTGTCCACCACGCCGCTCGGGCAGTAGACCAGCTTGAGCCCGTCACCGGTGGTGAAGAACCGGGCACCCGGATCGAGGTCACCGCTGCCGGTGACAGTCACCTTCACCGGCGACGGCGGCAACCCGCGCGCCACCCGCTCGGCCCGCCGTTGCTCGCTGCGCACCAGCAGGCGGGGGTCGTCGCGGCGCACGGTGGCCGCGCCCACCAGGATCGCGTCGCACCCGGCCCGGGTCGCGTCGACCCGGTCCAGGTCGTCGTCGTTCGACAGCAGCAGCCGCTCGGCGCTGGCGTCGTCGATGTAGCCGTCGATCGACATCGCGCAGCTGAGCAGCACGTACGGGCGGGTGGTCACGGCACGAACGGCAGGTCGAGGGCGTGGTCGGCGCGGGTCACCTTGGCCGCCAGGTAGCCGGCGTTGGCCGGGGACAGGTGCACGCCGGTGGACACCCGGTCGGCCACCGTCACGCCGAGGCGTTCGAGCTGGGCCGCCTTGTCCGGGTTGTTGCTGAGCAGGGCCACCCGGTCCACGCCCAGCGCGGCGAGCATCTGCGCGGCCACCGTGTAGTCGCGCTCGTCCGCGCCGCGCCCGAGCGCGAGGTTCGCCTCGTACGTGTCGAGGCCGTCGTCCTGCAGGGCGTACGCGTCGAGCTTGGCGTACAGGCCGATGCCGCGCCCCTCCTGCCGCAGGTAGAGCAGGTAGCCACCGGCCTCGGCGATGCGCTGCACCGCCTCGCGCAACTGCGGCCCGCAGTCGCAGCGCTGACTGCCGAACACGTCCCCGGTGAGGCACTCGCTGTGCGGGCGGACCAGCGGCGGGTCGACCTCGGTGTGCTCACCGAGCCCGAACGCCAGGTGCTCGCGTCCGTCGACGAGACCGTGGAAGGTGTGCACGCGGGCCGTGGTCACGTAGCCGTCGGGGAACCGGAGCGGAACCGTCACGCGGGTCCGGACCGTCGCGGTGGGCAGCGTTTCGTCCATGGTTCTCCTGTCGTCCGGTCGCCGGGCGGACCCGGCGACGCACACCTCGCTCCCCCACCGTAGGCGGGATCACCGACAGTTGCCGGGCTCGCGCCGGGGCATCCGCCGTGCCAGCAGCACCGCGGCGCCCGGCAGGCTGGCCACCAGGACCAGCGCGCCGTACACAGTGCCGGTCGCCACACCCTGCGCGGCGGTCAGCCCGGCCGAGGCGAACGCCCACGCGGCCACCCCCTCGCGCGGCCCGAAACCACCCACGTTCAGCGGCACCGCCATCGCCATCAGGGCCAGCAGCGTCAGCGGCAGCAGATGCGACAGCGGGGCGTCCGCGCCGGCCGTGCGGGCGGCCACCACGAACGTGGCCAGGTGACCGGCGAACACCACTGTCGAGGCGACCACCACACCGGCCCACGTCCGGCGGCCCAGCACCCCGGAGCGGACGTCGGCGACAGCGGTCCGGGCCGCCCGGGCGAGGCGGGACGCGCCGGAGCGGGGCACCGCGCGGGCGGCGAGCACCAGCGCCAGCGCGACCACGGCGAGCACGGCGGCCAGCGCGGGCAGGTACCGGCGTACCGGCGACGGGAACGCGGCGAGCAGCGCCACCGCGATCACCACCTGCACCACCTGCCCGGCGGTGCGCTCCCAGACCACCGCCCGCACGCCCCGGGCCACGTCCCCGGCGTCGCGGCCGTGCCGTACCGCCCGGTGCACGTCGCCGAGCACGCCACCGGGCAGCGTGGAGTTCAGGAAGACGGCCCGGTAGCAGTGCGCCACCGCCGCGCGCATCGGCAGCCGTACGCCCAGCCCGCCGGCGACCAGCGACCAGCGCCAGGCGCAGCAGACGGTGGTGATCACGCCGATGCCGAGCGCGGCGGCCAGCGCGGGCGCGTCGATCAGGCGCAGCCCGGCCAGGAACGGGCCGGTGCCCACCGACGCGACGAGCACGGCGAGCACGGCGAGCCCGAGCAGCGGACGTACCCAGGCTCCGTTGGGCCGGGACCGGCGCGGCCGGGCCGGTACGGATGCGACGGCCGGTACGGGCCCGGCGACGGCGACGTGTGACAAACGGTCCTCCCTTGTTCCCACCGGTTGTCACGTGCCGACGGCCGGTACGGTTCAGCCGGCGAGCAGGTCGGCGTGGTGCAGCACCACTCCGAGCCGTCCGGCGGCGGCCTCGGCGAGCCGCCACCTGTGATACGTCGCGGCGGGCCCGGACAGATGCGGTAGTTCCTCGACGGCCGCCTCGACCCAGCCGGTGAGCCACTCGGCGGCCAGTTCCGCCTGCTCCGGGCCGAGCCGCCACGGGGTCGGCCGCACGAGCGTGTCGACGCCGTGCCGGCGGAACGCGGCCACCGTGACGTCCACCGCGTCCGGGCCGAGCAGGACCCGGCCGTCGACGGTACGGCGTTGGTGGGCGTTGAACGCTGCGGTCAGCTCGGCGTCCAGCGGGTCCGGCGGGCTGAACTCGACCCGGCCGGTCACGGTGAGCGCGAACAGCGTCGGGTGGCCGGCGCAGGCCGCCGCCATCCGTTCGACCTCCTCGGCGGTGAGCATGTCCAGCAGCGCGGACGCGGTGACCAGATGGGCGTCGGCGAGGTCGGCGGCGGTCAGCCGGGTGACGTCGGAGCCGCGCGTGGTCACCGTGACCTCGGCGCCGTCGGCGGCGGTGAGCCGTCCGGCCCGGGCCAGCGCGAGCAGGTCCGCGTCGCGTTCGTGCAGCACCCAGTGTTGCGGGCCGGGTAGCCGGGGCGCGAGCCAGCGGGCCATCGAGCCGGTGCCGCTGCCCAGGTCGTGCACGACGAGCGGGCGGCCGGCGGGCAGCCGGTCGCGGACCGCCTCGGCCAGCTCGGCGCTGCGGGCCGCCGCGTCGGCGGGCTCGCGCAGTCGCAGCCAGTCCGCGAAGCCGGGCGGGAGTGAGGTGGTCATGCCGCGGTCGCCTCCTTCAGTGCCGTCGCCAGCCGGTCCACGGTGACCGGCCAGCCGGTGAGGGTGTGCCGCCGCTGCCGGGCGGCGTGGCGCAGCCGGTCCCGCAGGCCGGCGTCGGTGAGCCAGCGCCGCAGCGCCGCGGCGGTCGCACCAGGATCGTCCGGCGGCACCAGCAGGCCGGGCCGGTCGCCGCCGGGGGCGTGCCCGAGCGTGTCCGGCAGGCCGCCGGTGTCGCTGGCCAGCACCGGTACGCCACGGGCCAGCGCCTCGGTGACCACCATCCCGTACGTCTCCCGCCGGGAGGGCGCAACCAGCAGATCCGCGGCGGCGTACGTGGCGGCCAGGTCCGTGCCGGTGCGCGGTCCGGTCAGCCGGACCCGGCCGCCGAGACCTGTGGCGTCGAGGCGCCCGCGCAACCCGTCGGCGAACGCGCGGTCCCGGTCCAGCGGGCCCACCCAGTCGCAGGTCCAGTCCAGGTCCGACACCTCGGCGAGCGCGGCGGCCAGCACGTCGTGCCCCTTGACCCCGGTGACGGCGGCGACGCAGAGCAGCCGTCCCCCGCCGGGTGTGCCGGTGGCGACGGGCGCCGGGTCGACGCCGGGCGGCGCGACGGTCACCAGCCGCGGTGGCAGCGCGTAGCGGTCGAGCAGGCGACGCCGCGTCCACTCGCTGGTGGCGACCACGGCGGTGGCCGCCGCCAGCGACCGCGCCTCCGTCTCGCCCTCGATCGGCAGGTGCACCAGTACGACCAGGCGCAGCCGCGCGGCGTGCGGGGCGAGCACATCCGGCACGGTCGAGGCGACCAAGCCGTCGAGCAGCACCGGCACGCCGTCGGGCAGCCCGCCGAGCAGCCCGGCCAGGTCGGCGCGCTCCGCCGGCCCCGGGTGTGGCCAGCCGCCTGGCACCTGGTGCTCCCGTACCGTCCAGCCGCGGGCGGCCAGGCCCCGGCAGACCCTGCGGTCGTAGGCGTTGCCGCCGCTGGGGTCCGCCGGGTCGTCGATGTCGCCCGGAAGCACCACGTGGACGACTGTCATCCGGTCAGAGCGACCGCTCGTAGCTCGCCCACGCGATGTGCGACTCGTGCAGCGTGACGGTGATCCCGGCCAGGCCCCGCGCGCCCTCCCCCAGCCGGCCGGCGTGCACCGCGTCGGCGAGCCGGTCGGCGATCGTCCGCGCGAGCACCTCGGTGGTGGTGTTCACCCCGGCGAAGGCCGGCTCGTCGTCGAGGTTGCGGTAGTTCAGCTCGGCGAGAACGGCCTTGAGCTGCTCGGTGGCCAGCCCGATGTCGACCACGATCCCGTCGTCGTCCAGCTCGGCGCGGCGGAACGTGGCGTCGACGACGAACGTCGCCCCGTGCAGCCGCTGCGCCGGGCCGAACACCTCGCCGCGGAAGCTGTGGGCGACCATCATGTGGTCCCGGACGGTCACGCTGAACACGATCACTCCTCGCCGTAGGTGATGAGATGACACAGCGCCGGCAGCTCGCCCGAGGCGAGCCGGTCCAGCACGTCGGGCAGGTCGTCGAAGCGGGACCGGCCGGTGAGCAGCGCGTCGAACACCGGGTCGGCCAGCAGGTCCAGGGCGAGCGCGAGCCGGTCGGCGTAGCTGCGGTCGGCCCGCCGGGGCGAGACGGTGCCGACCTGGCTGCTGCGGATGCCCAGCCGTCGGGAGTGGAACGCGCCGCCCAGCGCCAGCGTGACCGGCCGGTCGCCGTACCAGCTCAGCTCCAGCACGGTGCCCTCGGGGCGCAGCAGCGCCAGGCCGCGTTGCAGCCCGTCGGCGGTGGCGCTGGCGTGCACCACCAGGTCACGCTCGCCGGTGGCGTCGGCGGGCGTGGCGAAGTCGGCGCCGAGCGCGGCGGCCACCCCGGCGCGGGCCGGGTCGGCGTCGACGAGTTCGACGCGTACGCCGGGGAAGCGGGTCAGCAGCGCGGTCACCGCGCAGCCGACCATGCCGCCGCCGATCACCGTGACCCGGTCGCCGACCAGCGGGGCGGCGTCCCAGAGAGCGTTGACAGCCGTCTCCACGGTGCCGGCGAGCACCGCACGCCCGGCCGGTACGCCGTCCGGCACGACTGTGACCGCGTCGGCCGGGACCACGTACGCGCTCTGGTGCGGGTAGAGGCAGAAGACGGTACGGCCGAGCAGCCGCTCGTCGCCCGCCTCGACGGTGCCGACGCTGAGGTAGCCGTACTTGACCGGCGCGGGGAAGTCGCCCTCCTGGAACGGCGCGCGCATGGCGGCGTGCTGGTCGGCCGGGACGCGGCCGGTGAAGACAAGCGTCTCGGTGCCACGGCTGACCCCGGAGAAGCGGGTACGGACCAGCACCTCGCCCGGGCCGGGCGGGGCGAGCCGGACCGGCCGGATCTCGCCCGCACCGGGTGTGCGGAGCCAGAACGCGTGGGCGTCGACAGTCACGAACTCTCCTCTTCCCCGCATTCCGACCGAGTTGTCGATCATAAACACGAAAGCGGGGCGTCAGCGGTTCGAACCGCCCGCGACCCGATGCTCAGGCCGCGCGCCGGCGCTGCTCCGGACGCCAGGTCTCGGGCTCGGCCCGGTCGTCGTGCCGGTCCCCGGCCAGCTCCATGGCCCGGTGGGCCGCGGTCAGCGCGTCACACGGCGCGGCCTGGCCGTCACACAGCAGGCTCTCGCACCGGCCGGACTCGTCGGGCCGGTGGGCGGCGGCAACGTCGTACGCGGCACGCCACAGCAACGAATCGGTCACGCCCCGTGGCAGAGCGGCGTCCTGACTGGACCTGTTGCGGATCGTGTCGGGCACCGTGTCCCCCTTTGCGTCGTCGCTACCGTCCCAGTGACCGGTTGAGCGCAGATCAAACCTCTCACCTGGGCACACGTCCTGACCAGCGGTGTTTGTCACGCCGGATAGGCGCGCGTCTCGGCTGCCTTCACCGCTGCCCAGACCGGCCGGCCGGGGATCAGTCCGAGATGGGCCGCGCCGGCGGGCGTGACGTCGGCGGCCGCCTCGACCGGCCCGGCGAGCTGCACGCGCAGGTTGTCACCGTGTCGTTGCACGCCGTTGACAGTGGCCGCCCAGACGTTGCGCGGGCTCCCCTCGGGCTTGGCGGGGTGCAGCGCCACCGCCGACGGCGGGTACGCCACGAACGCGTCACCGTGGACGGTGTCGGCGGTGGTGAGCGTCAGTTCACCGACCGTGACGGTGCGCCCGTGGGCGTGGCCGCGGTGCAGGTTGAGACCGACGAGCCGGGCCACGTAGTCGGTGCGTGGCCGGGCCGTCACGGTGGGGGCGTCGCCCTCCTGCACGACGCGCCCGTCCTCCACGATGACCAGTCGGTCGGCGAGCACCAGGGCGTCGAGGGGATCGTGGGTGACCAGGAGCGTCGCGCCGGGGTGCGCGCCGAGGTGGCGCTGGAGTTCGGCGCGGGTGTCCAGCCGGGTCCGCGCGTCGAGCGCGGCCAGGGGCTCGTCGAGCAGCAGCAGGGCCGGGTCGACGGCGAGCGCGCGGGCCAGCGCGACCCGCTGGGCCTGCCCGCCGGAGAGCTGCCGGGGCCGGCGGCGGGCCTGGTCGCCGAGGCCGACCCGGTCCAGCCACCGCTGGGCCAGGGCGCGGGCGGCGCGCTTGTCGGCGCCCCGGCGGCGCGGCCCGAACGCCACGTTGTCCAGCGCGCTCAGGTGCGGGAACAGCAGGTAGTCCTGGAACACCACGCCGACCGGCCGCCGCTCCGGCGGCGTCCACACCCGGCGTCCGGGCCGGTCCAGGTCGGCGCCGTCGAGCGTGAGGTGCCCGGCGCTGAGCGGGTGCAGCCCGGCGAGCACCCGCAGCGCGGTGGTCTTGCCGGCGCCGTTGGGGCCGAGCAGCGCCACCACCTCACCGGCGGCGATGCGCAGCGGCACGTCCAGGGTGAAGCCGTCCCGCTCGGCGACCAGACGCGCGTCCAGCACACTCATGAGGTCCCGACCCATTTGTCGCGCAGCGCGGCGAGGATGACCACGGAGACGGTGAGCAGGATCAGGCTCAGCACGATCGCGGCCTGCAGGTCGGTCTCCAGGGCCAGGTAGACCGCCAGCGGCATGGTCTGGGTGCGGCCGGGGTAGTTGCCGGCGAACGTGATGGTGGCGCCGAACTCACCGAGCGCCCGGGCCCAGCAGAGCACCGCCCCGGCCACCACGCCCGGGGCGACGAGCGGCAGCGTGACCCGGGTGAAGGTGGTGAACCGTCCGGCGCCGAGCGTGGCGGCGGCCTCCTCGTACCGGGGGTCGGCGCCGCGCAGCGCCCCCTCGACGGCGATGACCAGGAACGGCATGGCCACGAACGCCTCGGCCAGCACCACCCCGGCGGTGGTGAACGGCAACGTCACCCCGAACGTCTCGTCCAGCCACGACCCGATCAGCCCGCGCCGGCCGAAGACCAGCAGCAGCGCCACGCCGCCGACCACCGGCGGCAGCACCAGCGGCACGGTGACCAGCGCCCGGACCAGCCGCCGGCCGGGGAACTCCACCCGCGCCAGGAGCCAGGCCAGGGGTACGCCGAGCGCCACGCAGAGCAGCGTGGCGACGGTGGCGGTCTCCAGCGACAGCCGCAGCGCGGTGAGCACACCCGGTTCGGTCAGCCGCTCGGGCAGCGTGGTCCAGGGTGCGCGGAGCAGCAGGCCGGCGAGCGGCAGGACGAGGAAGGCCAGTCCGAGCCCGGCGGGCACGAGCAGGGCCACCGGCACCCGCTGCCGGCGTACGGTGCGGCTCATGCGCCGGGCGGCGCCTGGAACCCGGCGGCGGTGAGCACGGCGAGCCCGGCGTCGGAGCGGACGAAGTCGACGAAGGCGCGGGCACCGGCCGGGTTGCCGGCGGCGCGCAGCACCACGATCGGGTAGTCGTTCACCGCGCGCGCCGACTCGGGGAACTCGACGGCGTCGAGTCCGGGGGCGGAGCGGACGTCGGTGCGGTAGACCAGTGCCGCGTCGACCTCGCCGAGGCGCAGCTTGGCCAGCGCGCCCTTGACGTCCTGTTCGAGCGTGGCGGGGGTGAGCCGGACGCCGGCGGCGTCGAGCGCGGTGCGGGCGGCGGCGCCGCAGGGCACCTGCTCGGCGCAGAGCGCCACCTTGACGCCGGGGCGGGCCAGGCCGGCCAGGCCGCCGACCCGGGCCGGGTTGCCAGGGGGTACGGCGACGACGAGCTGGTTGCGGACCAGCACCGCCGGTTCGCCGGCCGCGTCACCGGCGTCGGTGACCGTCTTCATGGTGGCCGGGGACGCGGCGGCGAACACGTCGGCGGGTGCGCCCTGGGTGATCTGGGTGGCCAGCCCGGAGCTGCCGCCGAAGTTGAACCTGACGGTGCGGCCCGGGTGCGCTGCCTCGTACTCCTTGCCGAGCGTGGTGAACGACTCGGTGAGCGAGGCGGCGGCGAACACTGTCAGCGGTCCGGCGCCGTCGGGCCCGGCCGGTTCGTCGGCGCCGCCGCAGGCGGTCAGGCCGAGCGCCGCCACCAGCGCGGCGGCGAGCGCGACGCGGATCCGCCGTACGGTCATGGGCTTGTCCTTCCCCTGGGGGTGACGGCGCGTTCGACCACGACGGTGGTCGACTTGATGACCGCGACGGCGACGGAGCCGACCTGGAGGTCGAGGTCGTCGACGGCCTCGCGGCTCATCAGCGACACCACCCGGAACGGGCCGGCCTGGATGTCCACCTGGGCCATCACGGTGTCCTTGACGACGGCGGTGACGATGCCGCGCAGCCGGTTGCGGGCCGAGGAGAGCTCGGGATGGCCGGGGGCGCGGACGAACGCCGCGACGTCCGCGCCGTCGAGCACCCGGTGGCCGTGCTCGTCGCGGGTGGCCGGCAGCTTGCCGGCGTCGATCCAGCGGCGGACCGTGTCCGCGCTGACCCCGAGCAGTTCGGCCGCCTCGCCGATGCGGAACACCGTCACGCGCCCCACCCTAGCGGCCCGCAGGTGCGAGCCGGAAGGGGCGTGGTGGCTCGCATCCGCGAGCTGCGGAGCGGCTCGGGGACCGGAACTGCGGCTCAGTCGGACGGCGTGATCCGGACCCGGCGCAGCAGTTGGGCGTTGAGCGCGACCACGATGGTGGAGGCGGACATCAGCACCGCGCCCAGCGCCGGGCTGAGCGCGATCCCCGCCCACGCGAGGACCCCGGCGGCGAGCGGGATCGCCACCACGTTGTAGCCGGCCGCCCAGGCCAGGTTCTGCCGCATCTTCCGGTACGAGGCGCGGGACAGCCGGATCACGCCGCCCACGCCGCGCGGGTCGGAGCCGGCCAGCACCACCCCGGCGGACTCGATCGCCACGTCGGTGCCCGCGCCGATGGCCAGCCCGACGTCGGCGCGAGCGAGCGCCGGCGCGTCGTTCACGCCGTCGCCGACCATCGCCACCGTCAGCCCGCGCTCGCGCAGTTCGGCCACCGCCTTGTCCTTGTCGGCGGGAAGCACCTCGGCGAAGACCTCGTCGACACCGGGCCGGAACCCGAGGTCGGCGGCGACCGCCTCGGCGACCGGGCGCGCGTCGCCGGTGATCATCACGATCTTGCGCACGCCGAGGTCGCGCAGCTCGGCCACGGCGGCCCGCGCCTCCGGGCGCACCTGGTCCTCCAGCCCGAACGCGGCGGTCACCTCGGGCGGGCCGCCCTCGGGCAGCCGGATCAGGTGCAGCACCGCGGCGCCCCGGCCCGACCACTCCCGCGCGGCCCGGGCCAGGTCGTCCGGCACCGGGGCGTCGAGCTCGCGCAGCAGCGCCGGCCCGCCGACCGCCCAGTCCACGCCGTCCACCGTGGCGCGCACGCCCCGGCCGGTCAGCGCCCGGAAGCCGCGCGCGGCGGGACGGGCGCCTCGGGCGTCGGCGGCGGCGACCAGCGCCCGGGCCAGCGGGTGCTCGCTGTCGGCCTCCACCGCGCCGGCCAGGCCCAGGGCGACGTTCTCGTCCAGCCCGCCGGTGGTGGCCACCCCGGTCACCGTGTGCCGGCCGGTGGTGAGCGTGCCGGTCTTGTCGAACAGGACCGTGTCGACGGTGCGCATCCGCTCCAGCGCGAGCCGGTCCTTGACCAGGATGCCGGCGCGGGCCGACAACGCTGTGGACAGCGCCACCACCAGCGGGATCGCCAGGCCGAGCGCGTGCGGGCAGGCGATCACCAGCACCGTCACGGTGCGTACCACCGCCTGGTCGGGGTCGCCGAGCAGCGCCCAGACCGCGAACGTGGCCAGGCCGGCGAACGCCGCCAGGTAGAACAGCAGCGCGGCGAACCGGTCGGCGAGCACCTGCGCGCGCCCGCCGGAGGCCTGCGCCTCGGCGACGAGCCGCCCGATGCCGGCCAGCGCGGTGTCCGCGCCTACTGCCTCGACGCGTACCCGGAGGGTGGAGTCGGTGGCGACGGTGCCGGCGACCACCCGGTCCCCGGCGGCGCGGGCGACCGGCCGCGACTCCCCGGTGATCATCGACTCGTCCAGTTCGGCGGCGCCCTCGACGATCCGCCCGTCGGCCGGCACCCGCCCGCCGGGGCGCACCAGCACCAGGTCTCCCACCCGCAGCTCGCCGACCGGCACCGGATGCGGCCGCCCGGCGTCGTCCAGGCGCTCGGCGTCGTCGGGCAGTAGCGCGGCGAGGGCACCGAGAGCGCCGCGCGCCTGCCCGACCGCCCGCATCTCCTGCCAGTGGCCGAGCAGCATGATCGTGACCAGCGCGGCCAGCTCCCACCAGAAGTCCAGGTCGAACAGGCCGAGGCTGGTGGCGGCCGAGGCGAGGTACGCGACGACGATCGCCATCGAGATCAGCAGCATCATGCCGGGGGCACGTTCGCGCAGCTCACGCAGCCCGCCGGTGAGGAACGGCCAGCCGCCGTAGGCGAACACCACGGTGCCGAGCACCGGGCCGACCCAGCGCACGCCGGGGAAGTCGAGTGAGTAGCCGAACCAGTCCATCACCATGTGGCTGGTGGCGACGATCGGCACGGTCAGCGCCAGGCTCAGCCAGAACCGGCGGCGGAACTGCGCCGGGTCGTGCCCGGCGTGCGCGCCGTGACCGCCGGCGTGGTCGCCGTGGTGGCCGGTGTCGTGACCGGGTCCGTGCTCCATCGGGCGTCACCTCCGCCGACCATCATACCCCCCGGGGGTAAGCGGCGGCGGCCGGTCAGCGCTGCGGGTGGGCGCCGACGCTCGGCCGGTCGGTGGGCGTCCGGCCCTGCCAGGGCCAGCGGCCGTCCAGCTCCACCTCCAGCGAGAAGCTGAGGAACGTGCGGACCAGCACGATCAGCGCCAGCACGCCGACGCTGGTGAACGTGGGCGACACCGCGACCGTACGGATGATGTCGCCGCCGACCAGGAACTCCAGGCCGAGCAGGATGGCCCGGCCGACGCCCTGCCGGTACGCCCGGTAGTGCGCCACCACCGCCCGGGTCCGGGCACAGCGCGCCGCGAACACCGCCGTGGCGACCGCGACGCCGACCGCGATGACGAGCACCCCGGCCAGGTCCAGCAGCGCCCCGACGTGCTGGACGATCTCCTTCGTCGGCACCCGGCACCCCCGCACCAGCCTGGCGTACGGCCGGTCGCGGGGGCGGCGTTTCCGCGCTCCCGGGCGACGGGAGCACTCAGTCCTGGGCCTGCCAGCGGTAGAAGACGGTGGCCACGGAGTCCTGCGGGCCCTGCCACTTCTCCGGCCGGTACGGCTCGATGTACGGGCCCAGGTCCTGCATCACCTTGCCGAAGGCGGGCTTGTCGCCGTGCTGGTCCCGGGTCGCCTCGGCCGCCGACGACTCCTGTTCGAGCAGGTGCACGTAGACGTCGTCGATCGAGTAGAGCCAGCGCCCGGTGACACCGAGGTCGGCCGGGAGCGACCCGGCGTCGGACTCGCCGAAGACCCGTGCCACGTCCGGTTCGGCGCCGGGCTTGATCCGCCCGACGATCACGGTGAGCGTGGTGTCGGCGGGCGGCTCCCCCTCGGGCGCCCAGTGGTAGAACTCCTTCGCGACCGAGTCCGACGGGTTCTTCCAGTAGCGCGGGTACGGGGTGACGTACGGGCCGATCTCCTCGGCGATCTTCTGAAAAGCGGGCAGGCCACGGGTCTGCCCGGAGATCCGCGGGTCCTGCTCCCGCTCGATCACGTGGAGGTAGAGGTCGTGGTGCGACAGCAGGTACCGGCCGATGACGCCCAGATCCTGCGGCCGGGTGGCCTGATCGTAGTGGCCGAACACGCCGCCGACGATCTGCTCGCTGCCGGGGACCATGTGACAGACGATCACGTTGCGGAAGACCATGACTGCTCCTTGAATGATTGCGACGGGGGCGGCGGCGCGAGACGGCGGCGCCGTCAGGCGGTGAAGGTGACGGGCAGTTCCAGCAGGCCGCGGAACGGCGAGGCGGCCGGGAGCCGGCGCACCTCGGCGAGCGGTACGCCGAGACGCAGTCCGGGCAGCCGCCGCAGCAGCGCCCCGAGCGCGAGTTCGGCCTCCATCCGGGCCAGCGAGACACCGAGGCAGTAGTGGACGCCGTGCCCGAACCCGAGGTGCGGGCCCCGGACCCGGCGCAGGTCCAGCCGGTCCGGGTCGGCGAAGTGCGCCGGGTCGTGGTTGGCCGCGTTTATCGCCACCCCGACGATCGCGCCGCGCGGGATGCGTACGCCCTGGTAGTCGACGTCCTCGGTGGCGATGCGCGGGCTGGCCACCGGCAGCGGCCCGTCGAAGCGCAGCAGTTCCTCGATCGCCGCGGGCAGCAGGCGCGGCGAGTCGCGCAGCAGTTCCATCTGCTCGGGGTGGGTGAGCAGCGCCAGCACGGCGTTGCCCAGGAAGTCGGCGGTGGTCTGGTGCCCGGCGAACAGCAGCAGGAACGTGGTGGTGACGAGTTCCGCCTCGGACAGCGTCCCGTCCTGGTCGACCGCCTTGATGAGCGCGGCGATGATGTCGTCGGCCGGGTCGTCGCGCTTGGCCCGGACCAGCCCGGCCAGGTAGTGGTGCAGCCGTAGCTGGGCCTCCTGCACCGCCGCGCGCTCCTGGGCCGGCGGCCGGCTGCTGGAGCCGGAGGTGCGGATGACCTGGGTCCAGTCGAGCACCCGGTCGTGGTCGGCCGGCGGCACCCCGAGCAGTTCGCAGATGACAGTCATCGGCAGCGGGATGGCGAACTCGTGCATCAGGTCCGCCTCACCGTGCGGCGCCATCTTGTCGATGAGCTGCTCGACGATCGACGCCACCCGGGGGCGCAGCGCCTCGATCCGCCGGGGCGCGAACGCCTGCGACACCACCCGGCGCAGCCGGGTGTGCTCGGGCGGGTCGGAGTTGAGCATGTTGCGGTTCAGGCCCTCGGAGGTCGGGCCGAAGATCTTCAGGTAGTGCTGCCCCGGGCCGTACAGGTCCTTGGACAGGCGCGGGTCGGTCAGCGCGGTGCGGGCGTCGTCGAAGCGGGTGATCAGCCAGGAGTCGAAGCGCGGCGAGCCGACCGGGCAGACCGGCCGGTCCGCGCGCAGCCGGGCCAGCGCGGGGTACGGGTCGGCCGCGAACGCGTCGGTGTACAGCTCGCCCGCCGGCACCACGTCGTCGGTCATCGCCTCTCCCCCATCTCGCCGGCCACGCTGTGCAGCACCTGGTAGGTGTGCCGGTCGGCGGACTCGCGCAACTCGCGGATGATGCTGAGCAGCCGGTCCCGGTGCGCGCTGCGGCCGAACGCGTCGAGCCGATCCCGGTCCGCCCAGTCGCTGATGATCAGATAGCTGCGCGGGTCGTCGGCGTCGCGGACCAGGTCCTGGTGCAGGCAGCCGTCGAGCGTGCGGATCTCTTCGGCGGCGGTGAGCCACTCGGCCTCGAAGCGCTCCTCGCAGCCCTCCCGGGTCCGCATCGACAGCACCGTCCGGACCCGGCTCACCTCGCGCTCCCGAACACCAGGTGCAGGTGCTTGCGCAGCGCGTCCGGGTCGACCGGGGCGCCCCGGAACCCGACGTGCCCGTCCGGGCGGATCAGGTACAGGCCGGTGCCGTCCAGCCCGTACGCGGCACGGAAGCGGCGCTCGGCGTCCCGCACCACGGGCGGGTCGAGCAGTCGCGGCTCGTCCGCCTCCGGGTCGAGCAGCAGGTACGCGTCGAGTTGCCCGCCGGCGAGCCGGCGCGCGTCGGCGCACAGGCCGGTGAACGCGGCCAGCTCCCCCGCGTCGGCCGTGCGGTCGGCGTAGAGCAGCAGCGTGTGGCCGGTGCCCCGGGTCAGGTCGCGCAGCCGCAGCGGGTGGCCCACCCCGCGCCGTCGCAGCCCGTCCACGTCGGGCGCGATGTCACCGGGCCGGGGCGCGTCGCCGAGCGCGGCCGGGTCGGCGACGGTCTCCCCGACCAGCGGGCTGCCGGTGTAGCTGAGCAGCATGGACATCTCCTGGAGGAACTGCCGTTCCAGGTCGGCGCGGTCCACCTCCTCGGTGCCGGCCATCCGTACCGCCCGGCCGACGATCTCCTCGCCCTCGGGGCGGCGCTCAGTCTCGTAGCTGTCCAGCAGGCCGGGCGCGGCGAGCCCGCGTACCGCCAGCGCCAGCTTCCAGGCCAGGTTCCAGGTGTCCTGGATGCCGGTGTTCATGCCCTGGCCACCGGCCGGCGGGTGCAGGTGGGCGGCGTCCCCGGCGACGAACACGCGGCCGTCGCGGTAGCGGTCGACGATGCCGTGGCTGATCCGGAACACCGACGACCAGCGCAGGTTGGTCGCCCGGGTGCCGGGCGGCGCGAGGCGGTCCAGCGCGGCCTGCACGTCGTCGATGGTCGGCTCGTCGAGTTCCTCGCTGAAGCCGGGCGGGGCGTCGCGCCCGCCGGTCTGGGCGAAGAACCGGGGCGGGGCCAGGGTGGCGATGCGGTAGCGGTGCTCGCCGCGCAGCGGCACGCAGACGAGCATCCCGTCCATCTGCCCGTCGGTCATGTGCAGGAACCGCAGCAGGTGCCCGTCCGGCATCTCCCAGTCCACGTCGACGTCCACCAGCATGAACAGTTGCGGGAACCGGCCCAGCCCGCCGGTGAAGGTGAGCCCGAGCCGTTCCCGTACCCGGCTGTGCGCGCCGTCGGCACCGACCAGGTACGCCGCGCGTACCGTCTCGGTGGCGCCGTCGGCGGTGCGGACGGTGGCGGTCACGCCGTCGGCGTCCTGGGTGAAGTCGATCAGTTCGGCGCCGCGCCGCGGACGGACGCCGAGCGTGGCCAGCCGGTCGGTGAGGATCCGCTCGGTCTCGTACTGCGGCAGGCCGAGGTGGGCGTACGGCAGGCCGGGCAGCTCCCAGCTCATCCGGTGGGTCTGCGTGCCGTTGACGAAGACCATGTTTCCGGTGAGCCAGATGCCGGCGTCCATCGCCTCCCGGACGACGCCCTGCTCCTCCCAGATCTCCATGGTGCGGCAGTGCACGCCGATCGCCTTGTCCGCGTGGCCGGGCGGGGTGACCTGTTTGTCGATCACCAGGCAGTCGATGCCCCGCCGGGCCAGTTCGACGGCGGCGGTCAGCCCGGTGGGTCCCGCCCCGACGACGAGTACGTCTGTTGTCCTGTGCACGTCGGCCTCCCAGCCCGTGGTGGGGTGTCGGCGGCCGTCCGCGTCAGGCACGACGTGGAACAGCCGACGCCGGATGTCGAGAAGGAACGGTGCGATCGGCCCGGCCTGCGCGGAGGCGTGGGCCGGGTCACCGATCCAGGCGAGGAACGGCGCGGCGCCGTCCCACTCGGCGAAGATGTGGTGGATGTCGGAGCCGGGTTCGCGCAGCAACTGCTCACGGCGGTAGCCGGGTATCGCGGCCATCCGCCGGACCACCTCGGGGTAGCCCTTGTGGAACTCGGCGAGCCGGCCGAGCGGCACGGTCAGTTCGACGTCCACGTAGACCGGGCCGTCGCCGTCCCCGGTCTCCCGCATCAGCGGATACCCGGGGTCACCGTCCGGCTCGGTCAACGGCCGGAGCAGGCCGGCCAGGCGGGCGGCCACCGGCCCCCGCCGGTACGCGCGCAGCGCCACCTCGTCGGTCCACTCGGTGACGACGACGAAGCCGCGCGGGTCGAGGGCGTCGCGCAGCAGCTCGTGCCGCAGGTTGCCGGCCAGCGCGCCGAGCTGCCCGGCGACCGTCTCGAACGCCGGTCCGACCGCGGGCTCGCAGCCGGGGCGCGCGCGCAGCCGGAGCATCGTTCTGATCATGCAGCCCCCTCGGACGGTGCCGTCGTCGTGCCGCGACCCTGCCGCAGCGCGCGTCACCCGCTCGTCACCGTCGCCCCGCCCCGGGTCCGGTCCCGGTGACGCCGCCGGGACGGTCACGGCTTATTGCAAAAGTTTGGCAACAAGCCTCGACAGGGATCCCCTGCGGTAACTATCGTCAGCGGCATGACTCCTTACGATCTGGACGTGCGCGCCTGGCAGGAGAGCTGGGACCGGCAGCAGGAGACGTTCATGCCGGACCGGGAGCACCGCTTCGACGCGATGCTCGACGCCGTCGGGGCGGTCGCCGGTGACCGGCCGCCCCGGGTGCTCGACCTGGCCGGCGGCACCGGGTCGATCAGCCTGCGGACGCTGGCCCGCCGGCCCGACGCCGAGGTGACGGTGCTCGACCTCGACCCGGTGCTGCTCACCCTCGCCGAAGCGGCGCTGGCCGGCCGGGCCACCGTGGTGACCGCCGACCTCAACCGGTCCGACTGGGCCGCCGCGCTGCCGCACCGGGACTACGACGCCGTGCTCACCGCCACCGCCCTGCACTGGCTCGACGGTCCGCGCCTGGCGGAGCTGTACCGCGAGATCCGCGACGTGCTGCGGCCCGGCGGCGTGTTCGTCAACGCCGACCACATGCCCGACGACACGATGCCGGCGCTCACCGCCCGCCTCGGCGCTCGCGCGAAGGCACGACGAGACGCCCGGCACCGGGCCGGCGCTGCGCTGTCCTGGCCGGACTGGTGGGCGCAGGCGGCCGGCGACCCGCTGCTCGGGCCGCTGGTGGAGAAGCGGCGGCAGATCTACCCGACCGGGCACAGCCCGGAGTGGAGCCCGCCGGCGGCGTGGCACCTGGACGCGTTGCGCGCGGCCGGGTTCGCCGAGGCCGGCGTGCTCTGGCGCGGCGGCGCGGACGCGGCGGTGGCCGCGCTGCGCTGAGCCCGGCGGGTCGCTGGGCCCGGCCCGGCGCCACGCGGGTGCCCGACGGCGGCGTGCGGTCAGGCCAGCAGGCGGGCCAGCTCGGTACGGGAGCGCACGCCCAGCCGGTGGAAGACGTTGCGCAGGTGGTGGTCGACGGTCCGGGTGGACAGGCACATCCGGGTGGCGATCTCCCGGTTGGTCGCTCCTTCCGCGACCAGCCGGGCGATGTGCAGCTGCTGCCCGGTCAGCAACTGCTCCGGGCCGCGCCGGACCGGCCCGACCGACTCCCCCGCCGCGCGCAGTTCCTCGCCCGCCCGGTCGGCCCAGACGGTGGCGCCGAGCAGGGTGAACGCCTCCCGGGCCCGGTGCAGGTGCGCCCGGGCGTCCCGGGGGCGGCGCCGCCGGCGCAGCTCGCGGCCGAACAGCAGCTCGGTGCGGGCGCGCTCGAACGGGTCGGTGTCGGCCGGGTGCAACCGCAACGCCGCGTGGAACTCCCGCTCGGCCTCCGGGCCGCCGCGCGGTGCGAGCAGCGCCCGGCAGCGCGCGGCCAGCGCCCGCCGCGACGGGCTCGCCGTGCTGCTGGCCCAGTGGTCGAACACCGCCAGCGCGGCGGCCGGTCGCCCGCCGTCGTGCGCGGCGGCCTCCACCAGGTACGGCGTGGCCATCACCTGGACCAGCACCTGACCCCGGCCGGTGCCGGTGCGGGCCAGCGCGGACAGCCGGGCCGCCGCGTCGGCGTACCGGCCGTCGATCAGGTCCAGCACGCCGAGGGCCCACCTGGCGTACGCGTCCGGCCGGCTCCCCGGGGCGGCCCCGTCCCCGATCTCGGCGATCCGGGCCAGCGCGGCGTCCCGGTCGGCGCGTACCGCCGCCAGCACGGCGAGGATGCCGAGGTGCACCTGGGCACACACGTGCTGACCGGTGGCGCGGGCCGCGCGCACGCCCTCGCGGGCGGTCTGCGCCGCGGCCTCGTGCCGGCCCAGCCAGTACTCCGCGACCGCCCGCAGCTCCAGCGCCCGGGGCAGCAGGGACAGCTCGCCGCGCGAGCGGGCCAGCTCCACCGCGCGGCCGGCGAGCCGGTGCGCGGGCGCGTCCACCGCGACAAGCAGGGCCGCCGCGGCGGCGCAGACCAGCGCGCCGGGGGTGAGCGCGGGCCCGGTCAGCCGGCCGCCGAGGACGACCACGCGGCGCAGCGCCGGGCCGCCGCGCGCGTGGTCGCCGCGCAGCGTCGCCCCGACGCCTGAGGCGAACGTGGCCAGCAGGTCGAGGCCGGGCGGGTCGCCGGGCCGCCGCAGGGCCTCGGCCCGGCGGGCCACCTCGGCGTACCGGTACTGGTCGCCGGTGACGCAGATGGCCTCGCCGGCCCGGACCAGCGCCAGCAGCGCTGCCCGCCGGTCGGCCGGCGCGACCGCGTCGGCGGCGGCCAGCAGCGTGGCGACCGCGGCGGCGGGCGCGTCGCAGCGCAGCTGCATGTCGCCGCGCACCAGGTCGGCCCGGCCGCCGGCCCCCGGCCCGGCGGTCAGGCCCCGCAGCAGTCCCCGGGCGTAGTCCGGGTCGCCCGCCGTCCAGGCGCAGCGCGCCGCCGCGATCGTCAGCTCGGCGGCGCGCCCGGGGTCGGGGTTAAGCTCGGCGGCGCGGCGCAGCACGATCGCGGCGGCGGCCCGGTCCGGTACCTCGTCGACAGCCGAGGCCAGCTCGGCGGCGAGCACGTCGGACGGGCAGTCGGCGGCGGTGGCGTGGCGCAGCGCCCGGCCCAGCGGGCCCTCGGCGAGCGTGCCGGCCAGCAGCAGCTGGGCCGCGCGCAGGTCGGCGAGCGGCGCCACGGCGGTGATCATCGTGCGGGCGAGCGGGTGCGGGAACGTGACCCCGCCGGGCCCGGTCCGCAGCAGGCCGGCGGCTTCGGCGGGGGCGAGCGCCTCGACGGTCAGGCCGGCCGCCCACGCGGCCCGGACCAGCGTGCCCGGGTCGTCGCCGGGGTCGAGCGCGGCCAGCAACACCATCCGCCGGGTCGGGACCGGCAGCCGGTCCAGACGGGCCCGGTACGAGGCGGCGAGCGCGCCGTCCACCGGCGGGGTGCCGGGCAGCGGCGCCTCGCCCCGCCACTGGGCCGGGGTGAGCGCGCCGGCCAGGTCGGCGAGCGCGGCCGGGCTGCCCCGGCTGAGCGCGGCCAGCGCGGCGGCCACCGGCGCGGGCGGGCGGTCCCGGAGCCCGGCGAGCATAGCCCGGCACTCGCCGGCGTCCAGCGGACGCAGCCGGTGGGCCGGTACGCCGTCGACGGTGGCCGGGGCGGTCGCGGTCAGCAGCAGCGCCACCGGCAGCCGGCGCAGCCGGCGAGCCACCACGGCGAGCGTCCAGGCGCTCTGCGGATCCCCGGTGTCGAGGTCGTCCAGAGTGCACAGCAGCGGCCGGTCCGCTGCCACCGCGGCGAGCAGGGAACGCACCGCCGCGGCAAGGGCCAGTCGCTGCTCGGCCGGGCACCCGTCGCCGCCGAGCGCGCGGCGCAGCAGCCGGCGCTGCCGCGCCGGTAGGGCCGCGTCCGCGTCCAGCACCGGGTCGAGCAGGCGGTGCAGCCCGGCGTAGGGCAGTGTCGCCTCGTCGGCCAGCCCGGTGCCGGTGAGCACGGCGCGCTCCCCCGCCGACCTGCTGGCGTACGCCAGCAGGGAGCTGCGCCCGGAGCCGGGCGGCCCGTGGAACAGCAGCGCGCCGCCGTCGTCGCGGTCGAGGAGCCGGCGGATCGCGTCGCACTCGTCGTCCCGTCCCCACAAGGCTATATGCACTGTCGATGCAGAAACCATTCATGCAGTGTCACAGATGGGCAACCCGCCGGAAAAGAGGCGGACACGCTCCCGGGGTGGTCGCCGTGGCGACCACCCCGGAGCGGACGGGCTCAGGCGCTGGGGCAGGTGTTGCGGTACTCCTCGATCGCCGACCCGCTCGGGCCGGGGCAGAGGAACTGCTCGTAGCGGGTGTCGTCGTCGACGAACCGCTTCAGCCAGGCCACCATCTGCTTCGCCGTCGGCGTGTTCACCGTCTGCGGGAAGAAGTGGCTCGCGCCGTCCAGCTCCAGGTACGCCTTCTCGGAGGAGGACGGGATGCTGTTGTAGAACGGGATCGAGTGGGTCGCCACCGGCGCCACACTGTCGGTCTCGCCGCCGATGATGAGCGTCGGCACCCGTACGTCGGACCAGGTCTTGTCCAGGTTCCACGGTGCGAGCGGGACGGCGGCCTGCAACGACGGCCGGGCCGCCGCGGCCTCCAGGCTGCCGCCGCCACCCATCGAGTGCCCGGCCACGGCGAGCCGGGAGGTGTCGATCCGGCCGCGCACCGAGCTGCGCTGGGTCAGGTAGTCCAGCGCGGCCAGGAGCTGGCGTCCCCGGCTGTCCGGCTGGTCCAGCCGGGTGATGGTCTCGATGCCGATCACCACGAAGCCGTGCGAGGCGATCCGTGGCCCGAGCCAGCTCAGGCTCGACCAGGAGGCGGTGTAGCCGGGCGAGATGGCGACCGCGCCGAAGGTGCCCTCGGCGGTGCTGGTCGGGTAGTAGATGACGCCGCCGCCGAAGCCGGTCACGCTCAGCGAGGAGACGTTTGTCGACGAGGTGGCGAACGGGCCGCGGCTGGCCTCCAGGATGGCGTTAGTGGGCGCCGGGCCGCGCTCGTAGGGGCTGGCGGCGCTCGCCGCGGCCGGCACGGCGAGGGCGCCGCCGGTGGCGAGCAGTGCCGCCACGGCGAGACGGGCGAGGGCACGGACGGGGGTACGGGAACGGATGGTGGTGGGCACGTCGGTCACTCCTTGCGCCGGAATTACATCGACATGCGTCAGCATCCGCGCCCTGTCGACCCGCGCGCATCGGCGAAATCACCGGTCCCCCGGCACCGGACGGTGACCCGGCCGTGACACGCACGGCGGACGACTGCCCGCTCCGGCTGTCACTCGGTGAACTCGCAGAAGGACAGCACCCTGTCGAACCGCCGGGCGGCGAGGTCCTCGTGGCGGATCAGGAACCGCGCGTTGACGTACTCCTCGTCCGGCACGCCGAACTGGGCCAGCGGCACCCATTCGCGCATCACCCGCTGCTGTTCCTCGTACCGGGCCACCATCCGCTCCGCGCGGGGCAGAGACCTCGCCTGCTGAACCCGCTCCGGGTCCATCATGATCGACTCGGGCGGGTCCTGCGCCGAGATGGTGTAGCCGCCGACGAAGACGTCCTCCGCCAGCCACCAGTTCCGCTCGGGCCAGAGCTGCTCGACCAGCGCTTTCATCTTTTTGCGGTGCGGCATGTCGCGCAGGAGCTGGATCTGGGTGTCACACAGCCACTCCTCCGAACGGTCGAGCCAGTCCGGCAGCTCCGCCTGGAGCCCCGCGTACATCTCGTGCTCGGGGGCGAGGAACGGTTCCATCTCGGTGTCGGCGGGCACGACGTACTCACCGTCCACCGTCTCGGCGCCGGCCGGAACGTACACGACCCGCGCGAACTCCTGCTCGGGCTCGGTGCCGCAGGCGTCCAGTGCGCTCTCCTGGTCGAGGAAGAACAGCAGCGTGCCGTCGGCCGGCAGGGCGAGGTCGGGAACCCGGGGCAGCGCCGCGCAGTCGAGCCGGAGCAGGAACGGCAACGGGAAACCCTCCGAGCACGTGGGCCACGGCATGCCCACCGGCAGCCGCGGCCGCCCGCCCCGCCGCCCGACGTGCACACCCTCCTCGCGCTGGCAGGCGTGGATCTGGAACCGGATCAGCTCCGCGAAGCGGGCCACCTCGTCCTCGGGCACACCCCGCTCGATCGCCGCCCGCCGGAATTGATCTCTCTCGTTCATGATCGAGGAGAGTAGCCGCACCGTCCGACATGGAGTGTGCCCGGCGCGGGCGGAATCAGGGCCCGGCGCGCGGCCGCGCCGCAGGTGACCAGGTCACGTCGTAGCGCCGGCCGGCCACCGCCTCGGCGAACGCGGTCGCCGCCGCCGGCGAGCCGGCGATGCGCCAGTCCTTCTCCTTGTCCACCTCGAACCAGATCAGCCCGATCAGGTTCGGATAGCGGGGCAGGGCGCGGAACGTGTCCCGGATCCACCGGGCCTTGTGCCCGGCCGCGTCGGCGGCGCCGGTCTCGGTGACCACGAGCGGCTTGCCGGTGACCTTGCGGATCTCGGCGATCGTCGGGCCGAAGATCTGGTCGAACGACCAGTACGTCTTGGTGAACGCGCCGCTGCCGTAGTAGCCGGTGACACCGACCCAGTCGACGTACCCGTCGCCCGGGTAGAGGCCGGTGAGCCCCGCTGTGGTCTTGTCCCAGCGGGCGTTCGGGCTCCACACCCAGGTGACGTTCGTGGCGCCGGCCTCGGCGAAGACGTCGTGCACGTGCCGCCAGGCCCGGACGTAGTCGCCGGGGCGGTTGCCGTTGGCCCGCTCGCACCAGGGGTACCAGTCACCGTTCATCTCGTGCGCGAAGCGGATCGCCACCGGATAGCCCAGCGACCGGACGCCGTCGGCCCAGGAGCGCAGGTACGCGTCGAAGTCGCCGCGCGCGACGCGGGCCAGCCGGTAGTCCGGCTGGGTGGCGCGGAGCCGGTCGATCTGCCTGTCGGTCAGGGCGGTACGACGGGCCGCCCGGTCGACCGTGTGGTCCCACGGTTCCCAGCCGAGCATCGGCATCATGCCCCGCTCGGCGATCCGGTCGAACAGGCTGCGGTCGAACGCGGCCGACGCCCAGTCCGCGCCGAAGAGCATCACCTGCGGCGACCGCCCGGCCGCCTCGGCGAACCGGTCCACCGGCGCGAAGTCGTACGGTCCCTTGTCGGTCATCACCCCGAAGAACGCCTGCCCGGCCGGGGGGAACGGGCCGCCGCGCGGGCTCGGCACGATCGCCGCCGGCGCGTCGGTGCTGGCCTGCGGCGTCGCCGGGGCGGGCCGTCGCGCCGCGACGTCCGTGCCCGGGTCGCGCCAGGCGCCGGGCGCCACCACGAAGGCGTACGCGAGCAGCAGCAACCCGCCCAGCGCCAGGCCCACCCGGGGCAGCGTCGGCCTCAGCACGGCACACCACCCTCGGCCACGGTCCGGGGCACCACCTGGGGTTCCCGGGCCACGTCGGCGGCCCGGACCCGGCGGGCCCGCATACTCTCCGCCCAGGAGATCAGGGGTGGGGCGAGCCCGGTCAGCAGCGTCAGCGCCGGCCAGACCCGCAGCAGCGGGTAGTCGTGACCCAGCGCGAAGCTCGCCGCGAGCAGTCCGGCGGCGGCGAGCGCCCAGCACAGGTGCAGCCGGAACGTGCGCGCCGACTCCACTGTGCGCAGCGCGCCCTTGGCGGTGACCACGAAGCCGAGCTTGCGGCGCAGCAGGGCGCCCACCGCGGCGGCCACGTAGACCGGTCCGGCGAACAGTGCGAGCGCCATGCCGGCCATGCCCACCTCCTCCCGCTCGTGCGGGGCGATGTTGAAGCGGCGCAGCCACAGCCAGAGCAGGAACCAGGTGCCGATGGTGGAACCCCACAGCGTCGCCCAGACCTGCGGGTCGAGCCGGCCCGCGTCGACGCCGGTGAGCAGGTAGAGCGCGGTGGCGGCGTTGCCGAGCAGCAGGCTCACCGCCACGCTCGGGTAGTAGAACTGGAGCAGCCGGTACTGCCAGCGGCGGCGCGACGGCAGGTCGCGCGGCGTGCGCATCTCGCGCCGGAGCAGGATCTCGCAGATCCCGGCCGCCCAGCGCTTCTGCTGGTTGAAGTAGTCCGCCCAGGAGGTCGGTCCCTCGCCGAGCGCCACCACGTCCGGGGTGTAGACGCCCTTCCACCGGTTGCCGGTGGCCGGGTTGACGGCGGCGTGCACGCGGATGCTGGTGAGGTGGTCCTCGATGATCGAGTCCTGGTAGCCGCCGACGGTCCGCCAGGCCGCCGGGCGGTAGAGGTGCCCGGTGCCGGTCAGCAGCGGCGCGTCCAGGCCGTTGCCGCCCCGGGCGATCAGCCCGTTGTAGAGGTACTGCTGCACGGAGGCGCCGTGGGCGACGAAGTTCTGGTGCATGTTGCCGTACACCTGGGGGGTCACCACGAACGCGACGTCCGGGTCGCGGAAGTAGCCGAGCGTGCGTTCCAGGAAGTTCGGCAGTGGCACGTGGTCGGGGTCGACGTTCGCGACGACGTCGTAGCGGTGCTCGTGCTCGGCCCGCCAGGCGTTGTGGTTGCCGGACTTGGTCCGGGCCCGGAACTCGCCGCCGGGCCGGTTGTACTCGGGCCGGCCCTTGCGGGTGAAGTGGCGTACGCCCAGCCGCGCGGCCATCGCCCGGACCGCCGGGTCGTCGCCCTCGTCGAGGATCCACACGTCGACGTGCCCGCAGTAGACGATCTCCCGGAGCCGGCGCAGCGTCCGCTCGGCGACCTCGATCGGCTCCTTGCTCGGCACGATCGTGGTGAGCAGGGCGACCCGCAGGCCGACCGGCGGGTCGACCGGCACCGGGTCCCGGGCGTGGAAGGCGAACACCCAGACCACCACGTTCTGCGCGAGGCGGATCAGCTCGATGCCGACGACGACGCAGAACGCGAGCCGGGCGGCGGCCGTCTGCCAGCCGCCGAGCCCGACGACGCCCGGGCCGGGCACGTGCCGGGGCAGCAGCAGCCAACCGACGAAGATCAGGCCGGCGGCGCTGTTGACAAGCACCAGCACGGTCAGCACCAGCCGCGCGGCTACCGAGGCGGTGGGGCGGAACTCGACCGCCGCGTCGGGGCGGCGGGGCGGGCGCAGCGGCCCGGCGGTGGCGCCGCAGCGCGCGTACGCCACGCGAGCGTCGACGTTGCGCTGCCGGCGGTCCGGGTCGGCGGGCGCCCCGGGCGGGGCGGGCGCGGTCGGGCGGGCGCCCGGCGTCCCGGCCGTCGTGGCGCGGGACGGGCGTGTATCGGCGGCGACGGCCACGTTTCCCCCATGGTCTGCATCCGGCTCAGGAGCCGACCGAACGCTAACCCGACAATCAACCGCACAAGAGGCGAATCAGGCAGACATCGCCCGTTCGTCGACAGTCACGACGGGAGCTGCGCCGCCACCGCGAGCAGCGCGACGAGCGCCGGCACGGCGAGGGTGCCGGCGGCCCGCGCCCGGGACAGGGCGACACCGGCGAGCACCGCCCAGGCCGGCACCGTGAACAGCAGGTTCACCGCCGACCAGACCGGCACGACCTGCGCCAGCGCCAGCAGGCCGAGCGCCGGCACCAGCGCCCAGGCGGTGCAGGCCGCCGCCGCGTACCGCAACGGCAGACTGAACAGGGCCAGCCCGGCCAGCACGCCACCGAGCGCGGCGACGCCGAACAGATCCCCGGGCGTGGCCGCCAGCACGGCGGCACCGGGTCGCACGCCGGACGCCAGGTGCCCGCCGGCGCGCAGGCCGACGGCGAGCAGCGCGGCGACCGGGAGCAGCCCGGCGGCCACGGCGGCCAGCCAGCGGACGGCGGCACGACGGCGGAACGCCAGCACCACCCAGCCGTGCCCGGCGAGCAGCAGCAGCGCCACCGGCTGGCACAGGCCCAGCAGCAGCACCGCGCCCGCGTAGGGCACCAGCCGCCGCGGGCGCGGCCGGTCGAGCGCGGGCAGCAGCAGCCAGGTGGCGAGCACGGCGGCGAGGACCGCCAGAGCGTACGGCTGCGCCTCCCGCGCGTACCGGATCGAGGTCGGCAGCACCGCGAAGAACACCCCGGCCGGCAGGCCGGCGGCGGGGGTGGCGATCCGGGCGGCGAGCGCGCCGACGAGCGCCGCGGCGCCGGCCATGGCCAGCAGCGACGGTACGCGCAGCGCGAGGTCCGCCACTCCGGCCAGCTCCGCCCAGCCGCGCATGAGCAGGTGGTACGGCGCGAGTGCGACATCGTCACCGGTCAGCGCGGCGCCGACGCCCGGCCGGGGCGATGTGACCGCGCTCCGGGTGACCAGTTCTCCGGCGCTCGGTCCCGACGCGGTGATCCGGACGGCGCCGAGCGCGCCCATCAGCGCCGCCGGCACCAGCCACGCCGCGATGCGCCACCACGCCTGCGCGGCGGTGGCGGACCGGGGGGTGGCCCGGCGCGGCCGGTCCTCGCCCCACGGGTCCTCGACCGGGGCGTCCCCGAGCCGGGGCAGGACCATGGTGTCCGCGTCCATCATCGTGACTCACGCATCCCTGTGGGTGCCGGCGACCGGGGCCCAGCCGGCCGGACGGCGGGACGCGGCCCGCGGATGGCGGGCGGCGCCGGACGTCCCGGCTCACGGGCTGGGTGACATCCTGGAGCCTACTGAGTCGAAAACGACATAACGCCAATATGAGCTGAAAGAGCCCACCGGCCGCCCCGTGGACGACCGGCGGGCCCGGCTCAGCGGAGAGCGGTGGTCGTCCAGCGGGGCGAGTCGGCGGTGATCGCGGCGGTCTCGCCGGTCAGCGTCGTCCGCGCCTGAGCGTCGCGCCTGGCGCTCGTGCCGACCCAGACGTCCACCTCCCCGGGCTCGACCACGCGGCTGAGCGCGCGGTCGGTGAGCGCCAGCCGCGTGGTGGGCACGGTCAGCTCGACGGTGACCGAGGCGCCCGGCTCCAGGCGCACCCGCCGGTAGCCGAGCAGCTGCGCCACCGGCCGGGTCACCGAGGCGACCAGGTCGCGGCCGTAGAGCTGCACCACGTCGTCACCGGCGACCGGGCCGGTGTTCGTCACGCGCACCGACACCCGCAGTTCCCCGTCGGTCGGCACCTCGGCCGGCACGGTCAGGTCGGCGTACGCGAACGTGGTGTAGGACAGCCCGTGGCCGAACGGCGCCACCGGCGTCGCCGGCAGGTTGGTGCCGTTCATGCCCTCCCCCAGCTCGGGGTGCAGGTACGAGTACGGCTGCGCGCCGGCCGGGCCGGGCAGGCTGACCGGCAGCCGGCCGGACGGGTTGACCCGCCCGGAGAGCACGCCCGCGATCGCGCCGGCGCCCTCCTCGCCGGGGAAGAACGTCTGCACCACCGCCGCGCACCGGGTCAGCGCCCAGCCCAGCGCGTACGGGCGGCCGGTGAGCAGCACCAGCACGACGGGCGTTCCGGTGTCCAGCACCGCCTCGACCAGCTGGCGCTGCACACCGGGCAGCTCCAGGTCGTCCCGGTCGCACCCCTCGCCCACGGTGCCCCGGCCGAAGAGGCTGGCGTGGTCGCCGACCACGAGGACCGCCACGTCGGCGGCGGACGCGGCGGCGACCGCCTCGTCGAACCCGGACCGGTCCGCCGAGTCCACCTCGCAGCCGGCCGCGAAGGTGACCCGGTCGGCGCCCAGCTCGGCGCGGACCGCCTCCAGCACGGTCGGCACCTCGAAGCCGGTCTCCACGCCCGGGTGGTGGGCCAGCACGTGGTTGAGGAACGAGTAGCAGCCGAACAACGCGCCCTGCCGGTCGGCGTTCGGGCCGACGACCGCCACCCGGCGGCCCGCCGGCAGCGGGAGCACCCCCTCGTTGGCGACCAGGACGACGGACTCCTCGGCGAGCCGACGCGCGATCGCCCGGTGCTCCGGCGAGTCGAGGTCGATCGCGCCCGGCGGCTCGTCGTCGAACGTCGCGTCGAGCAGCCCGAGTTCCTGCTTCTGCCGCAGCACGCGCAGCACCGCCCGGTCGACCAGCGCCTCGTCCAGCTTGCCGGCCCGCACCGTCTCGGTCAGGGTCAGGTAGGCGTCGCCGGTGGGCAGCTCGATGTCGACGCCCGCGCTCAGCGCCTGCACCGCGGCCTCGGCGTTGTCGGCCGCGACGTGGTGCAGCAGGTTGAGGAACGCGACGCCGTAGTAGTCGGCCACCACCGTCCCGTCGAAGCCCCACCGGTCCCGCAGCAGGTCGGTGAGCATCGTCGGATCGGCGGCGACCGGCACGCCGTCGACCTCCGCGTACGAGTGCATGACGCTGCGCGCGTCGCCGTCCCGGATCGCCATCTCGAACGGCGGCAGCAGCACGTCGGCGAGTTCCCGGGGGCCGGCGTGCACCGGGCCGAAGTTGCGCCCGGCCCGTGAGGCGGAGTAGCCGGCGAAGTGCTTCAGCGTGGCGAGCACGCCCTGCGACTGGAGTCCCCGCACGTACGAGGTGCCGATGGTGCCGACGAGGTAGGGGTCCTCGGCGATGCACTCGTCGACCCGGCCCCACCGCGGATCCCGGATCACGTCCAGCACCGGGGACAGGCCCTGGTGGATGCCGAGCGCGCGCATCGAGGCCCCGATCGCCGACGCCATCTCGGCGACCAGGTCCGGGTCGAACGCGGCACCCCAGGCCAGCGGCGTCGGGAAGGTGGCCGCCTTCCACGCCGACAGGCCGGTCAGGCACTCCTCGTGCACGATCGCCGGGATGCCCAGCCGGGTGCCGGTCACCAGGTCCCGCTGGAACTTCCACAGCCAGGCCGCGCGGGCCGCGGCGTCGACCGGGCGGGTGCCGTAGGGGCGGGTGAGGTGACCCAGCCCGTGCCGGGAGAAGTCGTCGAGCCGGCCGGTGTCGGCGAACTCGCCCTGCAGGGGCGCGACCGCCTCGCCGTCCTCCTTCTCCCAGAACCCGACGAGCTGCGCGATCTTCTCCTCGATCGTCATGCGAGCGAGCAGTTCCCGTACGCGCGTCTCGGCGTCGTGCCCGTCCGGCCGGTCGTGGTCCGGAACCGCCTGAGCCGGCGCCGGCCCGTCCACCACCGCATGGACCTCTGTCATGGTGTGCCTTTCCACTGGTTGTGCTGGTACCGCTGCCGCTCAGCCCTTGACCGCGCCCTGGAGGCCGCCCACGATCTGCTTCTCCGCGAGGGTGAAGAACAGCAGCGCCGGCAACATCGCCAGCGAGGTGAAGGCGAGGACGCCCGCGGTGTCGGTGGTGTACTGGCTGGAGAAGTTCTGCACCCCCAGCGGCAGGGTGTGCAGGTTGACGTCCCCGAGGACGAGCAGCGGCAGCAGGAACGCGTTCCAGCTCGCCACGAACGCGAGGATGCCGACGGTGACGACCGCGGGCCGCGACAGCGGCAGCACGATCCGCCAGAGGAAGCCGAGCCGGCCGGCGCCGTCGATGGCGGCCGCGTCCTCCAGCTCCCGCGGGATGGCCGACAGGAACGGCCGCAGGATGACGATCGTCAGCGGCAACGAGAAGGCCACCTGCGGAAGGATCACCGCGTAGTAGGAGTTGATCAGGTTGAGGTCGCGCAGCATGAGGTACAGCGGCAGGATCGCCGCGCCGGCCGGGAACAGCAGGCCGAGGGTGAAGAAGGTGTAGAGCCCTTCGCGGCCCCGGAACGTGTACCGGGCGAGTACGAACGCGGCGGCCATGCCGAGCACCACCACACCGAGCGTGGTGCCCAGCGCCACCACAGCGCTGTTGAACGCCTGCTTCCAGAAGCCGCTCTGCGTCAGCACCCGGTAGTAGTTGTCGAAGACCCACGGGTCCGGCAGGCCGGCCGGGTCGTTCACGATCTGCGGCGTGGTCCGGAAGCCGCCGACGATGACGTACACGACGGGTGCGATCGACACGGCCGCGACCGCGAGCGCCAGCGCGTACGTCAGCGGCGAGCTCCACTGCACCGGCCGGCGCCCGGCCGAGGGGGCGGATACGGAGTTCACGGCCACTGTCACTTCCCCTTCCGGGTGATGGCGCCCTCGATGTCCCGGCGGAGCAGGAACCGCTGGAACAGCAGCGCCGCGACGAACGAGATGGCGAACAGGATCACGGCCACCGCGTTGCCGTAGCCCCAGAGCCGGGCGAAGAAGCCGTTGTCCACCATGTACGTGGCCATGGTGGCCGAGGCGCCGAGGGAGCGCACCGCGGGCACCGAGGTCACCCAGATCATGTCGAAGACCTGCAACGAGCCGATCATCGACAGGAACATCCAGATCCGGATGGTGGGGCCGAGCAGCGGCAGCGTGACGTGCCGCTGGATCTGCCACCAGCTCGCGCCGTCGATCTCCGCCGCCTCGTTGAGTTCCTGCGGCACGTTCGACAGGCCGGCGAGCAGCAGGATGATGGCGAAGCCGACGTACTTCCAGGTGAGGACGAACAGCAGGGTCCAGATCACCACGTCCAGGTCGGCCAGCCACGCCTGCACCAGGCCGCCCATCCCGATCGACTGCAGCAGCGCGTCGAGCGTGCCGTTCTCGGTCAGGATCAGCTTCCACATGATGCCGACGGTGACCTCGGCCAGCACGTACGGCACGAACACCAGCAGGCGGAAGACCGAGCGCCCGCGGAAGCGGCGGTTGAGCAGCAGGGCGATGCCGAGCGCGACCGGCCCCTGGATCAGCAGCGACCCGAACACGATGATCGCGTTGTTGCGCAGCGCGTCGAGGAAGATCGGGTCCTGGAAGGCGAGCGTGTAGTTGCGGAAGCCGACGTACTCGGTGGGCGGGCCGACGCCGCGCCAGCGGAACAGGCTGTAGTAGAACGCGAAGCCCATCGGCACCAGCACGAACATCACGTAGATGACGATCGCGGGCGTGGTCAGACCGATGATCTCGTACCACTTGCGACGGGTCTCGGCGCGGCGGGAGGCGGCCCGTGCGCCGGGCCGGAGGCCCGCCGGCGGCGCTTGCGCGCCGACGGCGGGCGTACGGGTCTGCGATGCGGACGTCACTTGCTTGCGGCCGCCTTCATGGCCGAGACGACCTTCTCAGGTGTCCCGTTGCCGGCGAAGATCGCGACGATCGCGTCGTTCATCGCGGTGCCGACGGTGCTGCCGAAGGCCGTGTCCAGCCAGAGCTGCACGTAGGTGGCCGAGGAGGTGGACTCCAGGATGGACTTCAGCGCCGGGTCGGTGACGCCGTCGGCCGCGCCCTTGGCGACGGGCAGGCCGGTGCCGGTGGCGGCGTAGCCCTTCTGCACCTCGGGGCTGACGAGGTACTTGAGGAACTCGACGCACTCGGCCGGGGCGTTCTTGGAGCAGGCGAAGCCGTCGCCGCCGCCGAGGGCCGCCTTCGGGTCACCGGCGGAACCGGAGATCGCCGGCACCGGGAACCAGCCGAGGAACTTGCCCAGGGCCGCCTTGTCGGTGGCGACGGTGTCCAGCGTGCCGCGGTTCCAGTCACCCATCAGCTCCATCGCGGCCTTGCCGTTGGCGAGCAGGCCGTTGGCGCTGGTCGGGTCGTTCTGGCCCGGCGTGGCGATGAAGTTGTTCTGGAACGGCTTGGTGTCGATGAAGGCCTTCAGGTCCTGACCGGCCTTCACGAAGCACGGGTCGTCGAAGGTCCGGTCCTTGGAGGCCTTCTTCAGCGTGTCGACCGAGCAGGCACGCAGCGCGAAGTTGTACCACCAGTGCGCCGCCGGCCACTTGTCACCGGCGCCCAGGGCGATCGGGATGACGTTGATGGCCTTGAGCTTGGTGACAGCGGTGTTGAGTTCCTCGAAGGTGGTCGGCGGCGCCGTGATGCCCGCCCGCGCGAACATGTCCTTGTTGTACCAGATGCCCTCGATGCCCATCCGGTACGGCAGGCCGTACTGCTTGCCCTCCACCTGCCAGATCTCGGCGGCGGTGCCGATGTCGGCGACCTCGCCCTTCACCTGGTCGGTGATGTCCTTGAGGTAGTCGGCCTCGACCTGCTCGCGCATCTCGCCGCCGCCCCACGCCTGGAAGACGTCCGGCGGGTCGTTGCTCAGCAGCGCGGCGGGGAGCCGGGTGCGCTGGAGCTGGTTCGTCTCGATCGCCTCGATCTCGATCTTGACGGTCGGGTGGGCGGCGGAGAAGTCCTTGGCGACCTTCTCCCAGTACGTCTTGCCGGGCCCGTCCTGCGAGGCGTTGTGCCACCAGGTCAACGTCACCGGGTTCTTGTACAGCTCGCTCTCGGCGGCCTTCTCCTCCTCGCCACCGCCACTGCACGCGGAGGCCAGCAGAGCGCTTGTCACAAACAGTGCCAGGACGGCACCAGCACGGCGCTTCATCGCCATAGATGTCTCCTCGACCACATAGCCGGGTTACCTGCGGGGGAGTTTTACAGGGCCGTAACGTGAAGTCAATCGGTATCGATAACGTTTTCGACATCGTCTTCGATCGCCCCGGGAGAGCCCTCTATCATCGTCGGCGTGGTGTTCGAGCAGCGCGTCAAGATGTCGGACGTGGCACGTACGGCCGGCGTCTCGGTGGCAACCGTATCGAAGGTTGTCAATGGCCGGTACGGCGTCGCGCAGGCCACCGTCGAGCGGGTCCAGCAGGTCATCCACGAGCTCGGGTACGAGGCCAGCCTGGGGGCGCAGAGCCTGCGCAGCCACCGCACGAACGTGCTGGGCATCCTGGTCGCCGAGTTCGAGCCGTTCTCCACCGAACTGCTCAAGGGCGCGTCCCGGGAGGTCGCCGGCAGCGGCTACCAGCTGCTCGCCTACTCCAGCGGCGACGGCGAGGGCGCGGCCATAGGGTGGGAGCGGCGCTCGCTGGCCCGGCTGTCCGGCACGCTCATCGACGGCGCGGTGATCGTGACGCCGACAGTGGTCGAGACCAAGCACGGCTTCCACGTGGTGGCCGTCGACCCGCACACCGGCCCGTCCGGCCTGCCCACTGTCGACTCCGACAACTTCGCCGGCGCGGTACTGGCCACCGACTACCTGCTGTCGCTGGGGCACCGGCGGATCGCGCACATCAGCGGCCGGCCCGACCTGGAGTCGGCCCGGCTGCGGGAGGCCGGGTTCCGCAAGGCGATGGCCGACGCGGGCGTGCCGGTCGACGAGCGGCTCGTGCGAGTGGGCGGGTTCCGCACCGAGACCGCCGCCAGCACCGCCGCCGAGCTGCTCGCGCTTCCCGACCGGCCGACCGCGATCTTCGCCGGCAACGACCTCTCGGCCATCTCCACACTGGACGTCGCCGGCGGCCTCGGCCTGCGCGTGCCGGACGACCTGTCGGTCATCGGCTTCGACAACATCCCGGAGTCGGCACTTGTCGACCCGCCCCTCACCACGATCCGGCAGCCGCTGCAACGCATGGGCGCCGAGTCGCTGCGCCTGCTGATCGACCTCATCGCCGGCGTCGAGCGGGACACCCACATCCAGCTCCCGACCGAGCTGGTCATCCGGGCCTCCTGCCGCCCGCTGCGCTGACCCGCCGCCGCACCCGCCGCCTCACCCGCACGGCCCAGGTGATTGACGGACGGCTATCGGCGTCCGTAATGTTTCGGGCTACTTCCGGAAGGAAGACCGGAAGTTTCGGAAGCCGCTTCGTCCACCCGGGCGCCCGCCGATCCGTTCCACGGCGCGGCGTCCCCGGCACCGTCACCGCCGGCCCCGGCCGCGCGCACCCTCCCGAGAGGAACGACATGAAGCTGAGACGCTGGCTCGCCGCCGGCACCGTCGCCGTCGCGACCGCCACCGCCCTCAACGTCGTACCCGCGACAGCCGGACGACCGTACGATCCGACCGCGCAGAGCCTGCGTGACCTGGCCAAGCGCCACGGCCTGTACGTGGGCACCGCAGTGGACATGGACACCCTCAACAACGCCGCCGAGCCGCGCTACCGCGAGCTGGCCGCGTCCGAGTTCTCCACAGTCACCGCCGAGAACGTGATGAAGTGGGAGAGCCTCGAACCCACCCGGGGCACCTACAACTGGGGCCCGGCCGACGAGCTGGTCGAGTTCGCCCGCAAGAACAACCAGCGGGTCCGGGGCCACGTGCTGGTCTGGCACAACCAGTTGCCCGCGTGGCTGACCAGCGGCGTCGCGGACGGTTCGATCAGCAAGGCCGAGCTGCGCCAGATCCTGCGCGACCACATCACCGCCGTGGTGACCCACTTCAAGGGCAAGATCTGGCAGTGGGACGTGGTGAACGAGGCGGTCAGCGACCCCTGGGACACGCCCTCCACCCTGCACTACAAGGGGTTCTGGGCGCAGAACCTCGGCCCCGGCTACATCGCCGACGCGTTCCGCTGGGCCCGCGCCGCCGACCCGAAGGCGCTGCTGTTCTACAACGACTACAACATCGAGGCGTTCGGCTCCGGGAACCCGGCCGACGACAAGACTCAGTTCGTCTACGACATGGCCCGTGACCTGCGGGCCAAGGGCGTGCCGATCGACGGCGTGGGCGCACAGGGTCACCTGGGCACCCAGTACGGCAACTTCAGTACGCTCCAGGTGGCCGCGGCCCTGCGCAAGTTCGCCGGGCTCGGGCTTGCGACGGCCCTCACCGAGGTGGACGTGCGCAGCCAGATCACCGAGGGGGTGGAGGCGGGCGACTCCGCCGAGATCAATCCGAGGTTGCAGGCGTCGGCGGCGAACTTCAGCGTGCTGATGCAGGCCTGCCTGGCCGAGCGGCACTGCCTGTCGTTCACCCTCTGGGGATTCACCGACAAGCACTCCTGGGTGCCCGGCGCGTTCTCCGACCCGCCGGAGGGTCTGGCCACCGTGTACGACGAGAACTACCAGCCGAAGCGCGCGTACCACGAACTGAAGGCCGACCTGATCTTCTCGGGTCCGCCCTACGTACTGCCGCGCATTCCGCAGCACCCGCGCCGCTAGTCGACCGGCGCACCACGGCGGGGCCGGTCCGGTGACCGGTCCCGCCGCCGGTGTCCGGCCCGGTGCGCGCTCACGCCGCCCGGCGGCGGCCCAGTTCCGACTCCAGCCGCCCGATGAGCGTCTTGCGGGCCTTGCCGCCGCGTTCGCGGCGCAGCGCCGCGCCGAGCTGCCGGGTGTCGAGGTCGCCCATGAGCTTGACCGCCTCGGTCACCGGCAACTCGGTGATCCGCTCGGCGGCGGTGGCGTCCCGGCGGGCCCGCTTCGCCGGGCCGGTGTTCGGCACGTACTGCCGGCCCGAGCGCGACGCGCGGCGCTTGCGGGTGTCGGTGGCCCGCCGGTCCGCCTCCGACAGCTCCTCCCACGCCTGTTTGGGCAGGTAACGGCGGGTCTCGCCACCGTTGCGGGCACGCGTGTCACCGCTGCGGGTCTGCCACTGCTCGCCGCCCCAGCGTCGCAGCGAGCGCTGCCGTGCGTCCTTCAGGCCCTCGAATCCCCCGCCCGCCTTCTTGTACTCGTTCGTCAGCAGCTGCGACTTGCGGGCCGACCACTGCCCCGGCCGGCCGCCCTTGTCGGAGGCGCGGATCTCGGCCTTGAGGCGTTCGCGCAGTTCCGGCTCGGTGTACTTCGCCATGACGCAGCGTTACCCGGACCGGCAGCGGCCATGCCGGTCAGCCGGACGCCGGCCGGTACACCAGGTCCATCGTGTCGGTGCGGCCGGACCAGTCCAGCCGCAGCCGCCAGCATCCGGCGGCCGGCAGGTCGACGATGGACGGCCCGGGCCCGCCCTCCACCTCCCGGACGACAGGGGTGCCGGTGCCGTCCCGCGTCGCGGTGATCACCAGGGGGGTGCGCGGCGCCGGGTCGGACCGGCCGGGCTCGGGGCGGGCCACCCAGAGGATCTTGTTGTTGGCGCCGTCGCCGCGCGCGTGCACCAGCGGGTACGCGAACAGGATCGCCACGATGCCGCCCCGGGCGCCGAAGACGTGCCGCACCCGGGTGTCGCCGGTGAACCCGGCGTCCGCCCAGTCCGGCAGCCGGCCGGTCTCCAGCCGCTCGGCGCAGGCCGCCGGCTCGGCCGCCTCGGTGGCGGCGGCTGACTCGGTGGCGGCGGCTGACTCGGTGGCCGGGACCGTGGCCGGGACCGTGGCCGGCGCGCCGGCCGGGACCGGTACCGGGCCGGCGCAACCGGCCAACAGCAGGACCGGCACCAGCAGGACTCTTCTCGGAACGGACATCCGGGCCTCCCCCGTCGACGACTCTCGTCCTCACGACACCGCCGGGCGCCCCGAGGTTCCCGCCGCGCTCACTCCAGGGAGGACGCGACGTCCAGCGCCTGCTCGCGGGTCAGGTCCCCCTCCAGCCGGTAGCTCACCCCGGCCCGCTCCCACATCAGCGTGGCGGCGGCCGACCGCGCGGTGGCCACCCGTTCCGTCCCCGACCGGTCCACGTACGCCAGCGCGTGCGGGCCACCGACCCAGATCGCGAACTCGCCGCCGACCTGGGTGAGCGTCACGTCCGCCCCGAGGGAACGCTTGTGGAACACGATGTCGAGCGAACCGTCGAACGCGTCCAGGCGTACCGTGCCGCCCCGGTAGAGCAGGCTGACGACCCGGTGGGCGCCGGCGCCGTCCGGATCGGCCACCAGCACGCGTTCCGGTGCGCCGAGGCGGGCCGGCACCAGGATCGGGAACCGGACCTGCCGTTGTGCCTCGGCGAGGGCGACCTGGTGCTGCGCGGGCAGCGGCGAGGGCGTACCCGTCGGCGGCGGCGCGGGGGCGGTGTCGACGACGACCCCGGAGAACCGCAGCAGCCCGGTCACCGCGTCGGCGAGCGCGGCCCGCCCCGGCGGCAGCGCCGCCACGAGCAGCACGGCGAGCGCGGCGGCCAGCGCGTACCGCCACCGGCGGCGGGGCGCGGGCGCGTCGAGCCGGGCGCGGACCCCGGCGGTGAGATCCGGCGTCCGGCCCGGCTCCAGCCATCCGGTCAGCTCCCGCAGCTCCCGTTCCAGGTCATCCACGGTGCGCCACCTCCCGGTCCAGCAGGGCCCGCAGCTTCGCCAGCGCCCGGTGGGTCCGGGACTTCGCGGTGCCCCGGGGCACCCCCAGCACTGTCGCTGTCTCCTCCTCGCCGAGGTCGAGCAGGTATCGGCAGACGATCACCTCGCGGTCCCGGACGGGCAGCCGCCGCAGCGCCCCCACCAGCGCCGTCCGGCGCTCGGCTGCCAGCACGGCGTCGAGCCCGTCGGGCACGGTGGCGCCGGCCGCGACCGGATCCGCCGTCGCGCGCAGCGTCAGCCCGTCGCGGCGGATGCGCGTCCGGTGCAGGTTCCGGCTCTCGTTGGCGACGATCGCGAGCAGCCAGGACCGGAACGACGCCTCGCCCCGGTAGCGGGACAGTTTCCGGTACGCCTTCACGAACGCCTCCTGGACCACGTCCTCGGCGTCCGGCCCGGCGCCCAGCAGCACCGCCGTCCGGTACGCGGACGCGGTGTGCCGGGCGACCAGGGCGTCGTACGCCTCCCGGTCGCCGGCGCGTACGCGGGTGACGAGCTCGTCGTCGTCCAGGGCAGCCTCCGCCGTCGGTCCGTATCCATGACACCGCCCGGGGCGGCCGGGTTCCATCAGGCGTTTGACCGGGTGCCGGGCCGGAAAGAGTGGCGGGATGAGCTGGGCGAGAAGAGCCGTACCCGCAGCCGTCGCCGCCGTCGCCGCGCTGGCGGCGCGGGACCTGCTGCAACGCGACCACGCGCTGCGCCGCAACTTCCCCGTGCTGGGCCGGGCCCGGTACCTGATCGAGTCGATCGGCCCGGAGCTGCGGCAGTACATCGTGGCCGGCAACGACGAGGAACGGCCGTTCACCCGCGACCAGCGCCGCTGGGTGTACGCCTCGGCCAAGCAGGAGAACAACTACTTCGGGTTCGGCACCGACAACGACATCGAGCACACCTCCGGCTATCCGATCATCAAGCACCGGACGTTCGGCCGGGCGGTCCCGCCGTCGACGCCGACCGCCGGGCACGACGTGACGCTGCCCTGCGCCAAGGTGCTCGGCGCGGCACGCGGCCGGGCGCGCGCGTTCCGGCCGGAGTCGGTGGTGAACATCTCCGGGATGAGCTTCGGTTCGCTGTCCGGCAACGCGGTGGAGGCGCTGAACCGGGGCGCCGCGCTGGCCGGCTGCCTGCACAACACCGGCGAGGGCGGGTTGTCGCCGTACCACCGCAACGGCGGCGAGCTGGTCTTCCAGCTCGGCACCGCGTACTTCGGCTGCCGCGACGAGCGGGGCCGGTTCAGCCTGGAACGGCTCAAGGACCTGGTGGCGTCGGCGCCGGTACGCGCGCTGGAGATCAAGCTCAGCCAGGGCGCCAAGCCCAGCCTCGGCGGCCTGCTGCCGGCCGCGAAGGTGTCCGCCGAGATCGCCGCCACCCGGGGCGTCCCGGCCGGCCGGGACTGCGTCAGCCCCTCCCGGCACGCCGAGTTCTCCGACTGCGACAGCCTGCTCGACTGGGTGGAGCTGCTCGCCGCCGAGACCGGCCTGCCGGTCGGCATCAAGTCCGCCGTCGGCGACCTGGGGTTCTGGGAGGAGCTGACCACGCTGATGCGCGACACCGGGCGCGGCGTGGACTTCGTGACCGTCGACGGCGGCGAGGGCGGCACCGGCGCCGCGCCGCTGATCTTCAGCGACTCGGTCTCGCTGCCGTTCCAGCAGGGCTTCTCCCGGGTCTACCGGACCTTCGCCGAACGCGACCTGCACGAGAAGGTGGTGTTCGTCGGCGCGGGCAAGCTCGGCCTGCCGGACAACGCGGTGGTGGCGTTCGCGCTCGGCGCGGACATGGTCAACGTCGGGCGGGAGGCGATGCTGGCGATCGGCTGCATCCAGGCGCAGAAGTGCCACACCGACACCTGCCCGACCGGCGTCGCCACGCAGAACGCCTGGCTGGCCCGGGGCCTGGACCCGGCCCGCAAGTCGGTGCGGGCCGCGAACTACATCCGGACGCTGCGCCGCGACCTGGTCAAGGTGGCCGAGGCGTGCGGCGTCGAGCATCCCGGGCTGATCGGCACCGACGCGGTGGAGATCCTCGACGGCCGTACCTCGTCGACCCCGCTGGACCGGGCGTTCGGCTACCGGCCGGAGTGGGGCATGCCGTCGGCCGCCGACCGGGCGGAGATCGTCCGGCTGATGACGGCCGAGGCGCCGCAGGGCGGCAGCGCGCCACCCTCCCCCACCGCCGTCGGCTGACCCGGCGCGGAAACCCGGTCGGCTGCCGCACCGCCACGGCGTACAGTCCGCCGCATGGCTGTGGACACGAGGCCGGCGGTACGCGCCGGGCCCTTCCGGCTGCTCCCGCTGGGTGTGGTGTTCCTGACCGTCGGCCTCTCCACCGCGGTGGTGCTGCCGTTCCTGTCGCTGTTCCTCGACCGGGAGGTCCACGCCGGTCCGGTACGGGTGACAGTGTTCCTGGTCGTCGCGCCGCTGTCCGGGGTGGTGGCGTCCGCGCTGGTCGGCCGATTGTCGGACCGCCTGCCGATCCGCCGCGCGCTGCTCGTCGGCGCCGCGCTGGCCGGTGTGGTGGGCGCTGGCCTGACCGCGTACGTCCGCGACTACTGGATCCTGCTGGGGCTCACGGCCACCGCCACGGCGCTGGCGAACTCGCTGTTCCCGCAGTCGTTCGCGTACACCCGGGCCCTGTTCGACAGGGACGATCCGGGCCGGGCCGCGTTCGGCGTCAGCCTCATGCGTACCGTGTTCTCGCTGGCCTGGGTGGCCGGGCCGGCGCTGGCCGCGGTGCTGCTCGACGTCGGCGGCTTCCGCCTGGTCTACGGCATGGCCGCCGCCATGTACGCGCTGGCCGCGCTGGTGGCCGCGTTCCGGCTGGAGGAGCTGCCGCTGCCGGCGCGGCCGGTCGCCGGCGATCCGGCCGGCGCGGCGCCCGGCCCGCCCGGCCCCTCCCGCCTGCGGCTGGCGCTGACGGCGCTCGCGTTCGTCCTGCTCCAGTGCCCGCTGACGCTCGGCGTGCAGGCGCTGCCGCTGTTCATCGACACCGAACTGAACGACGACCCCTCCCGCGCCGGGCTGGTGCTGGGCCTGTGCGCGGCGCTGGAGATCCCGCTGATGCTCGGGCTCGGCGCGCTGACCGCGCGGGTCCGGCTGCGGCCGCTGATCCTGTTCGGCGGCGGCTGCGGGGTCGCCTACTACGCGACCGCCGCGCTGGCACCGGGCGTGCCGGTGCTGCTGTTCGCGCAACCGGTGAACGCGCTGTTCATCGCCGCGGTGTCCGGCGTCGGCATCGCCTACGTGCAGGATCTGCTGCCGGGCGAGCCGGGCCGGGCCACCACGCTGTTCACAAACACGTTCCCGATCGGCGCGATGCTCGCCGGGCCGCTGCTCGGGCTCTCCGCGCAGGTCGGCTACCGGTGGGCGTACGCCCTCGCCACCGCCCTGTGCGCGGCCGGGCTGCTGGTGCTGCTGCTGACCCGGCCGACGGCCCGGGCCTGACCGGCGATCAGTGGCGCCGAACCAGGACCACGTGGTCGATCAACTCACCGGTCTGGCCGTCCGGACCGGTGGCGGTACGGCGTGCCGCGCCCAGCCGCTCGACGTCCCAGCCGTCCGGGTCTAGGGCCACGGCGGCCAGGATCTCCTCCGGGTCGGCGAACCGGTGGTGGCCGGTGTCGGGCCCGGCCCACGGCGGCGGCGCGCCGTGCTCGACGACGAGCAGCCGGCCGCCGGGCGCGACCGCCTCGGCCGCCGGGGGCAGCACCTTCTCCCGGGGCAGGACCAGCGGCGACTGGAAGAACTGCGCGGACACCAGGTCGTACCGGCCGGGCGGGAAGCCCTGGGTGAGGTCGTGCCGCACGGTGGTGATCCGCTCCGCCACCCCGGCCCGCTCGGCCTCCACGGCGAGGCGGTCCAGCGCGACCGACGAGATGTCCACGGCGGTGACCCGCCAGCCCCGCGACGCCAGCCACACCGCGTCGCCGCCCTCACCGCTGCCGAGGTCGAGCACGGTGCCCGGGGGCAGCGTGCCGGCCACCTCGGCCAGGACCGGGTTCACCCGGCCGCTCCAGATCCGGTCCTGCTGGCCGTACCGCTCGTCCCAGAACCGGGCCGCGTCGGTGTCCGCCGGGTGCTCGTGGTGGTGGTGCCCCGTCATGTCCGCCTCCTCGCCGGCGGGCGTCTCCCGGCCGGCCTCCGCGAATCGTGCGCCGCCGCCGGCCGGACAGCAAGCAACCTTGCCGTTCCGGCAAACGCGGACACCGGACGACCGGGGGGGGTGGCAGCCGGCCGGACGCCGCGCTACCGTCGGGAGCAGATACCCCGGGGGGTATAAGAGTCCGGAAGGAGAACACCCATGCGCGAGGTCGACCTGACCACGTTCGCCACCGCCCACGCGGACGGGGCGACGGTCATCGACGTCCGGGAGACCACCGAATACCTCGGCGGCCACGTCCCCGGCGCCCGTTGTGTGCCGCTCGGTCACCTGGCCACCCAGATGTCGCAGGTGCCCCGCACCGGCACCGTCTACGTGATCTGCGAGGCCGGCGGGCGCAGCCGGGTCGGCGCGGAGCTGCTCGAACGCGCCGGCGTCACCGCCCTGTCGGTGAGCGGCGGCACCTCGGCCTGGGTGCGCTCGGGCCGCCCGGTGACAGCCGGCAGCCGGCCGTGACCAGCCGCCCGGAGACGACGGCCGGTCCGCGTACCGGCTTCCTGCGCCGCCTGTTCGGCCCCCGCGTCGCCCGGGTCTCCCCGGCCGAGGCCGCGGCGCTGTCCGGCGCGGGCGCGCTGCTGCTCGACGTGCGCGAGCCCGCCGAGTGGCGGGCCGGGCACGCGCCGGGCGCCCGGCACATCCCGCTCGGGCAGCTCGCGGACCGGCTGTCCGAGGTGCCGGCGAACCGGCCCGTGGTGACCGTCTGCCGGTCCGGCGCGCGATCGCGGCGGGCGGCCAGGATGCTCGCCGCGGCGGGCCACGAGGTGCACGACCTGACCGGCGGCATGCGGGCGTGGGCGCGCGCCGGGCTGGCGGTACGAGCCAAGGGCGGCCGGCCGGGCCACGTGGCCTGAGCAGACGCCTCATCACCAGGAGAAGGAGCACGCCGATGTTGTTCACCCAGTACTACCTCGACTGCCTGTCCCAGGCCTCGTACCTGATCGCCGACGAGCGCACCGGCCGGGCCGTGCTCGTCGACCCGCGCCGGGACATCGACGAGTACCTCACCGACGCCCGGGCGCACGGCCTGACGATCGAGGGCGTCGTCAACACCCACTTCCACGCCGACTTCCTCGCCGGCCACCTCGAGGTGGCCGCCGCGACCGGGGCGTGGATCGGCTACGGGCACCGGGCCGAGACCGAGTACCCGAGCCGCAAGCTCACCGACGGCGAACGGATCAGCCTCGGCGACGTGACCCTGGAGATCATGGAGACCCCGGGTCACACGCCGGAGTCGATCAGCATCCTGGTCTACGAGCGCGCCGACGACCCGGCCCCGTACGGCGTGCTGACCGGCGACGCGCTGTTCATCGGCGACGTGGGCCGCCCGGACCTGCTCGCCTCGTTCGGCGTGACCGCCGAGGAACTCGGCCGGATGCTCTACGACAGCGTGCAGCGCAAGCTGATGGGCCTGCCCGACGAGGTGCGCGTCTTCCCCGCCCACGGCGCCGGCTCGGCCTGCGGCAAGAACCTGTCCACCGAACGGCAGTCCACCATCGGCGAGCAGCGCCGCACCAACTACGCCTGCGCGCCGATGAGCGAGGAGCGCTTCCTCGCCCTGGTCACCGGCGGGCAGCCGGCCGCGCCCGGCTACTTCGCCTTCGACGCGGTGCTCAACCGCAAGGCGCGTGAGCTGTTCGACCACGCCCGGCCGGCCCGCCCGCTCACCCCGGCCGAGTTCCTGGCCGCCCGGGCCGACGGCGCCGTCGTGGTCGACGCCCGCGACCCGCAGGAGTACGCGACCGGGCACCTGCGCGGCGCGCTCAACGTCCCGGCCGACGGCCGGTTCGCCGAGACCGCCGGCAGTGTCGTCGCACCCGACCGGCCGGTGCTCGTGGTGGCCCCGCAGGACCGGGAGGAGGAGATCGTCGTCCGCCTCGCCCGGATCGGCTTCGACCGGGTCATCGGCTACCTGCGCGAGCCCGAGAGCGCGTTCCTGGAGATGGTCGCCGAGATGACCCGGGCCAGCCGGCTCACCGCCACCGAACTGCGCGCGGCCCTCGATCGCCCGGACGCCCCGGTGGTGCTGGACGTGCGCAACGCGGGTGAGCGGGAGCAGGGTGCCGTGGACGGCTCGCTGCACATCCCGCTGGCCGAGCTGACCCGCCGCCTCGACGAGGTGCCGGCCGGCCGGCCCGTCGTGGTGCACTGCGCCGGCGGGTACCGCTCGTCGGTCGCCGCCAGCCTGCTGCGCGACGCCGGTCACTCCGACGTGTCCGACCTGCTCGGCGGGTACGGCGCCTGGCAGGGACTGCACGCCGCCGCCTGACCCGGGCGGTCCGGACCGGGCGCTCACACGCCCGGCCCGGACCGCCGGATCGTGCCACCAGGATTAGCACTCCCCGCGCATGGGCAGACATTTGTCATCAGGCACGCGAACGAGGGAGCTGACGGCATGGCGAAGGGCGACATCGACACCTACCAGCAGGACGGGCAGTGGAAGAACCGCCCGGAGGGCAACGAGCGCGCGACCAGCCGCCACGACACCAAGGCGGAGGCCGAGGCGGCGGGCCGGGAGATGGCCGTCGAACGCGGCACCGAGCACGTGATCAAGAAGCAGGACGGCACGATCGGCGAGAAGAACACGTACCCCCGCGAGCGCGACCCCCGGGACATCCCGGGCTGAGCCGCCAACACCGCACGTCGCAAGACGGCGCCGGACCCGCTCGGGTCCGGCGCCGTTGTCGCATACCCGCCGGTAGTGAGCGCCTGGCTAAAAACTTTTGTTGGGTTCCCACAACGGCCCCCGCTCAGGCTTCGGCGGTTACGACATGGCGCGGCCCGCGCACAGGCGGAAGGGTGAGGCAAGCCGGGGGCACCGCCGCCGCCCGGCGCACCACCGTGGGTCTACCGAAGGGGACGGTCACGTGTTCACCCGTGTCGCCATCGTCAACCGTGGTGAGGCCGCGATGCGGCTCATCCACGCGGTCCGGGAACTGGCCGCGGAGACCGGCAGCCGGATCGAGACCGTCGCGTTGTACACCGACGTCGACCGTACCGCCACCTTCGTCCGCGAGGCGGACATCGCCTACGACCTCGGCCCCGCGTCGGACCGCCCGTACCTCGATCTGAAGGTCCTGGAGCGCGCGCTGGTCGACACCGGTGCGGACGCCGCGTGGGTGGGCTGGGGTTTCGTGGCCGAGGACCCGGCGTTCGCCGAGCTGTGCCAGAAGGTCGGCGTGACGTTCGTCGGGCCGAGCCCGGACGCCATGCGCAAGCTCGGCGACAAGATCGGCGCGAAGCTGATCGCCGAGGAGGTGGGCGTGCCGGTCGCGCCGTGGAGCCGCGGCGCGGTGGAGAGCCTGGAGGACGCGCTGCGCGCGGCGGCCTCGATCGGCTACCCGCTGATGCTCAAGGCGACGGCCGGTGGTGGCGGGCGCGGCATCCGGGTGATCCGCAGCGACGCCGAACTGGCCGACGCCTACGAGCGCACCAGCCAGGAGGCGGCGCGGGCGTTCGGCAGCGGCGTGGTGTTCCTGGAGCGCCTGGTCACCGGCGCCCGGCACGTCGAGGTCCAGGTGATCGCCGACGGCCAGGGCACCGCGTGGGCGCTCGGCGTACGGGACTGCTCGGTGCAGCGGCGCAACCAGAAGGTGATCGAGGAGTCGGCGTCGCCGGTGCTGAGCCCGGAGCAGACCGCGGAGCTGAAGGCGTCCGCGGAGCGGCTGGCGGTCGCCGTCGGGTATCGCGGCGCGGCCACTGTGGAGTTCCTCTACCACCCGGGCGACCGGCTGTTCGCGTTCCTGGAGGTGAACACGCGCCTTCAGGTCGAGCACCCGATCACCGAGTCGACCACCGGGTTCGACCTGGTCAAGGCGCAGTTGCACGTGGCCGGCGGCGGACGGCTCACCGGCGGGCCGCCGGCCGAGCGCGGGCACGCGATCGAGGCACGGCTCAACGCCGAGGACCCGGACCGCGACTTCGCGCCCTCCCCCGGCCGGATCACCCGGCTGGACCTGCCCGCCGGCCCGGGCATCCGGGTCGACACCGGGGTCAGCGAGGGCGACACCATCCCGGCCGACTTCGACTCGATGATCGCGAAGATCATCGCGTACGGCCGGGACCGCGACGAGGCGCTGGGCCGCCTGCGCCGGGCCATGGCGAACACCACTGTGGTCATCGCCGGCGGCGCGACGAACAAGAGCTTCGTGCTCGACCTGCTCGACCAGCCCGAGGTGATCGACGCCAGCGCGGACACCGGCTGGATCGACCGGGTACGCGGCGAGGGCCGCCTGGTCGCGCACCGGCACTCCGCCGTCGCGCTGGCCGCCGCCGCGATCGAGGCGTACGAGGAGGACGAGACCGCCGAGCGGCAGCGGCTGCTGTCCACGGCGGCCGGTGGACGCCCCCAGGTGCAGCACCGCAGCGGCCGGCCGCTGGACCTGAAGCTGCGCGGCGTGACCTACCGGATGCGGGTGGCCCGGGTCGGCGCGCACCGGTTCCGGGTCGGCGTCGAGGTCGGCGGCGACGTCCGCACCGCCGACGTCGAGCTGGACCGCTTCGACCGGCACACCGGCCAGGTCGCCGTCAACGGCGCCCGGTTCCGCCTGCTCACCGACACCCACGGCCCGGTCCACCTGGTCGAGGTGGACGGCGTGACGCACCGGATCAGCCGCGACGAGGGCGGCGTGCTGCGCTCCCCCATGCCGGCGCTCGTGGTCGCCACCCCGCTCGCGGTCGGCGCGGAGGTCGAGGCCGGGGCGCCGGTGCTGGTGCTGGAGGCGATGAAGATGGAGACGGTGCTGCGGGCGCCGTTCCGGGCCCGCCTCAAGGAGTCGTCGGTGGCGGTGGGCACCCAGGTGGAGGCCGGTGCGCCACTGCTGCGCCTGGAGCCGGTCGCCGAGGAGGGCGCCGAGGCCGCCGCCGGCCCGGCCGGGCCGGCGGTGGAGCTGGACCTGCCCGTCGCGCCCGCGGACGTGCCGGCGCGGTCCCGGGCCGCACGCGGCCGGGAGGACCTGTGCGCGCTGATGCTCGGCTACGACGTGGACCCGCACGACGAGCGCCGGGTGCTCGACGACTACCTGGACGCGCGGCGCGCGGCCACCGAGGCCGGGCACCGGCCGCTGGCCGAGGAACTGGACCTGGTCAACGTCTTCGCCGATCTGGCCGAGCTGAGCCGTAACCGGCCCGGCGACGACGCGCCGGGCGGGCACGCGCCCAGCGCCCGCGAGTACTTCCACACCTACCTGCAGAGCCTCGACGTCGAGCGGGCCGGTTGCCCGGAACCGTTCCGGGCCCGCCTGGCCAAGGCGCTCGCCCACTACGGCGTCACCGAGCTGGACCGCTCCCCCGAGCTGGAGGCCGCGGTCTTCCGGATCTTCCTGGCGCAGCAGCGGGCCGCCGCCGACGCCACGGTGATCGCCGCGCTACTGCGCTCCTGGCTGCGCGAGCCGCCTCCGGACGAGGCGCTGCGCGAGCCGGCCGGCCTCACGCTGGAACGCCTCGTCGCGGCCACCCAGGTCCGCTTCCCGGTGGTCGCCGACCTGGCCCGGGGCGTGGTGTTCGCCTGGTTCGCCCAGCCGCTGCTGCGTCGCAACCGGGCCCGCGTCTACGCCCGGGTCCGCTCCCACCTGCGGCACCTCGACGCGCAGCCGGACGCGCCGGACCGCGCCGAGCGGATGGCCGAGATGGTGCGCAGCACCGAGCCGCTGGTCCGGCTGCTCGGCCAGCGTCTGGTCCGCAACGCCCCGGACAACGCGACAATGCTGGAGGTGCTGACCCGCCGGTACTACGGCAACAAGGCGCTCACCGAGGTCACTACGCGCACCGCCGAGGGCTGCACGTTCGTGGTGGCCGGGCGCACCGGGTCGAGCGTGGTCTCGGCCGCCGTACGCTTCGACGCGCTCGGCGACGCGCTGCGCGGCCTGGCCGAGGTGGCCCGGGACTGCGAGGCGGTCGACGCGGACGTCTACCTGTCCTGGGAGAACCAGCCCGAGGACCTGGGCGCCACCGCCGCCGCGCTGCTGGAGGTGGTGAACGCGCACCCGCTGCCGCAGCAGGTACGCCGGCTCACCACCACTGTGGCCGGTCGGGCCGGCGCGGTGATGCACCACCACGTCACGTTCCGTCCGGCCGAGGGCGGGGGGATGGCCGAGGAACGGCTGATCCGCGGCCTGCACCCGTACATCGCGCAGCGGATGCAGCTGGAGCGGCTGCGCGAGTTCGACCTGACCCGGCTGCCGTCGCTGGACGAGGAGGTCTACCTGTTCCAGGCGGTCGCCCGGCAGAACCCGGCCGACCAGCGGCTGGTGGCGTTCGCGCAGGTGCGTGACCTGACCGAGCTGCGGGAACAGGACGGCCGCCTGGTGGCGCTGCCGACCACCGAGGACGCGGTGGCGGCCTGCCTCGACTCGATCCGCCGGGCGCAGTCGCGGCGGCCGTCGAAGTCGCGGTTCCCGACCAACCGGATCGTCATCTACGTGTGGCCGCCCAGCGAGCTGACCCGCGAGGAGATGGAGCTGATCGCCGGGCGGGTACGCCCGACCACCGTGGGCGCCGAACTGGAGGAGATCCTGTTCATCGCCCGGCAGCGCGACCGCCGTACCGGGGAGCTCACCAAGGTCGGCGTGCGGATCACCTTCGATGTGACCGGGCACGCGCGGCTGACCGTGGGCGAGCCGCCGGCCGAGCCGGTCGAGCCGCTGGACGAGTACCGGCTGAAGGTGCTGCGCGCGGCCGGGCGCAACACCGTCTACCCGTACGAGCTGACCGGCCTGCTGGGCGACTTCGTCGAGCACGACCTGGACGCGGAGAACGAACTGGTGCCGGTGGACCGGCCGAAGGGCCGCAACACCGCGGCGATCGTGGCCGGCGTGGTCACCACGCCCACGCCGCGGCATCCGCAGGGGGTGACCCGGGTGGTGCTGCTCGGCGACCCGACCAAGTCGCTCGGCGCGCTCTCCGAGCCGGAGTGCCGGCGGGTGATCGCCGCGCTGGACCTGGCGCAGCGGATGGGCGTGCCGCTGGAGTGGTACGCGCTGTCCGCCGGCGCCCGGATCTCGATGACCTCCGGCACGGAGAACATGGACTGGGTGGCCGCGGCGCTCAAGCGCATCGTCGAGTTCACCCAGGACGGCGGTGAGATCAACATCGTGGTGGCGGGCATCAACGTCGGCGCCCAGCCGTACTGGAACGCCGAGGCGACGATGCTCATGCACACCAAGGGCGTGCTGGTCATGACGCCTGACTCGGCGATGGTGCTCACCGGCAAGCAGTCGCTCGACTTCTCCGGCGGTGTCTCCGCCGAGGACAACTTCGGCATCGGCGGCTACGACCGGGTGATGGGCCCGAACGGGCAGGCGCAGTACTGGGCGCCGGACCTGCCGGCCGCGCGGGACGTGCTGATGGCGCACTACGACCACACGTACGTCGCGCCGGGCGAGGCCGCACCGCGCCGGGCCGTCACCATGGACCCGGTGGACCGGGACATCTGCGGCTACCCGCACGCGGTGGCCGGCAGCGACTTCGCCACCGTCGGTGAGATCTTCTCCGCCACGGCGAACCCGGACCGCAAGAAGCCGTTCGACATCCGTACCGTGATGCGGGCCCTCGCCGACCAGGACCACCCGGTGCTGGAGCGGTGGGCCGGGATGGCCGACGCGGAGACCGCTGTGGTGCAGGACGTGCACCTCGGCGGCATCCCGGTGTGCCTGCTCGGCATCGAGTCCCGCTCGGTGCCCCGGCACGGCTTCCCGCCCACCGACGGCCCGGACACCTACACCGCGGGCACGCTGTTCCCGCGCTCGTCGAAGAAGGCCGCGCGGGCGATCAACGCGGCCAGCGGCAACCGGCCGCTGGTCGTGCTCGCCAACCTGTCCGGCTTCGACGGCTCACCCGAGTCGATGCGCAAGCTGCAACTGGAGTACGGCGCGGAGATCGGCCGGGCGATCGTCAACTTCCGCGGCCCGATCGTGTTCTGCGTGATCTCGCGCTATCACGGCGGCGCGTTCGTGGTCTTCTCCAAGGCGCTCAACCCGGACATGACGGTGCTGGCGATCGAGGGGTCGTTCGCCTCGGTGCTGGGCGGCGCGCCGGCCGCCGCCGTGGTGTTCGCCGGTGAGGTCGCCGCCCGCACCGCCGCCGACGCGCGGGTACGCGACCTGGAGGCGAAGGTCGCCGCCACGGCCGGCACCGAGCGGGCGACGCTCACCGCCGAGCTGGACGAGCTGCGCTCGTCGGTGCGGGCGGAGAAGCTGGGCGAGGTGGCCGCCGAGTTCGACCGGGTGCACAGCATCCAGCGGGCCGTCGAGGTCGGGTCGGTCGACGCGGTGGTCCGCGCGGCCGAGCTGCGTCCCCGCGTCATCGAGGCGATCGAGGCACGGCTGAGCTGACCCCGTCGCACAGCGGGACGGCGGGCGGCCCCATGGGTCCGCCCGCCGTCCCGCTTGAGGCGATGTGCGACAGGTCCGGCAATCCGGTAACGGGAACCGTGTTCGTCAGCTCGCCGCGCGGGTCAGGCGGCGCAGCGGTCGCAGGTGCCGAAGATCTCCAGGGTGTGCCCGACGTCGGTGAACCCGTGCCGCGCGGCGACCTGGTCGGCCCACCGCTCCACGGCCGGGCCGGCCACCTCCACGGCCCGGCCGCAGCGGCGGCAGACCAGATGGTGGTGATGGCGGCTCTGGCTGCACCGCCGGTAGAGATGCTCGCCGCCGGGCAGCCGGGCCGAGTCGATCTCGCCGTTGTCGACGAGCATCTGCAGCGTCCGGTAGACGGTGGTGAGGCCGACCTTCGCCTGCCGCTGGACGAGCATCTGGTGCAGTTGCTGCGCGCTGTGGAAGCCGTCCAACTCCCGCAGCAGCGCCAGCACCTCGGCACGCTGACGGGTGTTGCGGGTCGCCCCGGTCGTCGCCTGGGTCACCGTCGCCTCCCTCGTCCGGGCGCCCGCCCGGCACCCTCGGCCGGCCGCGGCCGCACCCGGCGCGCCACGTGACACCCGGAACCATTATGCCTTCCGGGCGCACCGCCGAACCCGGCTCGGCGGGCGGCCCACCGGCCGGGTGTGACGTGCCCGACGGCCCCGGCCGGAACTTTCCGTGGCGCCGCGCCGACAAACGGTACGAACACCGGATCTTCGAGGGGACGACGTCATGTCCAGCACCAACCGCCGCCGGTTCCTGCGCCCGGCGGCCCTGATCGGCGCCGCCGTGCTGGCCGCGTCGATCACCGCCTGCGGCTCCTCGGACACGCCGTCCGCCGCCGCACCGGCCACCTCGGCGCCGGCCTCGGCGCCGGCGAGCGCCGCGGCGGGTGTGCTCACCGTCCGCGACCCGTGGGTGAAGGCCGCCGACAAGGGCATGACAGCCGCGTTCGCCACGATCGTCAACGACGGCGACACCGACGTCACGATCACCGGGGTGAGCACCGACGTGTCCCGGGCCGAGATCCACGAGATGGCCATGACCGACGGGAAGATGGCGATGCGGCAGAAGCCGGGCGGCGTCGTGGTCGCCGCCCGGTCCCAGGTCGCCCTGGAACCCGGCGGCGACCACCTCATGCTGATGGACCTCACCCGGCCGGTGCGCGCCGGCGACCAGCTCGACGTCACGCTCACCTTCGCCGACGGCCGGACCCAGACGTTCACCGCCGTGGCGAAGCCGTTCACCGGCGCCCAGGAGAGCTACGCGCCCGGGCACGGCGCGAGCCCGGCGTCATGACCGGCACCGGCGCGCCCGCCCGCCGGGTGAGCCGGCGTGGCCTGCTCACCGGCGGCGCGGCGGCCGCCGGGGGCGCGCTGGCCGGCGCCGGCGCCCTCGCCGCCGCCCGTGCTCCCACTCCCGGGGTACGCCCCGACGACGCCGTCCCGGTGGCCCGGGTGGGCGACGCGGTCGAGCCGTTCCACGGCGCCCGGCAGTCCGGGGTCACCACCGACGCGCAGGCGCACGCGGCGTTCGTCGCGTTCACGCTGCGGCCCGGCACCGACCGGGCGGCGCTCGGCCGGATGATGCGGCTGCTCTCCGACGACGCCGCCCGGCTCACCCAGGGCCGCCCCGCGCTGGCCGACACCGAGCCGGAGCTGAGCGTGCTGCCGGCCCGGCTGACCGTCACGTTCGGCTTCGGCCCCGGGCTGTACGCCGCCGCCGGGCTCGACGACCGGCGGCCCGCCTCGGTGGCCGAGCTGCCCGCGTTCGGCATCGACCGGCTGCAACCCCGCTGGTCCGGCGGGGACCTGCTGCTGCAGATCTGCGCCGACGATCCGCTCACCGTCGCCCACGCGCAGCGGGTCCTGGTCAAGGACAGCCGGCCGTTCGCCGTCGTCCGCTGGGTGCAGCAGGGCTTCCGGCGGGCCGCCGGGGCCGAGCCGGGGCGTACCCAGCGCAACCTGTTCGGGCAGCTCGACGGCACCGCCAACCCGAAGCCCGGCACGCCCGCCGACACGGCGGTGTGGGTGACCGACGGGCCGGACTGGCTGCGGGACTCGACCACGCTGGTGGTGCGGCGGATCAGCATGAACCTGGAGACCTGGGACCTGCTGGGCCGCGCCGACCGGGAACTCGCCGTCGGACGGCGCCTCGACACCGGCGCGCCGCTGACCGGGCGGGCCGAACACGACGAGCCGGACTTCGCCGCGCTCGGCCCGGACGGGCTCACCGTGATCCCCGACTTCTCGCACCTGACCCGGGCCCGTGTCACCGACGACCGGCAGAAGATCCTGCGCCGGCCCTACAACTACGACGGCGTGCCGACCCCCGAGGGGAACGCTGACAGCGGGCTCGTCTTCGCCGCGTACCAGGCCGACATCGCCCGGCAGTTCCTGCCCATCCAGCGCCGCCTCGCCGAGCGTGACCTGCTCAACGAGTGGACCACCCCGATCGGCTCCGCCGTGTTCGCCGTACCGCCCGGCTGCCCCGAGGGCGGCTGGGTCGGCCGGCAGCTGCTCGGCTGACCACCACAGGAAGGCCCGTCATGCGTACCCGATCCGTCACCGCGCTGCTCGCCGCGACCCTCACCGCGCTGCTGCTGGTCCCGGCCACGCCCGCGGCGGCGCACAACTCGTTGCAGGAGGCCACCCCGGCGCGCGACGCCCGGCTCACCAGCGCGCCGACGCAGGTCACGCTGCGGTTCATGCAGCGGCTGAACCCGGCCTTCACCACCATCACCCTCATCGACGCACGTCGGCGCGCGGTGCCCACCGGCGCACCGGCGGTGGACGGCGTCACCGGCACGGTGACGATCGACGAGCCGCTGGTGAACGGCACCTACACCGTCGCCTACCGGGTGGTCTCCCGCGACGGCCACCCGGTCCAGGGCTCGTACCGTTTCACAGTGGCCGACCCGGCCGCGCCCGAGCCGACGGCTCCCGCCTCACCGTCGGCTCCCGCGTCAGCGGCGGCTCCCGCGTCGACCGGCGCGGACACCTCGGCCGGCGCGGGCGAGCCGGACGCCTCCGGTACGCGGTCCGGCGACGACGGCCCGCCGGTCGCGCTGCTGGCCGGCGGGGCGGTCGCCGGTCTGCTCCTGGTCACCGGGGTCGTGCTGCTGGTCGTGCGCCGGGCGCGCGCTCGTCGCACGGACCACTGACGATCGGACCGTCGGGGGCCGGCCACGGAGGGGCAAGCCGCGGCTCAGCGGGCGGGCGGCGGGCCGACGCTGCGGCGCGGCACCAGCGTCGGGGCGATCGTCTGCCGCAGCGGCCCGGCGCTCTGTGACTCGATCTGGGCCAGGAGCAGGTCCAGGCTCGCCGCTGCCACCGCGTCGAAGTCCGGGCGCACCGTGGTCAGCGGCGGGATGAAGTACGCCGCCTCGGGCACGTCGTCGAACCCCACCACGCTGATGTCGTCGGGGACGCGGCGGCCGTGCTCGTGCAGCGCCCGCAGCACACCGAGCGCCAGGTGGTCGTTGGCGGTGAAGACGGCGGTGACCTCGGGCATCCGGGCCAGCATCTGCCCGCACCGGTAGCCAGCCGCCGCCGACCAGTCGGCATGGACCAGCGGCGGGATCTCGGCGCCGGCCTGCCGCAACGCCTCGCGCCAGCCCTCGATCCGGCCGGCGCTGTCGAACCAGTCCGACGGGCCGGACACGTGCCACACCGTGCGGTGCCCGGCGGCCAGCAGGTGCTCGGTGGCGGCCCGGGCACCGGCGACCTGGTCGACAGTCACCAGCGGGATCGGCCGTCGCGGGTCGCCGTCGACTGTCACCAGCGGCACGTCCTGGGGCAACCGTTCCAGCGCCTCACCGGCGGACTCGACCGGCGCGATCACCACGATGCCGGCGACCCTGTGCGCCAGGTGCCGTTCCACTGCCGCCGAGATGGAGCGGTGGTCGAGGTCGCGGACGCTACCGATGCTCACCGCGAAACCGGCCTCGGCGGCGGTCTGCTCCAACGCGGCGAGCAGCGACGCCGGACCGTAGAGCGTGGTGTTCTGCGCGACCACACCGATCACCTGGGACCGGCCGGTCACCAGCGCGCGGGCCGCGCGGTTGGGCCGGTAGCCGAGTTCGGTGATGGCGGCCTGCACCCGGAGCCGGGTCTGCTCACGCACGTTGGGGTGCCCGTTGAGAACCCGGGAGACCGTCTGGTGCGAAACCCCGGCGAGGCGGGCCACGTCCGTCATCGCAGGACCGCGCACGGCCACCTCACTTTCGCCACTGCCCGCGGCCACACCCGGTCGATCTCGACCGGACCGGCCCGGGTGGCGACAGTCTACGCCAGCGGTCCCATCGGTATCGGCACCGTCGATCGACCGTTCCCAGCGTGGCGCGGTGCTATCGCGGAATCGATCGACGGCTCATTCCCTTCCGCTGCGCAGCGGCACGAACAGGCAGCTCGGAGGCGGTGCAATTGGGCCCGGGGTGCGGCTTTTCCGGCGATTGCCGCAGCCGCACCCCGGGCCTTTGCAGTTGTGTCAACGCTCGTGAATGGTGACCGTTGTCACGGTGTTGTCAGCGAGAACTGCCGCACCGTCACCGCGCCGCCCAGCGACTGGGTGGCGTAGTTGAAGAAGCCGAACCGGTAGCCCATGAAGAACTGCCACGCGTTGTTGAGCGTCAGCGCGTTGCCGAGCGGTACGAAGTTCACCCCGTCGGTGCTGTAGGAGAACCGCGCCTGCCGGCCCGAACCCGGCCGGATGTCGGCGTTCGCCCGCAACCAGATCCGCCCCCCGGACACCGCCGCACTGGCGATCTCCGTGCCGGTGCTCGTGGTGTTCCAGTTCGAGCCCATGGTCAGGCCGTTCGTCATCACCACCCGGGTCGCGCCGTTGTCCCGCCGTACGCCGATCCAGGCCGAGCTGTCCCGCAGCATCGCCAGGCCGGCCCGGTCACCGTCGCGCATGGTCGAGTAGTCCAGCTCGATCGTGCCGGTCGAGGTCGGACCCTGGATGCGGTGGGTGAGCGTGTTGCGGGCCCGGTACAGGTCGTTCGTGACGGTGGCGGTCTGCAGCCGCAGGCCGTTGTTCACCGACCACCTGCTGTTGTCCGGGTTGTGGTTCCACTCGTACTGCGGGCCGAGCGTGGTGCCGGAGAACGTGTCGGTGCCGGTGAGCGGCTTGACCGGACGGGTCGGCAGCGGGTTGGGGTAGCTCGCGCCCCAGGCCCCGTTGACGGTCTGCACCTGCGGCCAGCCGTCGGCGGTCCAGGTGATCGGCGCCAGCGTCGGCATCCGGCCGCCGGGGTACGCGTCGGTGAACGCCATGTAGTACCAGGCGCCGGTCTGCGTCTGCACCAGGCCGCCCTGGTGCGGCACGCCACCGCCGGAGATCGGGCCGGGCAGGTTCAGCAGCACCTGCCGCTGCTCGTACGGGCCGAACGGGCCGTTCGTGGACTTCAGCACGTACTGGCCGTTGGCCGGCCGGGTCAGCCAGATGTAGTACGCGCCGTTGCGCTTGTAGAAGCGCGCGCCCTCCAGCGTGCCGATGCTCGACGGCGTCTGGTAGACCTGCTGGGCCCGGACCTGGCTGCGTCCGTCGGCGGAGAGCTGGGCCACGCTGATCGTGCCGTTGCCGTACGCGACGTACATGGTGTCGTTGTCGTCGATCAGCATGCCGGCGTCGTAGTAGCAGTTGGGAATGGTGGTCAGCCGGTTCCACGCGCCGTCCACGGCGGTGGCGGTGTAGATGTGGGTCTGCGCGAAGTCGATGCACCCGGCCCAGTAGAACGTGCGGTTGCTCGGCCGGTAGTTGAGCGTCGACGCCCAGATGCCGTCCACGTACGCCTGCTCGCTGCCGCTCAGGTCGTACTTGGTGCCGAACTCCAGCCGCGGCACCGAGTGCCCGGCGAACTCCCAGTTCACGAGGTCCCAGGAGCGCAGCACCGGCGCCCCCGGCGAGTAGTGCATGGTCGAGGCGGACATGTAGTAGACGTCGCCGACCCGGATGATGTCGACGTCGGCGAAGTCCTGCCAGACGGCCGGGTTGGTGAAGTTGCCGCCCGGGTTGCCCGGGTTGCCGGGGCTGTCGCCGACGCGGACGAGCTGCCACTGCTGGTTCGCGCCGTTCCAGTCGTCGTACTGCACGATGTTGCCGCCGTCGGCGGTGGAGGCGTTCTGCACCTCCATCACCTTGTTCGAGTTCCGGTTGATCAGCCGGACGTACCCGCTGTCGGAGTCGGCCAGCCGGAACTGCTGGTTGTTGCCGCCGTGGTCGGTCCACTGGACCACCGCGGCGCCGTTGGCGGTGGACGCGCCGCTCACGTCCAGCACCTTGCCGGAGTGCCGGGAGCGCAGCCGGTAGTAGCCACCGCCGGAGTCCACGAACTGCCACTGCTGCCAGGCGCCGTCGTTGCGCGTCCACTGGGTGATCCGCGCCCCGTCGTTCGTCGCCTGGTTGTACAGGTCCAGCGCCTTGCCGCTGTTGCGGTTCACCAGCACGTAGTACGCGCTGGTGTCCACTGTGGCCGCCGATACCGGCGCGGGCACGGCACCCACCACCACACCCCCCACCAGCAGCGCCACCACCCCGGCCAGCAGCCGGGACAGGCGTCCACGTCCACGGGACAGTCGAGCCGTCACCACGATCCTCCTTCGTCGACCGGAGCCCGGGCACGGCGGCACGCGCCGACCACGGCAGCGTTATCGCTAACAGCGACGCCTACCCAGGCGGAGTCGGATCCCTGGCGACTGCGGCGCAGATCGCGCCCGGAACGGCCCGCGAGCGGTGCCGGTGACCCTATCCATCGACTGTGAGCGATAACATGCCGTTCGTCAAGCCGTAACAGGGAGCCCGCCGCGCGGGCCGCCGGCGGGCGGCCCGAGAGGGCTCAGAAGCCCCGGGCGAGTCGGTAGTACGCCTGATTCCAGCGCAGCTCGTCGGCGAAGCGGTGCGGGCGCGTCTCGGCGTCGATGACCACCAGCTCGGTCCGGGCCATGTTGGCCAGGTCGCGCAGTTCCTCCATGCCGACGGCCTGGGACAGCACCGTGTGGTGCGGGGCGCCGGCGGTGATCCACGCCTCCGCCGAGCCGGCCAGGTCGGGCTGCGGGCGCCAGACCGCGCGCGCCACCGGCAGCCGGCGCAGCGGCTGCGGCGGCGGCACCACGTCCACCGCGTTGGCGATCAGCCGGAACCGCTCCCCCATGTCCGCCATGCCCAGCACGACGGCCGGGCCGGACGCCGCGTCGAAGACCAGGCGTACCGGGTCCTCCCGCCCGCCGATGCTCAGCGGGTGCACCTCCGCGCTCGGCACGTCGGCGGCGATGCTCGGGCACACCTCCAGCATGTGCGCGCCGAGGATCAGCTCCTGGCCGAACGTCAGATCGTAGGTGTAGTCCTCCATGAACGACGTGCCGCCCGGCACGCCGACGGCCATCGCCTTGAGCGTGTGCACGAGCACGGAGGTCTTCCAGTCCCCCTCGCCGCCGAAGCCGTAGCCGTCGGCCATCAGGCGCTGCACCGCGATCCCGGGGAGCTGGCGCAGCCCGCCGAGGTCCTCGAAGTTCGTGGTGAACGCCCGGAACCCGCCGGCCTCCAGGAACGCGCGCAGGCCCAGCTCCTGCCGCGCCGCGTACCGCAGCGAGTCGTGCCGGTCCCCGCCGGGCCGCAGCTCGGCGGCGACCCGGAAGGTGTCGTCGTACTCCTTGACCAGGTCGTCCACCTGCGCGTCCGCCACCTGGTCGACGGCCGCGACGAGGTCGTTCACGCCGTAGGTGTTCACCGAGACGCCGAAGCGCAGCTCCGCCTCGACCTTGTCCCCCTCGGTGACCGCGACGTCGCGCATGTTGTCGCCGAAGCGCGCCAGCCGCAGCGTCCGCACCGCCGACCAGCCGACGGCGGCCCGGGCCCAGGCCGCGACCCGGCCGACGACCCGGGGGTCGGTGACGTGGCCGGCGACGGTCTTGCGGGCCACCCCGAGCCGGGTCTGGACGAACCCGAACTCCCGGTCGCCGTGCGCGGCCTGGTTGAGGTTCATGAAGTCCATGTCGATCTCGTCCCACGGCAGCGCCACGTTCGCCTGCGTGTGCAGGTGCAGCAGCGGCGTCCGCAGCGCGTCCAGCCCGGAGATCCACATCTTGGCCGGGGAGAACGTGTGCATCCAGGCGATCACCCCGACCGCGCCCCGCACGGCGGCGTCCCGGCACACCGCCAGGATGTCCGCGCTGGAGGTGAGGACCGGCTTCCAGACCACGCGTACGGGAATGTCCGGCGACTCGTCCAGGCGCGCGGCGATCTGCCGGGACTGCTCGGCGACCTGCCGCAGGGTGTCCTCGCCGTAGAGGCCCTGGCTGCCGGTGAGGAACCAGACCTCGGGCTGGGGGTGAGTTGCCATGTTGTTGCCTTCCGCGCTAGGAACCGTCACTTGAACCGGATGCCGATGAGGCGCTGGAGGAGGATGAACGCGAAGAGCAGGCCGCCGATCACGATCTTGGTCCACCAGGAGTTGAGGCTGCCGTCGAACGTGATCAGGGTCTGGATCACGCCGAGCACCAGCACACCGAGCACGGTGCCGAAGACGTACCCGGAACCGCCGGTGAGCACGGTGCCGCCGATCACGACCGCGGCGATCACGTCCAGCTCCATCCCGACCGCGATCAGCGGCGCGCCGGAGAGCGTGTAGAACGACAGCAGGATGCCGCCGATGGCCGAGCAGAGCCCGCTGATCGTGTAGACGGCGATCCTGGTCCGCGCCACCGGCAGGCCCATCAGCAGCGCCGACTGCGCGTTGCCGCCGACCGCGTACACGTTGCGGCCGAACCGGGTGTACGCCAGCACGTACGCCGCGATCAGCACCACCGCGAACGCGATCAGCACGCTTATCGACACGAAGTTGCCGGCCGGATCACCGATGCGCTGCTGCGACATCGAGGTCCAGAAGCCGTCGGTGATGGAGATGGAGGCGTCACTGATGAACGTGCACATGCCCCGGGCGAAGAACATCCCGGCGAGTGTCACGATGAACGGCTGGATCTCGAAGAAATGGATCGCACAGCCCATCAGGAAACCGAGCGTCGGGCCGATCAGCAGCGCGATCACCAGCACCAGGGCGGCGGGCAGGCCGTCGCGCAGCAGCGCGGCCGACACCATCGCGGTCATCGCGACCACCGAGCCGACGGACAGGTCGATGCCGCCGGTGAGGATCACGAACGTCATGCCGACCGCGACGACGAGCAGGAAGCCGTTGTCGATGAAGACGTTGAAGACGACCTGGACGTTGGAGAAGGCGCGGTACTGGGACACCCCGATGCCGTACATGACCAGCAGCAGCGCGAGCGTGGCCAGCACCGGCACGTGCCGCCGGGGCAGGCTGGGCCGCCAGGACCGGCCGGAGGTCAACGACGTGCTGCTCATGCCGGCACCTGCTCCTTCTCCCGCTGCGGCGCCGCCGGGCCGGGTTCGGCCCCGCGCCTGCGACGGCGGAACCGGGCGCGGAACGCCGGGGCCTGCACGAGGCAGACGGCGATCACGACGACTGCCTTGAACAGCAGTGACGTCTGCGGCGAGATGTTCATCGCGTACACGGTGGTGGTGAGGGTCTGGATGATCAGCGCGCCGAGGACGGTGCCGCCGAGGGAGAACCGGCCGCCGGCCAGCGATGTGCCGCCGATGACGACGGCCAGGATCGCGTCGAGTTCGATCCACAGGCCGGCGGCGTTGCCGTCGGCGCTGGAGACGTTGGCGGTGACCATGAAACCGGCGAGCGCGGCACAGGCGGCGCTGATCACGTAGACGAGGAAGATGATGCGCCGCGACCGGATGCCGGCGAGCCGGCTGGCCTCGGCGTTGCCGCCGACCGACTCGACGATCAGCCCGAGCGCGGTGCGGCGGGTGAACGCGGCCACGAGCAGCGCGGCGGCGAGCGCGATCAGGATGGCCAGCGGCAGCGTCAGGAAGTGCCCGAGCCCGATCGCCCGGTACGGACCGGAGTTGATCGTGATGATCTGCCCCTCGGTGACGAGCTGGGCGATGCCCCGCCCGGCCACCATGAGGATCAGCGTGGCGATGATCGGCTGGATGCCGATGACCGCGACCAGCACGCCGTTCCACGCGCCGAGCACGAGCGCGGCGCCGAAGGCCAGCGCCAGCGCGGTGGCCACCGTGGCCGGGCTGCTCTGGTCGGCCGCCCCGCTGATGTGCAGGCAGGCGATGGCGCCGCTGATCGCGCAGAGCGAGCCGACCGACAGGTCGATGCCACCCGTGGCGATGACCAGCGTCATCCCGAGCGCGACCAGGATCAGCGGCGCGCTCAGCCGGAGGATGTCGATCGGTGTGCCGTACAGGTGGCCGTTCTTGACCTCGACGGCGAGGAAGCCGGGACGGTAGACGGTGTTCGCGGCGATCATGACCACGAGCACGAGCGCCGGCCAGAACAGGCGGTGGCCGGTCAGCGGGCGGAGGCGGTCGGCGACGGCGGTCATCGGGTCACCTCCTCCCGGGGCGTTCCACTGGCGATGGTGCGCATGACGCGGTCGGCGTCGAGCGTGTCGTCGTTGTCGAGCTGGGCGACCATCTCGCGGTCGCGCATGACCGCGACCCGGTGGCTCAGGCGCAGCACCTCCTCCAGCTCGGCGGAGATGAACAGCACCGCCATGCCGCCGTCGGAGAGCTGCACGACCAGCTTCTGGATCTCGGCCTTGGCGCCGACGTCGATACCGCGGGTCGGTTCGTCCAGGATGAGCAGGCGCGGTTCGGTGATCAGCCAGCGGGCCAGCAACACCTTCTGCTGGTTGCCACCGGAGAGGTTGCGCACCGGCAGTTCCGGGTTGGCCGGACGGATGCTGAGCGCCTCCATGTACCTGCGGACCAGCTCGTCCTGCCTGCGGCGCGGGATCGGGCGCAGCCAGCCGCGCGCGGCCTGCATCGCCAGGATCATGTTCTCCCGGACCGACAGCTCCGGGACGATGCCCTCGGCCCGGCGGTTTTCGGAGCAGAACCCGACGCCATGCTCGATGGCCTGGATCGGGTTGCGCACCGGCGCCCGGCCGCGGTCGAGCCGGACCTGGCCGTGGTCGGCCCGGTCCGCGCCGAAGATCAGCCGCGCCACCTCGGTCCGGCCGGAGCCGAGCAGGCCGGCCAGGCCGACCACCTCACCGGCGTGGATGCGCAGGCTGAACGGGGCGACCGCGCCGCGCCGGCCGACGCCGGCGGCGTCCACCAGCGGCGCCTTGCCGTCCGGTACGACAGTGGCGCGCTTCTGCTGCTCGTCCAGCCGCTCCAGCACGTCCAGCTCCTGCCCGATCATCTTCTCGACCAGGCTGAACTGCGGCAGCTCCTCGGTGCGGTACTCCCCCACGAGCTGGCCGTTGCGCAGCACCGTGATCCGGTCGGCGATGCCGTAGACCTGGTCGAGGAAGTGGGTGACGAACAGGATCGCGATCCCCTCGTCGCGCAGCTGGCGCATGATCCGGAACAGCTGCGCGACCTCGCCGGCGTCCAGGCTGGACGTCGGCTCGTCCAGGATCAGCACCCGCGCCCGCACGTCGATCGCCCGGGCGATGGCGACCATCTGCTGCACCGCGAGCGAGTACGTGCCGAGCGGCGCGGCGACGTCGAGGTCGAGGTCGAGCCGGACCAGCAGGTCGCGCGCCCGCCGGCGCATCTCGCCCCAGCGCACCGCGCCGAGCCGGCGCGGCTCGCGGCCGATGAAGACGTTCTCCGCCACCGACAGGTTGGTGCAGAGGTTGACCTCCTGGTAGACGGTGCTGACGCCGGCCGCGGCGGCCTGCATCGGCCCGCTGAACGAGACCTGCTCGCCGTCGAGGGTGATGACGCCCGCATCGGTCCCGTAGACGCCTGTCAGCACCTTGATCAGGGTGGACTTGCCGGCGCCGTTCTCACCCATCAGGGCGTGGACCTCGCCCGGGAACAGCCGGAAGTCGACGTCGTGCAGCGCGCGGACCCCGGGGAAGGTCTTGCTGATGCCGGTCATGGTCAGGACCGGACGGTTACCCGTCATCCCATCGGACCTCTTCTAGACGTGGTGGCACGGGGGCCGCCGTCTCGCGACGGCGACCCCCGGGGTGGGTCAGTACTTGCGGTTGGGCAGTGCCTCCTTGGCCTGCTCCTGGGTGAAGGTGGTCTCCTCGGTCTCGATCCGGGCGGGGACCTCCTCGCCGGCCTTGACCTTCTTGGCCAGGTCCATCAGCTGCGGGCCGAGCAGCGGGCTGCACTCGGCGATGAAGTTGAACTTGCCGTCCGCGAGGGCCTGCATGCCGTCCTTCACCGCGTCGACGGTGATGATGGTGATGTCCTTGCCGGGCGTCTTGCCCGCCGCGGTGATCGCCTCGAGCGCGCCCAGGCCCATGTCGTCGTTGTGCGCGAAGAGCACGTCGATCTTCGGGTTGGCCTTGAGGAACTGCTCCATCACCTGCTTGCCGCCGGCGCGGGTGAAGTCACCCGACTGCGAGGCGACGATCTTGAGGTTGGGGTTGGCGGCGATGGCCTCGGCGAAGCCCTTCTTCCGGTCGTTGGCCGGCGCCGAGCCGGTGGTGCCCTGCAGCTCCACGATGTTGACCGGGCCGGACGCCGCCTTCTTCTGCTCCACCAGCCACTCGCCGGCGAGGCGGCCCTCCTTGACGAAGTCCGAGCCGAGGAACGTCTTGTAGAGCGACTTGTCGGCCGAGTCGACCGCGCGGTCGGTCAGGATCACCGGGATCTTGGCGTCCTTGGCCTCCTTGAGCACGGTGTCCCAGCCGGACTCCACCACCGGCGAGAAGGCGATCACGTCGACCTTCTGCTGGATGAAGTTGCGGATCGCCTTGATCTGGTTCTCCTGCTTCTGCTGGGCGTCGTCGAACTTCAGCTCGATGCCCGCCTCGGCAGCCGCCTCCTTGATCGAGGTGGTGTTCGCGGTGCGCCAGCCACTCTCGGCGCCCACCTGGGAGAAGCCCAGGACGATCTTGTCGTTGCCGCTGCCGCTGCCGGAACCGTCGCCGGTGTCGCTGTTGCCGCACGCGGCCATGCTGGCGGCGAGCAGCACGCCGGCGAAGGCCGCGACGACCTTGCGTGCCGTGCTCCTGCTTCTCATCGATTCTCCTCCGGGGTTGGATGTTCCGGGCGCGCGACCGGCGGGAAGCCGGCGCGGCCCGGGTGTGGTGGTGGGGGTGCGCGGCGCTCCCGGGGTTCAGTGCGCCGGCGGGCGTTGGCCGTACACGTTCTGGTAGCGGTCGTAGAGCGAGTCGATGTCGGCCGGCGCGATCGGCACCGGCTGCCCGAGCGCACGGGCCAGGTGGGCGGTTCTGGCGACGTCCTCGCACATCACGGCCGCCTTGACCGCCGCCCGTGCGTCGCGGCCGATGGTGAAGACGCCGTGGTTGCGCATGAGCACCGCGGGTGAGCGGTGCCCGGACAGCGTGCTGACGATGCCCTTGCCGATGTCGTCGCCGCCGATCAGCGCGAACGGTCCGATCGGGATCTCCCCGCCGAACTCGTCGGCCTGCGCGGTCAGCCAGCACGGGATCGCCTCGCCGCGGGCCGCCCAGGCGGTGGCGTACCCGCTGTGGGTGTGCACGACGCCGCCGACCTCGGGCATCGCGCGGTAGACGTAGGCGTGCGCGGCGGTGTCGCTGGACGGGGCGCCGTCGCCGTCGACCACAGTGCCACCCAGGTCGCAGACCACCATGGCCTCGGCGGTCAGGTCGTCGTAGTCGACCCCGCTGGGCTTGATGACCATCAGGTCCTGACCGGGTACGCGGGCCGACACGTTGCCGGCGGTCCAGGCCACCAGGTCGTAGCGGGTCAGTTCGCGGTGCAGGCGGGCCACCGTCTCGCGCAGCGCGTCGACCTGGCTGTTCATCCGACCACCTCCAGGGTCGCGGGGGCGCGGTCCGCGGCGGCGTCGGCCGCCGCGTTGCGGATCGCCCGCAGGCGGAGCATCACGTCGTTCGCGCCGCGACCGAAGTGGTCGTGCAGCGCGCGGTACTCGGCGTACAGGGCGTCGTACGCCCGCACGTTCTCCGGCACGGGCCGGTAGACGGCCTCGTCGATGCGCCCCATCGCGGCGGACGCCTCGTGGATCGTCGGGTACGCCCCGGCGGCGACAGCCGCGTGGACGGCCGAGCCGAGCGCCGGGCCCTGGGCGGAGCCGATGATGCTCAGCGGCCGGTTCGTGACGTCGGCGTAGATCTGCATGAGCAGCCGGTTGGAGGTGAGCCCGCCGGCCACCACCAGGTCGTCGACCGGCACGCCGGCCTGCGCGAACGCCTCGACGATCATCCGGGTGCCGTACGCGGTGGCCTCCAGCAGCGCCCGGTAGACGTCCGGCGGCCGGGTGGCGAGCGTCAGCCCGACGACCATGCCGCTGAGGTCGTGGTTGACCAGCAGGGACCGGTTGCCGTTCCACCAGTCCAGCGCCACCAGGCCGTGCGCGCCGACCGGCTGGGCGGCGGCGGCCTCGGTGAGCCGCTCGTGCGAGTCGAACCCGGCCGGGGCGGCGTGGCGGACGAACCAGCCGAAGATGTCCCCCACGCCGCTCTGCCCGGCCTCGAAGCCCCAGGCGCCGGTGCTGATGCCGCCGTCGACCACGCCGCACATGCCCGGCACCTCGGCCGGGTGGGTGCCGTTGAGCACGTGACAGGTGGAGGTGCCCATGATGGCGACCAGCCGGCCCGGGCGCAGCGCCTGGGCGGCGGCGGCCGTGACGTGCGCGTCGACGTTGCCGACCGCTACCGCGATGCCCTCGGGCAGACCGGTCCAGGCGGCGGCGCGGGCGCCGAGCGTGCCGGCCCGCGCGCCCAGCGGCAGCAGCGGACCGTCCAGCTTGGCCACGAAGTCGGTGAAACCGGGATCGAGGGCGGCCAGGTAGTCCGGCGACGGGTACCGGCCGTCCTGCCGGATGCCCTTGTAGCCGGCGGTGCAGACGTTGCGCGTCTCGGCGTCGCAGAGCTGCCACACGATCCAGTCGGCGGCCTCGATGAAGCGCTCGGCCCGCCGGTAGACCTCCGGGTCCTCCTCCAGGATCTGCAGGCCCTTGGCGAACTGCCACTCCGCGGAGATCTTGCCGCCGTAGCGGCCGAGCCACGGCTCGCCGCGTTCGGCCGCCAGCGCGTTGATCCGGTCGGCGTGCGGCTGCGCGGCGTGGTGCTTCCAGAGCTTCACCCAGGCGTGCGGCCGTTCGCGCAGCTCCGGGAGCTCGCACAGCGGTGTGCCGTCGGCGAGCGTGGGAAGCACAGTGCAGGCGGTGAAGTCGGTGCCGATGCCCACCACCCGGGACGGGTCGACGCCGGCTTCGGCGAGCGCCGCCGGCACGGCGTTGCGCAGCACCTCGCGGTAGTCGTCCGGGTCCTGCAGGGCCCAGTCCGGGGGCAGTGCCGGGCCGCCGTCGGGTAGCGCGGTCTCGATGACCCCGCGCCGGTACTCGTGCACCGCCGTGCCGAGTTCGGCACCGTCCCGGACGCGGACCACGAGCGCCCGCCCGGACAGCGTGCCGAAATCGACCCCGATCACGTACCGGTCGGACGTGTCCACTTCGCTCATTTGCACCTCCGCCGTGTCACGGGGATAGTGTTAGCGCTCACATATACATCCGTCAAGACACGTCCGGGCAACAGGTGCGTAACGAGGATCGGCTCTTCCGGACACGCCCCGACCGGCCCGGACGGACCGGCGCGGCCACCGCCCAGGGAGATCCACACGGGCGCGCCGCCGGCCCGGTCCCCAGCTCTGGAAAACAGCGATGTTAGCGACAACAATCGATGCCTTCGGAGATCGCCAAGCGGGCGCAGCCGGCACCATGGCCCGGAGTGCCGGGGGGATGCCGTTCGGGCCCTCACGGTGCCGCTCAGCGGCACTTTTCCCGGCCGCGCCACCCGCCTGAGCGGTGGTCGCCGCCGTCGCCGCAGGGGCCTCTGCTATTTACAGGCCTGGATGTCAGCGATAACATTCTCGCCATCCCAGCTTCGTGGCGCCGCCGTCCGGGAAACCCCGGCGCCGCAGCCGGGCGGCGACGTGGACGGCGACCCCGTCGACCGCCGGACCCACCACCCACGAGCGCCCGCCGGTGACCGGCCGGCCCCTCTCGACTGCCGTGCCGCGTACGCCCGGTGCCCCACGGGCGACGTCGTGCGCTCGGCGGGCCGCTCCCAACCGGACGCCGGCACGGCCGGCGCCCGGCGACCGAGGAGGATCAGTGCGCAGATGGACCCGACGGACGCTCGCCGTCCTGGGCGTCGCGGCGGTGGCGCTCGCCGCCACAGTCACCGGCCAGGCGATGGCCCCGCGTCCCGCCCAGGCGCTGAACAACGGCGTCGCCCGTACCCCGCCGATGGGCTGGAACACCTGGAACACCTTCGGCTGCAACATCAACGAGACCCTCATCCGCCAGACCGCCGACGCGATCGTCAGCAACGGCCTGCGCGACCTCGGATACAAGTACGTCGTCGTGGACGACTGCTGGTTCGACCCGAACCGGGACGCGCAGGGCAACCTCCAGGCGCACCCGCAGCGGTTCCCCAGCGGGATGAGGTCGCTCGGTGACTACCTGCACGCCCGCGGCCTGCTGTTCGGCATCTACCAGGTGCCGCTGGACAAGACCTGCGCCCAGGTCGGCGGCGCGTTCCCCGGCGCCACCGGCAGCCTCAACCACGAGTACCAGGACGCCCGCCAGTTCGCCGCGTGGGGCGTGGACTACCTGAAGTACGACTGGTGCTCCTCCACCGGCACCATAAACGACCAGGTGGCGCGGTTCGGGATCATGCGCGACGCGCTGGCCGCCACCGGCCGGCCGATCGTCTACAGCATCAACCCCAACAGCTACCACGCCAAGACCGGGCCGCAGCGCAACTGGAGCGACGTGGCGAACCTGTGGCGGACCACCGAGGACATCACGAACGCGTGGAACACCGGCCAGACAAACGGCTACCCGATGGGCATCCAGAACATCGTCGACGTCACGGTGCCCCTGGCCGGGTACGCCGGCCCCGGCGGGTTCAACGACCCGGACATGCTCGAAGTCGGCCGGGGCGGGATGAACGACACCGAGATGCGCAGCCACTTCGCGCTCTGGTCGATCCTGGCCTCGCCGCTGATGATGGGCAACGACGTACGTTCGGCGAACGCGGCCACCCTCGCCATCCTGCGCAACGCGAACCTGGTCGCGATCAACCAGGACACGCTCGGCCGCCAGGCGGTCCAGGTCTCCTTCGACGGCACCCGCCGGGTGCTGGCCAAGCCGCTCGCAAACGGCGACGTCGCGGTGGCCCTGTTCAACCAGGGCGGCTCGACCACCACCGTCTCCACCACGGCGGCGGCGGTGGGCAAGAGCGGCAGCTCGTTCACGTTGCGCGACGCGTGGACCGACGCCACGTCCACCAGCACCGGGACGATCTCGGCGAGCGTGCCCGCGCACGGCACGGTGGTCTACCGGGTCAGCGGGGGCGGCACCACCACCCCGCCTCCGGTCCCGACCACGTTCCGGCTGCGCAGCGAGTCGTCCGGCCGGTGCCTCGACGTCGACAACGCCGGCACCGCCAACGGGACCGGAACGCTGATCTGGGACTGCCACACCAACGCCAACCAGCAGTTCACCGCCAACGGGCAGGCGTTGCAGGTGCTCGGCAAGTGCCTGGACGTGCCGACCAGCGCGACGGCCGGCACCCGGGTGCAGATCTGGGACTGCAACGGCGGCACCAACCAGCAGTGGACGTTCAACGGCAACGGCACGGTGAGCAACGTGCGCTTCCCGTCGCTGTGCCTGGACGTCGACAACGCGGGCACCGCGAACGGCACCCGGGTCATCCTCTGGACCTGCCACGGCAACACCAACCAGCGGTGGAGCCGGGCGTGAGCGGCTACCGCCGGTGAACGGCGGCCGGCCGGACGAAGGGGCGAGCGTCCGGCCGGCCGTCACCGGGCGCCGGCGGCCCGGCGCTTGTTCCAGATGTCGAACGCCACCGCGACGAGCAGCACCAGGCCCTTCACCACCGACTGGACCGACTGGTCGATGCTCATGAGCTGCATCCCGTTGCTCATCACCGCCATGATCAGGCCACCCACCATGGCGCCGACCACGGTGCCGACGCCACCGGTGACCGCCGCGCCGCCGATGAACGCCGCGGCGATCGCGTCCAGCTCGAACATGTTCCCCGCCGCCGGCTGGGCCCCGTTGGAGCGGGACGAGTAGATCACGCCCGCCACCCCGGACAGGAAGCCCATGTTGACGAAGATCCAGAAGTTGACCCGCTTCACCCGTACGCCGGACAGCATCGCCGCCGGCAGGTTGCCGCCGATCGCGTACACCCGGCGGCCGAACACCGTCCGGCGGGTGAGCAGGCCGTAGACGAGCACGAGCACGGCGAGCACGATCAGCACGATCGGCAGGCCCCGGGCGTGGGCGAGCTGCCAGGCGAACCACATGACCACGGCGCCGACCACCACGACCCGCAGGACGAACAGCGGGAACGACTCCACCGGCTGCTCGTGGCGCACCCGGGCGACCCGGGTGCGGAACACGCTCGCGGCGTACCCGACCACCGCGAACGCGCCGATGAACAGCGTGAACGCGTCGTAGCCCTGGCCGCCCAGCAGTCCGTTGAGGAACCCTGCGGCCACCCGCTGGTACTCCTCGGGGAACGGCGACAACGAGATGTTGTCCAGCACGCGCAGCGTCAGGCCACGGAACAGGAGCATGCCGGCCAGGGTGACGATGAACGCCGGGATGCCGGCGTACGCGACCCAGAGGCCGTGCCACGCGCCGACCGCGACACCCACCGCGAGCGCGGCCAGGACGCCTACCCACCAGGGCAGGCCCTCGCGGATGACGAGCACCGCCGAGACCGCTCCGGTGAGCGCCACCACCGATCCCACCGACAGGTCGATGTGCCCGCCGATGATCACGATGACCATGCCGATCGCGAGCACCAGGATGTAGGAGTACTGCAGGACGATGTTCGTCAGGTTGCCGGGGCTCAGCGAGACGCCGTCGGTGAGGACCGCGAACAGCGCCACGATCACCACCAGGGCGATGTAGATGCCGCTCTGCCGCAGGTTGCCCAGGATCAGCGTGCGCGGGTCACTGGTGCCGGTGTGCAGGGTCGCCGCCGCGCCGGTGTCCGGGGTGGCGATCTTCGTGGCGGGGGGAGGCTTCGTGCTGGTCATCGGACGAGATCCCTGTCCTTGGTCATGAGTTCCATCAGGTTCTCCTGGGTGGCGTCGGCCACCGGCATCTCCCCGGTGATCTGTCCGGCCGCCAGGGTGTAGATGCGGTCGCACATGCCGAGCAGCTCGGGCAGTTCGGAGGAGATGAGCACGACGGCCTTGCCGTCGGCCACCAGCCGGTTGACGATCGTGTAGATCTCGAACTTGGCACCCACGTCGATGCCCCGGGTCGGCTCGTCGAGGATCAGCACGTCCGGGTCGGTGAACAGCCACTTCGCCAGCACGACCTTCTGCTGGTTGCCGCCGGAGAGCTTGCCCACCACCGACATCACCGTCGGCGCCTTGATGTTCATGTCGCGCCGCCCCCGCTCGGCGACCTGGATCTCCCGGTTGCCGTCGATCCAGCCACGGTGGGCCAGCTTGTCGAGCGCGGCGGCGGAGACGTTGCCCCGCACGTCGTCGATCAGGTTGAGGCCGTAGTGCTTGCGGTCCTCGGTGGCGTACGCGATGCCGTTGGCGATGGCCTCGGCCACCGTGCGCGCCCGCACCTCGTGGCCCTTGACGAACAGCCGGCCGCGGATGTCCCGGCCGTACGACCGGCCGAACACGCTCATCGCCAGCTCGGTGCGCCCGGCGCCCATCAGGCCGGCGATGCCGACCACCTCGCCGGCCCGCACGCGCAGCGAGGCCCGGTCGACGACCAGGCGGTCCTGGGTCGGGTGGCGCACCGACCAGTCCTCGATCCGCAGCACCTCCTCGCCGGGCGTCACGCTGCGGGTCGGGTAGAAGGCGGCCAGGTCGCGACCGACCATGCCGCGGATGATCCGGTCCTGGGTGACGGCGCCGTCGGACATGTCCAGCGTCTCGACGGTACGGCCGTCGCGGATCACAGTCGTCGAGTCGGCGACGGCGGTGATCTCGCCGAGCTTGTGCGAGATCATGATGCAGGTGATGCCCTGGTCGCGCAGCCGGCGCAGCAGGTCCAGCAGGTGCGCCGAGTCGACGTCGTTGAGCGCCGCGGTCGGCTCGTCGAGGATCAGCAGCCGGACCCGCTTGGACAACGCCTTGGCGATCTCCACGAGTTGCTGCTTGCCGACACCGAGCTGGATGACCGGGGTGACCGGGTTCTCGTGCAGCCCGACCGACCGCAGCAACGCCGCGGCCTCCGCGTTCGTCCGGTGCCAGTCGATGAGCCCGCTGCGGCCACGGCGCTCGTTGCCGAGGAAGATGTTCTCGGCGATCGACAGGTAGGGCACCAGGGCCAGTTCCTGGTGGATGATCACGATGCCGCGGGCCTCGCTGTCCTGGATCCCCCGGAACCCGACCGGCTCGCCGTCGAAGACGATCTGACCGTCGTAGCTGCCCGCCGGATGGACGCCGGACAGCACCTTCATCAGGGTGGACTTGCCGGCGCCGTTCTCACCGCAGATCGCGTGGATCTCGCCGCGCCGTACGGCGAGCGAGACGTCCTGGAGCGCGGTCACCCCGGGGAAGGTCTTCGTGATGCCACGCATCTCGAGGATGTGATCGCTCATGGGTATCCGTCCTGCTCGTGGTCGTGGTGTCCGGAGCGGGCGGGCCCGGGGCGCGGTGGCCGCCGGGCCCGTCGCCGCGGGTCAGCCGGCCCGGCCGGCGGCCACCTCCGCCTCGGTCAGGTAGCCCGAGTCGATGAGGACGGACTTGATGTCCTCCTTGTAGACGGTCTGCACCGGCAGCAGGAAGGCGGGCACGACCTTGACGCCGTTGTTGTACGCCTTGGTCTCGTTGGCCTTCGGCTCCTCCTTGCGCAGGAACGCCTCGGCGGCGATGACCGCCTGCTCGGCCAGCAGGCGGGTGTCCTTGAACACGGTGGAGCTCTGCACGCCGTCGTTGATGAGCTTGACCGAGGCGACCTCGGCGTCCTGGCCGGTCACCACCGGCATCTTCTTCGCGCCGCCGCGGTATCCGGCGTTCTGCAGCGCGGTGATGATGCCGCGGGACAGGCCGTCGAACGGCGACAGCACGCCGTCGACCTTGCTGCCGTCGTTGTAGCTGGAGGTGAGCAGGTCCTCCATCCGCTTCTGCGCGGTCTCCTGCTGCCAGCGCAGGATGGCGGCCTGTTCGATCTTGGTCTGCCCCGACTTGACCTTCAGCGTCCCGGCGTCGAAGTACGGCTTGAGCGTGTCCATCGCGCCGTTGAAGAAGAAGCCGGCGTTGTTGTCGTCGAGCGAGCCGGCGAACAGCTCCACGTTGAACGGGCCGGTCGCGGTGCCCTTGGCGCCGTCCTTGGTGAGCAGGCCGAGCCCGACCAGGAGCGCGTTGGCCTGCGCCACCCCGACCTTGTAGTTGTCGAAGCTGACGTAGAAGCTGACGTTGGGGCTGTTGCGGATGAGCCGGTCGTAGGAGATGACCGGGATCTTCGCCGCCGCGGCGGCCTGGAGCTGGCCGCTGAGGGCGGTGCCGTCGATCGGGGCGATGACCAGCACGTCCGCGCCCTTGGTGATCATCTGGTCGATCTGCTGCGACTGGGTGGGGATGTCGTCCCCGGCGTACTGGAGGTCGACCTTGTAGCCCTTCGCCTGCAGCTTCTCCTTCACCGAGTTGCCGTCGGCGATCCAGCGTTCCGAGGTCTGGGTCGGCATCGAGACGCCGATCGTCAGGTCGCCGGGCTTGGCCGAGCTGGTGTCTCCGCCGCCTCCCGCGCCCTCACCGCTGCAGGCGGTCAGGCTGATCACGAGCGCGGCACCGCTGAGTGCGGCCAGAAGTCGTCTGCGCACGAGCGTCCTCCCTGTCGTGGCGGTCCCTGTGACACAGGTAACCCTCACGGGGAGTGTTAACGCTCACAAGTTGCCCCGTCAACCAATCGCGCGAAATGCGCATGTCTCTTTCTCGTAACAGAGACGACGGTCCAGGTCGGACGGGACACGGGGTGGAGTACCGCGGGGGCGACGGCACGCCGCCCCCGCGGTCACCCGGTTCAGCTGGCGGAGCAGGTGGGCGTCATGCCCGATCCGCTGCCGTTGCCCTGGAAACCGAACTCGGTGCTCTGACCGGCGCCGAGCTGGCCGTTGTAGTCCACGTTCGTGAACCGCACCGTGCCGCTGTTCCCGCTGGCCGTCGCGCTCCAGGTGTTCGTGATGCTCGCGCCGCCCGGCAGCGTCATGCTGACGGTCCAGCCCCGGGTGCCCGACGAGCCCGCCGTCACCCTCACCGTCGCCACGAACCCGCCGGTCCACGAGTTCAGCGTCACCGACGCCGAACATCCGCCCTGACCCGGCGGCGGCGTGGTCGGGTTGTTCGGTGGCGGGGTGGTCGGGTTGTTCGGCGGCGGGGTGGTGGTCGGCGGCGGGTTGTTGGTGCCGGAGTTCAGCGCGTCGAGCACCGCGTTGTACGCCGCCTTCTTGTTGCCCCCGCAGTCGAACAGCAGCGCGTTGTCCGAGCCGCGCCACGAGTCGCAGTCCCGCACGCCCCACACGGTGATGCCGGCGCAGCGCGACACCGCCAGGCAGGCGCGGGTGACGGCGGCGTAGATGTTCGCCTGGTTACCGCCGGTCATCACGTCCAGCTCGGTGATCTGCACCTCGACGCCCAGGTCGGCGAAGCGCTGGAGGTTGGCCTGGTAGTCGCCGGGGATCGTGGTGCCCAGGTGCGACTGGAAGCCGACGCAGTCGATCGGCACGCCGCGCGACTTGAAGTCGCGGACCATGTTGTAGATGCCCGTCGACTTCGCGTTGATGCCGTCGGTGTTGTAGTCGTTGTAGCAGAGCTTCGCGCCCGGGTCGGCCGCGCGGGCCGCCCGGAACGCCGCCTCGATCCAGTCGTTGCCGGTGCGCTGGAGGTTCGAGTCACGGCGACCGCCGCTGCCGCCGTCGGCGAACGCCTCGTTCACCACGTCCCAGGCGTAGATCTGGCCCCGGAAGTGGGTCGCCACCTGGGTGACGTGGTTGATCGCCGCGTTGCGCAGCGCGGTGCCGGACAGGCCCTGCGCCCAGCTCGGCTGCTGCTGGTGCCAGAGCAGGGCGTGCCCGCGCACGCTCATCCCGTTGGCCCTGGCGTGGCTGACCAGCCGGTCACCGCCGGTGTAGGAGAACCGCCCCTGCTGGGGCTCGGTGGCGTCCCACTTCATCTCGTTCTCGGCCACCACGGAGTTGAACTCGCGGTTCAGCACCGTGGTGTACGTGTTGTCGGACAGCTTGCCGGTGGCGACCGCGGCACCGAAGTAGCGGCCCTTCTCGGCCGCCGCCGCGCGCAGCGTCGTGCCGGCGCTCGCGGACGGCGCCAGGGCCACCGCCATCCCGGCGGCGAGCGCGCCGGCCAGGATGCCGGTGGTCAGCAAGGCTCTCTTTCGTCTCATGCGGATTCCTCTTCCGGGGGTTACGCGATGGTGGTGGTGCGACGTCCCGACCCCGCGTCCGGTGGCGGTGTCGGGGTACGACCAGCGCGGCTCGCCCGGTGAGCCTTGCGGTGCTCATGCCCTGCCATCGACTGTGAGCGATAACATCCCCCAGCGTCAACCCCTGCCCTAGGGATAGACGTCCTCGTGCGCCTTGCGGTAGTCGGCGATCTCGTCCAACCGCCCGGCGGCCGCGTACCTCACCCAGGCCGGGTTGCCCAGCAGCGCGCGGCCGAGCGCGACCAGGTCGAACTCCCCGTCCGCCAGCCGCGCGGCCAGCCCCGCCACCGACTCCGGTCCGGCCGGGCGCAGGAAGTCCCGCCGCAGCCCCACCGAGCCGACGGTGATCGCCGGCAGGCCGGTGAGGCGCTTGGCCCAGCCGGCCAGGTTCAGCGCCGAGCCGGCGAACGCCGGTTGCCAGAAGCGCCGTTGCGAGGCGTGCAGGACGTCCGCGCCGGCCTCGGCGAACGCGGTGAGGATCCGCGCCAGCTCGGCCGGGGTCTCGGCGATCCGCGCGTCGAACGCACGCTCCTTGAACTGGGAGAACCGCACGATCACCGGTCGGCCCGCCGGGACCCGCGCGCGTACCGCACGCACCACCGCCGCCGGGAACGCCGCCCGCCGGGCCGGTGAGCCACCGAACGTGTCGGTCCGGCGGTTCGTGTACGGCCAGAGGAACTCGTCCAGCAGGTAACCGTGCGCGGCGTGGATCTCGATCGCGTCGAACCCGGCCCGGACCGCCACCTCCGCCGCGTCCGCGTACGCCGCCAGCAGGGCGTCCGCGTCGGCGACGGTCATCGCGTGCGGCACCGGGCGGCCCGGCTCGCGTACTCCCGAGGGGGTCCAGGCCGGACGGCCGTCCACCGGTTCGCGGAGGCTGCCCAGATGCCACAGTTGCGCGGCGATCCGGCCGCCGGCGGCGTGCACCGCCTCGACCACGCCCCGCCAGCCGGCCTCGGCCGCGCCGGCGGTCATCCGGGGCACGGTGTCCTCGTGGCCGGCGCTGGGATGGTCGACGAGCACGCCCTCGGTGACGATCAGGCCGATGCCCGCCGCGGCTCGGCGCCCGTAGTAGTCGGCCATGTGCGCTGTCGGCACGCCACCCGGCGCGCGGTTACGGGTCATCGGCGCCATCACGAAGCGGGACGCCAACGGCAGTCCGGCGACGGTGACCGGCTCCAGCAGCGGCGCCAGCGGCGATGCGGTGTCCAGTGTCGCGTTCATGACCCGACGCTAGGAGTTGACACCGGTGTCAAGGGCAAGCGTTCAGGCGGCCGGTTCCCGGGTGTCCCCGGTCACCGTCATGTCGGCCACCACGTCGTCGAGCACCGCGACGGCGTGCGCGAGCCGCGCCATCTCCGCTGTCATCCGTGCCCGCTCCTCGCGCAGCCGGTCGGTGAGCCACGAGGTGCGGATCTCCGGATCGGTCACGCAGGGCAGCAGCTCGGCCATCCGGCGACTGCTGAGGCCGGCGTCGAACAGCCGCTGGATGAGCCGGACCCGCTCCACCGCCGGCTCGGCGAAGACCCGCTGCCCGCTCGGCGTCCGCAGGGCGGCGAGCAGGCCCTGCTGCTCGTAGTACCGGATGGACCGGGCGCTGACCCCGGTACGCGCCGACAGCTCCCCGATCCGCATCGCGCCTCCCCGCTCGCCGGACCTCCATCATCGAGCATGCCGCGCCGGTCAGGACAGCAGCTCGACGTAGCCGTCGGTGCCGTGCACGCGGATCCGCCCGCCGTCGGGGATCAGCCGGGTCGCGTCCGGCACCGCGACCACCGCGGGCAGGCCGTACTCGCGGGCGATCACCGCGCCGTGCGTCATCAGGCCGCCCACCTCCGTCACCAGGCCGGCGACGGCCACGAACAGCGGCGTCCAGCTCGGATCGGTGTACGCGGTGACGAGGATGTCGCCCGGCTCCAGGTCGGCACCGGCCAGGTCCGCCACGACCCGCGCCCGCCCCTCGACGACGCCGGCCGAGACCGCCAGCCCGGCCAGGGCGCCCGGCGGCACGTCGTCGCGCCGGTACGCGCCGTCGAGCGCCTCGCCCTCGGAGGTGAGCACCCGGGGCGGGGTGAGCGCCTGGTGCGCCCGGAACTCCTCCCGGCGCCGGCGGATCAGCCCGGCGTCCACCCGGCCGGTGGCCGCGACCGCGCGGAACTCGTCGAAGGTCAGGTAGAAGACGTCCTCGGGGTCGGCGAGCACGCCGGCTCGGGTCAGCCGGCCGGCCTCGGCCGTCAGCGCCTGCTTGTAGACGGCGTAGCGGCTCACGATGTCGTACTTCGGGTACTCGCGGTAGCCGGCGAACGTCCGTACCCGCTCGATCATGGCCTGTGCCTCGGCGGCCCTGCGGTCGCCGTCGGGCAGCGCGCGCAGGCGGTCGAGCACCTCCCGGGCCTTGGCCTCGGCCCGCTCCCGGCCGTGGGCGAAGCGGCGCGCGGCGGCGCCCGGGGCGAAGGTGCGGACGTTGTCCAGGATCAGCGGCACGAGCGTGGCGGGCCGCTCGCTCCACCGGGGCCGGCTGATGTCGATCTCCCCGACGCAGCGCATGCCGTACCGGTCGAGGTAGCCGGCGATGGCGTCGCGCGCCCGCGCGCCGCCCGGCAGCTTCGGCAGCTCGTCCAGGAAGTCGTCGCCTGCGGCGTCCCGCAGGAACGCCACCACCTCGGGGTACGCGCGGATCACGTCGGCCACGTCGAGCAGCGCCAGCCCCATCTCCGCGGTGACGTTGCCGGGTGCGGACAGCGTGAGCGTGTCGGTCGCGCCGCGCTCGCCGAGCCACTCCCCCAGCCTGTCGTCGAGCCACCAGGCGGCCTGCATTCCCGCCATGATCACCTGGCCGCTCAGCGGGTCGGTGAGCACCCGCTTGTGTTCGGCGAACGCGCCGGTCAGGAAGTCGAACAGCTCGGTTCCGGATCGGCCGCGGATGTCGCGGCGCAGGGCGGCGACGGACGCCCGGCTGCGCTCGACCAGCGTGGCGACGATCGCCGGGTCGGTGTCGATCGGGGGCGGCGGGCCGCCGGCCGGGCGGGCGGCCGGGGCCGGATCCGGCGCGGCCGGCAGGACGTCGCGGGCGAGGATCGTCTCCAGCGCGTCCCGGGTGAGCGGGTCGGCCCGGCCGATCATGTCCAGGAACGCGGCACGGCCTGCCCGGGTGGCCAGGTGCGGCGTGGCGTCGACGAACAGCCGGCCGCCCGCCTCGTGCATCGGCGCCATGGCGGTGAGCCGCCACATCGACAGGCCCAGCGGCGTCATCGCGTCGGTCATCATCTGCTGGTGGCCGACCGAGAGGTAGACGTGGAACCGCCCGTCAGCGGCGGCCGGCACCGGGTACAGCGTGGTGATCGGCCGGCTCTGGAGGATGTGGATGTCGTCCCCGGTCAGGGCCCACTCGATGTCCTGCGGGCAGCCGAAGCGCGCCTCGATCAGCCGGCCCAGCGCGGCCAGGCGTACCGCCTGGTCGCCGGTCAGCGCGGGCCGGGCCCGCCGCGCCGGATCGACCTCGGTCTCCCGGGTGCCGCCGCCTGGCGCCGCGTGCACCGCCCGGGACTTCGCGCCGATCGTCCTGGCCACCACCGCGCCGTCGCGCACCGTGAAGACGTCCGGGTTCACCAGGCCGGAGACCAGTGCCTCACCGAGACCGAAGCCGGCCTCCACCGAGACCACGGTCCGGTTTCCGGTGACCGGGTCGGCGGTGAACATGATCCCGGACGCGTCCGGCACGACCATCCGCTGCACCACCACCGCCATCTCCACGGCGCGGTCGTCGATGTCGTGCCGCCGCCGGTAGGTCACCGCCCGCTCGGTGAACAGCGAGGCCCAGCAGCGGCCGATGTGCCGCAGCACCTCGGCCGTGCCCACCACGTTCAGGTAGGTGTCCTGCTGGCCCGCGAACGAGGCGGCCGGCAGGTCCTCCGCCGTCGCGCTCGACCGCACGGCGTACGCGGCGTCCGCGCCGAGCCCGGCCAGCGCGGCGGTGACCGCCGCCGCGACCTCGCCGGGCAACGCGGTCCCCTCGACGACGCGGCGGACCTCGGCGGCGGCCGTCCGGATCGCCGCCGGGTCGTCCGCGTCCGCGCGGGCCAGCCGGTCCAGCGGGCCGGCGAGCGCCGGCGTCCGCGCCACGGCCAGCCGGAAGGCGCCGGTCGTGACGCAGAAACCACTGGGTACGCGGACCCCGTCGATCCGCGTCAACGCGCCCAGATGCGCGCCCTTGCCGCCGACCGCGGCGATGCGTGTCTCGTCCACCTCGCGCAGTTCCCACACGTACCGTCCGGCCATGCCGTGCCCCCGTTTCCGCAGCTCGATCCGCGTCGGGCGAGAATTCTGCGGCACCACCCGGGCCTTGCGGCAAGACCCGGGGTGCGATATATGTTGATAGTGGCGAGGAGATCTGTCTCCTTGCCATTCGTTTTGCGCTCCCCACGGACCCCCTGCCCTGACCCGCCGCCTGGTGAGTCAGATCTCCCCACCCCGGGTGGAGTGCCGAGGGCGCGACGGGGCAAGAATCGACCACGAGGCCGCGGGCACGCCGCGGACTGGACGAGCGGGACCGGACGGGGTGGGGGAGACTCGGGCGATGAGCGGCGCTGACACCGACCCGCGTACGCGTGCCGACGTCTTCGCCGTGGACGGTGAGATCGGGCCGGACCTGGCGCGGATCGACTGGTCGGCGCATCCCCTCGGGCCGCCGGACACCTGGCCGCAGAGCCTGCGGACCGCGGTGCGGATCCTGCTGTCCTCCCGGTTCCCGATGTGGATGGCCTGGGGGCCGCAGCTCAGCTTCTTCTGCAACGCCGCCTACCGGCGGGACACTCTGGGCCGCAAGTACCCGTGGGCGCTGGGGCTGCCGGCGAACGAGGTGTGGGCGGAGATCTGGGACGACATCGGCCCGCGCGTCGACACCGTGCTGCGCACCGGCGAGGCCACCTGGGACGAGGGCCTGCTGCTGTTCCTGGAGCGCGCCGGCTACCGGGAGGAGACGTACCACACGTTCTCCTACAGCCCGCTGCGGGACGACGACGGCGGCCTGGTCGGGATGCTCTGCGTGGTCAGCGAGGACACCGAGCGGGTCATCGGTGAGCGGCGGATGGCCACGCTGCGTGACCTCGGCTCGGACCCGAGCGTCATCCGCACCGAGCAGGAGACGCTGGCGTTCGTCAGCCGCCAGTTGGCCCGCAACCCGCAGGACCTGCCGTTCACGCTCACCTACCTGTACGACGACGACGGCGCCCGGCTGGTGGAGGCGACCGGGCTGACGCCGGGTCACCCGGCAGCGCCGGCCGTCCTGTCCCCCGGTGACCCGGCGGCGCCATGGCCGGCCGGCGCTCCGGCCGACGGCGAGTCGGTGCGGGTCGCGCTCGACGGCCCGGCCTTCACGGACCTTCCCGCGGGTGTCTGGGCCGCCGCGCCCACCGAGGCGCTCCTGGTCCCGCTACGGCAGCAGGGCGGGGCGCCGTACGGTTTCCTGGTCGCCGGGCTGAACCGCTACCGGGCGCTGGACGACGGATACCGCGGCTTCGTGGAGCTGACCGCCGGACACCTGGCCACCGGTATCGCCAGCGCGCGCAGCTACCAGGCGCAGCAGCGGCGGGCCGAGGAGCTCGCCGAGCTGGACCGCGCGAAGACCGCGTTCTTCTCCAACATCAGCCACGAGTTCCGCACCCCCCTCACATTGATCATGGGACCGCTGGACGAGCTGCGCGGCCGGTTGCCGGACGCCGACGAACAGGTCCGCGCCGAGCTGGACGTCATCCGCCGCAACGGGCTGCGTCTGGGCAAGCTGGTGAACAGCCTGCTCGACTTCTCCCGGATCGAGGCCGGGCGGATGCAGGCCCGCTACGAACCGGTGGACCTGGCCGCGGTGACCGCCGACCTGGCGAGCGTCTTCCGGTCGGCGATCGAACGGGCCGGTCTGTCCTTCGAGGTCGACTGCCCGCCGCTGCCCGAGCCGGTGCACCTGGACGTCGGCATGTGGGAGAAGGTGGTGCTCAACCTGCTCAGCAACGCGCTGAAGTTCACCTTCGACGGCGCCATCCGGGTGGAGCTGCGCGCCGAGGGCGACGCGGCAGTGCTGCGGATCTCCGACACCGGCATCGGCGTACCCGCCGACGAGATGCCGCGCCTGTTCGAGCGGTTCCACCGCATCGAGAACGCCCGTTCCCGCTCCGACGAGGGCAGCGGGATCGGCCTGGCCCTGGTCAAGGAACTGGTCACGCTGCACGGCGGCGACATCGACGCGCACAGCGCGGTGGGCAGCGGCACCACCTTCACGATCCGGCTGCCGTTCGGCGCCGCCCACCTGCCCGCCGACGCGCTCGCCCCGGCGGGCACCGGCCGGACGCCCGCGTCGGCCGAACCGTTCGTGCAGGAGGCACTGCGCTGGCTGCCCGCCGACCCGGGAGCCGCGCTCGGTGGCGACGATCCGGCCGGCGGGCCGGTCCAGCCGCTGCCCGGCGGGGCGCCGGCCCGCGTCCTGGTGGCCGACGACAACACCGACATGCGGGAGTACCTCACCCGGCTGCTGCGCTCGGCCGGGCACGAGGTGCAGGCCGTCGCCGACGGGCAGGCCGCGCTGGAGGCCGCCCGCGCGCACACCCCGGACCTGGTGGTCAGCGACGTGATGATGCCCCGGCTCGACGGCCTGCAACTGGTCGCCGCGCTGCGCGCCGACCAGCGTACGGCCGGCACCCCGGTGCTGCTGCTGTCCGCCCGCGCCGGTCAGGAGGCCTCGATCGAGGGGCTGGAGGCCGGCGCCGACGACTACCTGGTCAAGCCGTTCCCGGCCGCCGAGCTGCTGGCCCGCGTACGCGCCAACGTGGAGCTGGCCCGGCTGCGCAACCACCACGCCCGCTGGCGTACCGCGCTCGTCGACTCGTTGCAGGAGGCGTTCTTCGTCTGCGACGAGGAGGGCGCGGTGATCGAGATCAACGCGGCGTTCACCGGCATCCTCGGCTACGACACCGACGGCCTGCCCTACCCGGCGGTGCACCCGTGGTGGCCGGACCGGGAGGCCGAGCCCGAGGCGCACCGCCAGGTGGCGGAGGCGTTCTCCACGCTCGTCGGGCAGACCCGTGGCACCTACACCGTGCCGGTCACCCATCGCGACGGGCACCGGATCTGGATCTCGGCCGCGTTCAACCAGGTCGACGACCCGGACGGCGGGCGCCGGATGATCGTCGGCACGTTCCGGGACGTCACCGCCGAGCACTACGCGGTGCAGCGGGAGACCGCCCTGGCCGGGCTGAGCATGCGGCTGTCGCAGGCCGAGGACCTCACCGACGCGCTGCACGGGGTGCTGGACGAGCTGCGCAAGCTGTGGCGGGCGGCGGGCGTGCTCACCGCCGTCTTCGGTGACCTGCCCGCCCCCGACGTGACCGCCACCGACCCGGCGGCACGGTGGGAGACGTTGCCGCACGAGCGCCGGCAGGCGTTGCTCGCGCTGCGGGACACGCCGCTGCTGACCCCGGTGGCGACACGTACGCACGGGGCCGGCATCGCCGTCGAACACCCGCACGGCACCATGGCGCTCTGGATCGACCTGGGCGAGAAGCGGCCCTTCACCGAGCAGGACCAGACCCTGCTGGCGCTGCTGGCCGGCCACATCGGCCAGGGACTGCACCGGGTGCACCAGATCGACCAGCAGCGGGAGACCGCGCTGGCCCTGCAGCGGGCGATCCTCGGCCCGGCGCAACTACCCGCCGGTTTCGCGGTGCGGTACTCCCCCGCCGCGATGCCGCTCAAGGTCGGCGGCGACTGGTACGACACAGTGGAACTCCCGGACGGGCGCATCGGCATCGTGGTCGGCGACTGCGTGGGACACGGCCTGCGGGCCGCGACGGTGATGGGGCAGTTGCGCAGCGCCTGCCGGGCGCTGCTGTTGCAGGACCCCAGCCCGGCCGGGACGCTCGTGGCCCTGGACCGGTTCGCCGCGCTGCTGCCGGGTGCGGCCTGCGCCACCGTCTTCTGCGGCGTCCTCGACCCGGCCACCGGCCTGCTGCGCTACTCCAGCGCCGGTCACCCGCCGGCCATCGTGGTCCGCGCCGACGGCACTCCCGAGCTCCTGCAGCACGGCCGGTCCCGGCCGCTGGCCGTACGCGCGGGCCAGGAACGGCCGGAGGCGGAGGCGACGGTGCCGCCGCGCGCCACCCTGATGCTCTACACCGACGGCCTGGTGGAGCGCCGCCGCCAGCCGATCACCACCGGCATCGCCCGCGCGACCGACGCGATCCAGCAGGGCCACCAGGCACCGGTCGAGACCCTGGCCACGGAGATCATGGACCGGCTCACCCCCGACGGCGGCTACCACGACGACGTGGCGCTGCTGCTCTACCGCCACCCCGGGCCGCTGGAACTCGAGTTCCCCGCCGAGTCGACGCGGCTGGCCGAGGTCCGCACCGCGCTGCGGGGCTGGCTGGACCGCTGCGGGCTCGCCCCGGCCCACGCCTACAACATCCTGGTGGCGGCCGGGGAGGCGTGCGCCAACGCGATCGAGCACGGGCACCGCGACGACCCGGGCGGCCGGATCCGGCTACGCGCCGCCGCCACCGCCGGCGGCCTGCGCCTGAGCGTCACCGACAGCGGGCACTGGCGGGACCGGGACCAGCCTCCCGACCCGCACCGCGGCCGGGGACTCGTGCTCATGCGCGCGCTGATGGACAGCATCAGCGTCACCCCCGGGGCCACCGGCACCACAGTCGACATGCAGGCGAGGATCACGCCATGAGCACGTCCCTGACTCTGACCACGAGCGACAGCCCCGACGGCGTACGCGTGCTGACCGCCGTCGGTGAGATCGACATGAGCAACGCGTCCACGTTCGCCGACGCGCTGGCCGAGGCCGTACGCCCCGACGGTGAACCCCTGGTGGTGGACCTCACCAAGGTGGAGTACCTGGACAGCGCCGGGCTGGCCGCGCTGTTCCCGCACGCCGACCGGATCGCGTTGATCGCCGGCCCGCTGCTGGAGCCGCTGCTGACCATCTCCGGGCTGGCCGACCTCACCACGGTCCGCGGCGCCTGACACCCGCACGGGCGTCAGGCGCCGCCCGCGAGGTCAGGCGCCGTGGCGCACGATCACCAGCGGCGAGTGGGCGTGGTGCAGCACCGCGTGGCTGACCGAGCCGAGAAGCAGCCCGCCCAGCGCGCCGCGGCCGTGCGCGCCGACCACGACCAGCTGGGCGTCCTTCGACTCCTCGACCAGCACCCGGGCCGGGGCGCCGGAGATCGACCGCTGCCGCACCGGCACGTCCGGGTAACGCTCGGCCCAGCCGGCGATCGACTCGGCGACGACGCGCCGGGACTCCTCGGCGAGCGCCTCCGGGTCGTACACCAGGGGGAGGATGTCGCCGGGGCCGATCGGAGTGGGGTACAGCCAGGCGTGCACCACGATCAGCGGCGCGCTCCGGCGGTCGGCCTCCTCGTACGCGAATCCGACCGCCGCCGTGGACAGCTCGGAGCCGTCCACACCGACCACGACCGGGCCGTCGGCGCGCGCCTCGCCGCGCGTCACCAGCACCGGGCAGTGCGCGCGGGCCGACACCTGGAGCGTGACCGAGCCGATCAGCAGACCGGCGAATCCGCCCAGGCCGCGGTGGCCGAGCACGACCAGCGCCGCGTCGCGGGACTCGGCGACCAGCACCGCCGCCGGAGCGCCGTCGACCACCACGCCGGTCACCGGTACGTCCGGCGCGACCTTGCGGGCCTCGGCGACCGCCTCGGCGGCGCAGCGCTCGGCCTGGTTGCGCAGGCCGGCGCCGGCCGGCGCACCCGGGGCCGGGGTGAGCGGCGCGCGGGTCAGCGGCCAGATGAACGCGTGGACCACCTGCAGCGGGCGGTTCCGGTCGGCGGCCTCACGGGCGGCCACCCGGACCGCGTCCAGCGAGGCGGCGGAGCCGTCCACACCCACCACGACGGGGGCCTGCGAGTGGAGCGTCATGTCGTCCTCCTTCACTCGTCCTCAGCCTGCCCGTCAGGCGGCCGGCCGGGCAGGGCCCGCGGTCCCGGCGTGGGGGTCGTTGGTCCCGCGAAAGCGGCGGGTCAGACGCAGCACCAGGCCGGGCAGCACACCGATCGCGGCGCAGGCGAGCAGGTCGAGCGCGCTCAGCGGGGACGTGCCGAGCAGCTCGCGCAGCGGCGGCAGCAGCACGCCCGCCACCTGGAGCACAGCGGAGATCGCGACGGCCACCGGCAGCGCGAGGTTGCGTTCGCGCGTGCCCGGGGTGCGGGTCGCGCGGACCGCCAGCGCGACGCCGAGCTGGGCCAGGCCGAGCACCACGAACACCACCGACTGCCACGGCCGGTCCGCCGCGGCGGCCCACACACCGGCGCCGAGCGTCGCCGCGGCGATCAGCGCGCCGGTGAGCAGCACGTCCCGGCCCAGGCCGCCGCCGAGGACCGACTCCTGCGGGGAGCGGGGTGGCCGGCGCAGCGTGCCCGGCTCGGCCGGTTCCGCGCCGAGCGCCACCCCGGGAACGCCGTGGGTGAGCAGGTTGATCCAGAGGATCTGCGCCGGCAGCAGCGGCACCGGCAGGCCGAACAGCGGACCGAGGAGCATCACCGCGATCTCGGCCACGCCACCGGCGAGCGCGTAGCGCAGGAACCGGCGGATGTTGTCGTAGATCCGGCGGCCCTCGCCGATGGCGGTCGCCACGGTGGTCAGGTCGTCGTCGACGAGCACCAGGTCGGAGGCCTGCCGGGCCACCTCGGTGCCGCCGCCCATGGCCACTCCGATGTCGGCGCGGCGCAGCGCCGGGGCGTCGTTGACGCCGTCACCTGTCATCGCCACCACGTGGCCCTGGGTCTGGAGACCGGCGATGATGTCGAGCTTCTGCTCCGGCTGGGTCCGCGCGTACACCCGGGTCTCGGGGTGGGCGCGGCCCGGGTCGCCGTCGTCGCCGTTGGCGAGCGGGTCGCCGTCGCGCCAGAGCCCGAGCCGCCCGCCGATGGCGGCGGCGGTCGCCGGGTGGTCGCCGGTGATGAGGACCAGCCGGATGCCGGCCTCCTCGAAACCCGCGGCGATGCCGGGCGCCGCCGCGCGCAGCGGGTCGCCGACCGCGACCAGGCCCAGCGGGCGCAGGCCGGTCGGCCGGGCCGGGTCCGGCAGGGTGTCGGCCACCGCCGAGGCGACCGCGAGCACGCGCAGCCCTTCGGCGGCGAGCCGGTGCGCGGCGTCGGTCAGCTCGGCCAGTTCCCCGGCGTCGGCGTCCACCAGCGGCGCGGCCAGCAGGTTCTCCGGTGCGCCCTTGCAGACCATCAGGTAGCGCCCGTCGCTACGGCGGTGCACTGTGGTCATCCGGCGCAGGTCCTGGTCGAACGGGGCCTCCGCGACCCGGGGCCAGGCGTCGCGGGTGGTGTCCGGGTCCAGACCGCACCGGGCGCCGAACGTGACGAGCGCCGCCTCCAGCGGGTCACCGATGGCGGTCCACTCCGGCCGTTCGTCGGTGGGCGCGCTCACCGTGGCGTCGTTGCAGAGCAGCCCGGCGCGGGCGAGGGCGCGCAGCTCGTCGGGGGCACTCACCGGTTCGCCCCGGTGGTGCACCTCGCCGTCGGGCGCGTAGCCGGTGCCGGTGACGGCGTAGCGGTCGCGGCCGGGGACGACCGCGTACTGCACCGCCATCCGGCCTTCGGTGAGCGTGCCGGTCTTGTCGGAGGCGATCACCGTGACCGAGCCGAGGGTCTCCACCGCGTGCAGGCGGCGGGGGATGGCCCGGCTGCCGGCCATCCGGCGCGCGCCCAGGGCGAGCGCGAGCGTGACGACGGCGGGCAGCGATTCCGGTACGGCCGCCACCACGAGGCTGACCGCGGTGACCGCCATCTGCGTGACCGGCCGCCCGTCGAGCACGCCGATGGCGAAGACCAGCCCGGAGAGCAGCACGGCGGTCAGGCCGAGCACCCGGCCGAGCGAGGAGAGGCGTCGTTGCAGCGGGGTGGGCGCCGGCCGGGTCGCCGCGACCAGGGCGCTGATCCGGCCCAGTGCGCTCGCCGCGCCGGTACGTACCACGGTTCCGGTGGCACGGCCGGTGGTGACCACGGTGCCCGCGCTCGCCTCCTCCCCCGCGACCCGGGCCACCGGCACCGACTCGCCGGTCAGCGCCGACTCGTCCAGGCTGAGGCGTACCGCGTCGGTGAGGCCCAGGTCGGCGGGCACCACGTCGCCCGCCTCCAGCCGGACCAGGTCGCCGCGGACCAGGTCGGCGGCGGGCAGCACGAGGTCGCGGCCGTCGCGTACGACGCGCGCGGTCGGCGCGGCGAGCCGGTCCAGCGCCGCGACCGCCCGGTCGGCGCGTACCTCCTGCACCACGCCGATCGCCGTGTTGATCAGGACGACCAGGACGATCACCGCGGTGTCCGGGTAGTCGCGCAGCAGCGTGGTCACCACTGCGGCGGCCAGCAGGAGCGCCACCAGCGGGTCGGTGAGCTGGCGGAGGACCCGGCCGGCGAGGCCGCGCTTGCGCGGGGCGGCCACGGTGTTCGGCCCGTCGGCGCGCAGCCGGGCGGCCGCCTCGGCGGAGCCGAGCCCGGTCGCGGGGGCCGGAGAGATCTCGGTGGGCGTCGTCGCTGTAGCGGGCCCGCCGTTGATCACCACATCGTCCTCCATGTCGTCGCCGCCCGCGCCGGGCATTACCAGCATGCCGCGCGATTGTCCCCGGTTAGCAGGCCCGAGGGCCCGCCGGGCCCGGGACCAACGGCCCTGCGCGGTACGGGGCAGCGCGGCGCCCGGCTCGTCGGTAATGTCTGCGCGGTGAGCCGGACACTCAGCGCCACCGGGCCGAGACCTCACTCGGGTCACCGGTGGGTCCGCGGCGCGCTCGCGGTGCTTCTGCTCGCGTCGGTCGGCTGCGGGAAGGCGATCGGGGAGCAGAGCGGCGACACACTGGCGCGCGACGCCGCGGCGGTGGAGGCGAAGCAGCTCAACACGGAGTTGGGCCACCGTAACCGGGTGCGCGACGCGGGGTCGATCGCGGCGGCCGAGATCGTCCAGGAGACGGAGGACGCCACGTCGGGCGGCGGTGCGGCAGTCCGGCGGGAGGCGCTGGCCTGGTCCGGCCGCACCGCCGGGGACGAGCGGGCCACCGTCGACGTGCGGTTCGTGGTGACGGTGCCCGAGCAGCCGGCGGTGTCGATCGGCGGCGCGAGCAACACCGCCGGTGAGGCCGTCCGCTGCTACCGCTACGAGTTCCAGCTCTACCGCTACACGACGTACCACGAGATCGGCTGCCCGAGCGGCGCTGCTCCCCCGCCGCCCACTGCCGCGCCGGTGCCGCGCCTGCCCGAGGACGGGCGGAAGCGGCTGACAGCGGTGCTGCGCGACGCCACCCCCGCCACGCTCGCCGCAGCGGTGCGGGCGGCCTTCCCGCAGGAGTGGATCACGGTCGACACGACTGTGCACGAGGGCGCGCTCGTCGCCGCCGTCGGCGTACCGGCCGAACGGGACTGCCTGCTGCTCGTCCGCACGCCCGCCGGGAAGATCGACTCTCCCGGGTACGACCGGATCTGGCTGGAACCGGGCGAGACCGGCTGCAAGACGGGCCTGTACGTCTCACCGCCGCGCTGAGCACGTGCCGGTTTGCCGCGCGACGGCCGGGGCACCTGACGGGCATGACGGATCCGGAGCAGTCCCAGCGGCAGCAGGAGGGCGCGCTCGAGCGCGGGCAGGTGTTCCAGGACGCGGAGGGGCGGCGCACCCGGGATCCGGGCGCCGGGGCGGAGAACGCCGAGAGCGAGGCCGACCGCAACGCCGAGCACCTGGCACGCGGCGAGGTCGGCCCGGGCGTCCCGGAGGACTGACACACCGACCCGGATGTCAATGTAGCGTTGACGGGTGAACCTGGGGAGCCTGTCCGAGATAGCCGCGGCCCGGATCGCGCTGGACGACCGCGAGCTGGACCTGATCGACCGGGCCCGCCACGACGGCGCCACCTGGGCCGAGATCGCGCAGGCGCTGGGCCTGGCCAGCCGGCAGGCCGCCGAGCAGCGCCGGCAACGCCTCGTGGCGGCCCGCCGTGCCCGGCTGAGCCGGCTCGACCCGGCCGGCTCCCCCGATCTGCCCGCGCTCCGGGCAGGCGTCACCGACCTGCACCGCTGGATCGAGGCGGACCGTGCGTGGGACGGCCGCTTCCCCCGCGCGGCGTTGACGCGCCGCACCTGCGCGCTCGCGCTCGACGCCGCCGCCGGGCCACTGCACACGCTGGCCGCACACCTCGCCGACGACCTGGCCGGCGCCGGGCAGCGGCTGCCCGGCCCGGCACGCGACGCGGCCCGGCGCATCACCACCGCACTGTCAACCTTTCGTTGACATGTGATCGACACATTGCCTCGTCATGGCTCAACTCGGAAGGATGTGAGTCCATCGGACTCAACCGTTCGGGGGATCCATGCGTCGCAACGCCGTCCTGTTCGTGGCCGTCTCACTGCTGTCCGGCCTCGGCGGCAGCGCCATGGCGCTGGTCTCCGGCATCTGGATCCTGGACCTCACCGGTTCCACCGGGCTCGCCGCCCTGGCCGGTCTCTGCGTCTACGCCCCGACACTGGCCGGACCGTGGCTCGGCGGCCTGCTCGACCGGGCGCCCCGGCGCCCCCTGGTGATCGGCGTCGACCTCGCGCTGGCCGCCGCGCTGCTGAGCCTGCTGGCGGTCCGCGGGCCCGGCCAGGCATGGCTGGTCTACGCCGTCTCGCTCGCCTACGGCGTCGGCTACGTGCTCGTCGACGCCGGCGAGACCGCGCTGCTGCCCGCCGCGCTCCCGCCGGCCCGGCTGGCCGACGTCAACGGCTGGCGGTCGAGCGCGCAGGAGGGCATGAAGCTGGTGGCGCCGCTGGCCGGGGCGGGTCTGTACGCGTGGCGGGGCGGGCACGTCGTCGCGGTGCTCGCCGCCGTCGTACCGGTGCTCGTGGCCGCCCTGTACGGCGCGTTACGCCTGACGCGGACGGCACCCGTTCCCCCGCCCGCGCGCCCGGTGGGAGTGCGGGACGGGCTCGCCGCGCTCCTTGCCCGGCGGGCGGTACGCGTGCCGGTGGCGCTCGCGGCGGTGTCCATCGCGATGTCCGGCTTCACCACCGCGGCGCTGTACGACGTGGTGGTGACGGACCTGGCGCTGCCGGCGACCTTTCTCGGCGTGCTGGCGAGCGCGCAGGGCGGGGGCTCGCTGCTCGCCGGGCTGGTCGCCGGCCGGCTCGTCCGCCGCCACGGCGAGATCACGGTCGGGGTCGCCGGCGCCGTCCTGTTCGCCGCCGGCTGCCTGGGACGCTGCCTGCCGTGGTGGCCGGGCACGCTCGCCGCCTCGGTGGTGATCGGCGTCGGTCTGCCGTGGACGCTCGTCGCGGCGGTCACCGCCGTGCAGACGTACACGCCGCAGGCGATGCTCGGGCGGGTCGCCGCAAGCGCCAACACGGCGATGTTCGGCCCGATCACACTCGCCATCCCGCTCGGGTCGGCGGCGGTCGCCGTCGGCGGCCGGCCGCCACTGGTGCTCGCCGCAGTGGTGTGCCTGGCCGCGGCGCTGGTCGTTCGCGGCCGCCTGACCGCGCGGATGCGGCCCGTCCCCCAGGGGTGAGGGGACGGGCCGCACGATCGTCAGCGCCAGGTGTCGCTGACGGCCCGGGTGCCGCCGGCCGGCGTGGTGAGCGTCCGGTTCGCGCCGGACTCCCAGGTCACCGTGCCGTCCGGGTTCTTCTTGACGTACTTGTACTCGACCGCGGTGTTGGCGGGCAGGTCGACGGTGGCCCGCCACACGGGGTAGGCGGCCGACGAGAGCGCGACCGCGCTGGCCGGGTTCCAGCCGCCGAGCGCCGGGATGTTGCCGACCACGAACACGTTCTGCCCGTAGACGGTGGTCGCGGTGACGGCGAACGTGGTGGCGACAGCCGTGCTGACGGTGTCGCCGCGGAACGTCTCGGTCACCGCGGCCGTGCCGCCGGCCGGCGTGGTGAGCGTCCGGTTCGCGCCGGACTCCCAGGTGGCGGCACCGGAGGCGGTCAGCTTGACGAACTTGTACTCCAGCGCGGTGGACCGGGGCAGGTCGGCGGTGGCGCGGTAGGTGCCGCCGCCCTGCGCGGTGAGCTTGACGCCGCGCGCGGGCGTCCACGAGCCCAGCTCGGGGATGCCGCCGACGACGTACACGTCCTGGCCGGCGGCCAGGTTCGCGGTGACGGTGAACATGGTGGCGATCCGGTCACTCGGGCTGACCGTGGGGGACGCGGTCGGCGAGGCCGTCGGCGACGCGGTCGGAGAAGTGGTCGGGGAGGCCGTCGGGGACGGGCTCGCGCCCGGCCGGGCGTTCACGTGGATCGCGACCGCGTCGTTGGCCGGGATCGTCACCGTCGCCCGGCCGCCGGAGACGGTCACCGTGGAGCCGGTGCAGCCGCTGCCGGTGGCGACGCCGGAGATGACGTCGCAGTACCGGCCGTCGGCGAGCCCGGTGACGAAGGTGGCGGTGGTGGCGGAGCCGGAGTCGTTGATGCCGATCCACGCCCGGTCGCCCCGGTGGAAGCCGATCACGTTGCTGCTCACAGTGGTGAAGTCCGAGACGGTCTTCACCTGGCGGGCGGTGTTGGCCCAGCCCACCATGCCCTTGACGCCGGTGCTGCGGCTCAGGCAGGTCCAGGCGGTGCCGCAGACCGTGTCGGTGACCCGTCCGGTGCCGTCGTGCGGCGGGGACTGGTTGCGGTTGGACCAGGTGAAGCTGTCGTAGACCGACGGCTTGCCGTGCGGATAGGCAAGCGCGAAGTAGTTGGCCAGCACGTAGTCGGTGCCGTTCTTGTACGACAGCACCACGCCGTCGCGCTCCAGGTCGTGGTTGGTGACCATGGCGAAGACGTTCGCGCCGGGCGCGTCGAGGTTCCAGCTCGGCACGTTTGCCAGCGCCGAGACGGAGCCCTGGAACGCCGAGCGGATGCCCTTGGCGTACGCGAAGTCGAGCACGTCGCCGTTGCCGATGTACGCGCGGGCCTGCAACGCCGGATTGCTCGCCCCGTCGAAGATCTCCTGCGCGACGTACGGACGCCGGCCCTCGGCGACCGTGTTGTTCAGCTTGCCGAGGACGGCCGCGAAGTCGTCCTTGCGGATGTGCTTGACCGCGTCGACCCGGAAGCCGTCGACGCCGAGCCCGATCAGGTCGTTGAGGTAGCCGGCGATCTTGTTGCGGACCGCTTCCTTCTCGGTGTACAGGTCGGACAGCGACAGCAGCTCGCAGCTCGTGACCTGGGCCTCGTTGTTCCAGTCACTGATCGCGCCGCCGGTCGGGCAGTTGTCACCGGGGCGGTGGAAGTCGCCGGCGCCGTACGGCACGGCCGGGTAGCTGTAGCCGGAGAACTCGGTGCCGGCGTAGCCGCGCGTACCGGCCGGGTTGTTGGTGCCGGCCATGTGGTTGACCACCGCGTCGACGTAGACGCGGACACCCGCGTTGTGGCACGCGGTGACCATGGCGGCGAACTGCTGGCGGTTGCCGAACCGGCTGTCCAGCTTGTACGACACCGGCTGGTACACCTCGTACCAGGGGTACGCGCCGTCGACGCTGGCCGGCAGCTTCACCGACTCCTGCGGCGGCGCCACCTGCACCGCGCCGTAGCCGGCCGGTCCGAGGTGGTCGGTGCAGGCGGCGGCGACCGAGGTCCAGTTCCATTCCCAGAGGTTGGCGGTCACCTCGCTGTCGTTGAGGACGACGGCGGCGCGGGCGGGGGTCGGGGTGGTGGTGGCAGCGGCGACGGCGACAGTGCCGCCGGCCGCGACGAGCGCGGCGGCGAGCAGCAGGCGACCGGCACGGCCACGGGGGTGTGGCCTGGCGGATGGCATGGTCGGGGGACCTCTTCCGTGGGGTCGAAAGGGCGAGCGGGGGTGGGGCGGCCGTCCCGGGTAGCGAACACCATGCGCCATCCATGAAATTCTTTGCAAGAGCTTGCGGCAAAGTTTTCGAAACCAGCAGGCAACACGAATGGGGACGGATTTACGTTCACCAGCGGCGATCCACGCTGGACAGCACGGCCGGACATCGGAGGAGGTTCCCGATGCGCGGGAGGGGTTGGCTCACTTCGCGGGAAGACCGCAACTTCCGAACAGATTTTCCAGCGTTTGCGGGTGCGCCCGACACCCGCCGGACACGGACGAGCCCCGGCCCGTCGCGGCGCGACGGACCGGGGCTCGCTCAGATGTGGCGGATCAGGCCAGGTCGAAGCGGTCCAGCTCCATGACCTTCGTCCAGGCGGCGACGAAGTCGCGGACGAACTTCTCCCGCGCGTCGTCGCTGGCGTAGACCTCGGCGAGCGCCCGCAGCTGCGAGTTGGAGCCGAAGATGAGGTCGACAGCGGTGGCGGTCCACTTCACCTGGTCGGTCGCCAGGTCCCGGATCTCGTACACGTGCTCCTCGGACTCCGCGGCCTTCCACCGGGTGCCCGGGGACAGCAGGTTGACGAAGAAGTCGTTCGTGAGCACTCCGGGCCGGTCCGTGAGCACGCCGTGCGCGGCGCCACCGACGTTGTTGCCGAGCGCGCGCAGGCCGCCGACCAGGACGGTCATCTCCGGCGCGGTCAGGTTCAGCATGTACGCGCGGTCGATCAGCAGCACCTCCGGCTGGGTCTTCTCGCCCGGCCGCAGGTAGTTGCGGAACCCGTCGGCGCGCGGCTCCATCACCCGGAACGACTCGACGTCGGTCTGCTCCTGCGTGGCGTCGGTGCGGCCCGGGTGGAACGGCACCGCCACCTCGACACCGGCGTCGCGCGCCGCCTGCTCGACAGCGGCCGAACCGGCCAGCACGATCAGGTCCGCGAGCGAGATCCGGGCGCCACCGGCCGCGTTGAACTCCTGCTGGATGCCCTCCAGGGTGGACAGCACGGTGGCGAGCTGCTCGGGCTGGTTGACCTCCCAGTTGCGCTGCGGCTCCAGCCGGATCCGCGCGCCGTTGGCGCCACCGCGCTTGTCGGTGGAGCGGTAGCTGGCGGCCGACGCCCAGGCGGTGGAGACCAGCTGGGCGGTGGTGAGGCCGGACTCCAGCACCTTTGCCTTGAGCGCGGCGACGTCGGCGTCGTTCACCAGCTCGTGCTCGACAGCCGGCACCGGGTCCTGCCAGAGCTGGGCCTCCGGCACCCACGGGCCGAGGAAACGGCTGACCGGGCCCATGTCACGGTGCAGCAGCTTGTACCAGGCCTTGGCGAACGCCAGCGCGAACTCGTCCGGGTTCTCCAGGAAGCGGCGGGAGATCTTCTCGTACGCCGGGTCGACGCGCAGCGACAGGTCAGTCGTCAGCATGGTCGGCTTGTGCTTCTTGGACGGGTCGTGGGCGTCCGGGATGATCGCCTCGGCGCCCTTGGCGACCCACTGCTTCGCGCCGCCGGGGCTGGTGGTCAGCTCCCACTCGTAGCCGAAGAGGATCTCGAAGAACCGGTTGCTCCACTCGGTCGGGCGGTCGGTCCAGGTCACCTCGAGACCGCTGGTGATCGTGTCGCCGCCCTTGCCCTCGCCGTACGTGCTCAGCCAGCCGAGGCCCTGGGCCTCCAGCGGCGCGGCCTCCGGCTCGGGGCCGACGTGCCGGTCGGCGGGGCCGGCGCCGTGGGTCTTGCCGAAGGTGTGGCCACCGGCGATCAGCGCGACGGTCTCCTCGTCGTTCATCGCCATCCGGCGGAACGTCTCGCGGATGAAGTGCGCCGCCGCCAGCGGGTCGGCGTTGCCGCGCGGGCCCTCGGGGTTGACGTAGATCAGACCCATCTCGGTCGCGCCGACGCCGGCCACCATCTCCTTCTCGGAGGAGTAGCGCTCGTCGCCCAGCCAGGCGTCCTCGGGGCCCCAGAAGATCTCCTCCGGCTCCCAGACGTCCTCACGGCCGAAGCCGAAGCCGAAGGTCTTGAAGCCCATCGCCTCCAGCGACACGTTGCCGGCGAGCACCAGCAGGTCGGCCCAGGAGATCTTCTGGCCGTACTTCTGCTTGACCGGCCAGAGCAGGCGGCGGGCCTTGTCCAGGTTGGCGTTGTCCGGCCAGCTGTTCAGCGGAGCGAACCGCTGCCCGCCGTCGCCGGCGCCACCGCGGCCGTCCTCGATCCGGTAGGTGCCGGCGGCGTGCCAGCTCATCCGGATCATCAGGCCGCCGTAGTGGCCGAAGTCGGCCGGCCACCAGTCCTGCGAGGTGGTGAGCACCTCGGTGATGTCCCGCTTGAGCGCCTCGACGTCGAGCTTGGCGAACTCCCTGGCGTAGCTGAACTCCGGCCCCAGCGGGTTGCCCTTGTCCGCGTGGGCGTGCAGCACCGACAGGTCGAGCTGGTTGGGCCACCAGTCGCGGTTGCTACGCGGACGACCGCCGGTCTTCGGGGTCGGCGAGTCGATCGCCGGGTTCTCGCTCTCGCTGCCGTGCGCGGTCACGGAGTCGTGCGCGACCGGGCAGCCGGCCGCCTCCTTGGCGTCCACGCCCTGCGGGCTGACGGGCCGGTTGTCCTGGGTGTCGCTCATCTGCTTCCTTCCGAACTGCGGATCACTGGGCGGTGCGGTCGGCCGCGCAGCCGGGGCAGGTGCCCCAGTAGACGACCTCCGCCTCGTCCACCACGAAGCCGTGGTCGTCGGAGGCGGTGAGACAGGGGGCGCGGCCGACGGCGCACTCGACGTCGGCGATGGCGCCGCAGGAACGGCACACGACGTGGTGGTGGTTGTCTCCCACCCGCGATTCGTAGCGCGCCGTGGCGCCGGCCGGCTGGATGCGCCGGATCAGCCCGGCATCGGTGAGTGCCCGCAGCACATCGTAAACCGCCTGGTGGGAGACGGTGGGCTGCTCGGCGCGGACCAGTGCGATCACGGTGTCGGTGTCGACGTGCGGGTGGTCACGCAGCGCGGCCAGCACCGCTAGGCGGGGCCGGGTCACCCGCAACGAGACCGCCCGGAGCTGCGTCTCGAAGTCGGCCGTCATGCGACGACCTTAGTCCGGTCTTTTGGAATGAATCAAGTTTTTGCCGAGGTGTGTCGGCTGTCACATGACCGCGCTTCGGGCACGCGAAACGGGGGTGCCGCGCCAGGCGCGGCACCCCCTCCCCGGAAGAAGGTTCAGGCGGCGGAGCAGCTCGCCGTCGGCGTGTTGCTGTTGCCGTTCTTGTAGAGCGTGATGCCGAAGTTGTTGCCGTTGCCGTTCGGGCGCGCGGTGAGCGTGCCACTGGTGCCGCTGACCGACGCGTTCCAGCTGTTCTGCAGGCTCTGGCCACCCTGGGTCTGGATGTTGACCACCCAGTTGCTGGTGCCGCTGACCGAGAAGGTCACGTTGAACCGGTCGCCCCACTCCTCGGCCCGGCTGACGCTGACCGTGCAGCCACCGTTGTTCGGCGGCGGGGTGGTCGGGTTGCCACCGCCGGTCCCGCCGATCGTGATGTTGGAGTTGCCGCTGCTCTGGTAGCCCTCGGTGGCCAGGATCTGGTAGTCGTGCGTACCGAGGTTCATGCCGTAGCGGGACCAGGCGTCGAAGTGGTTGCCGGCGGTGATGGTGCCGCCCACGCGCTTCGACTGCCGGACGCTCCAGTACTGGTAGAACGTCCGGGTGCCCTCGATCGACGGGGCGTTGACCCGCTGGGTCCGGTAGATGTCGTACGTGCCGCCGTCGGAGGACACCGAGCCCATGTAGCCGCTGCCCGGCGGGCGCCAGCTACCCCAGCTGTCGACGATGTAGTACTCGACCAGCGGGTTGCGCGTCCACCCGTAGAGCGTCAGGTACGCGTTGCCGGACGGGTTGAAGCTGCCGGAGTAGCTGACCGTGCGGCGGCCGCCCGGGTTCCAGCCCTTGCCGGCGACGAAGTTGTTGATGTTGCTCCACTGGGTGCTGTACTGACCGCCGTTGCCCATGGTCATGGAGACGTTGCCACTGTCTTTCCAGAAGGAATAGAAGTAGCCGTTGTTGGTGCCTGTCGAGTTCGACGTGACGGTGGTGTCGGCGTAGGCCGGACCCGACGTGACCGCCGTCGCCCCGGCGGCGATCAGCGCCACGGCGCAGGCGCCGCCGAGGACCATCCTGAGGCGTCCGCGCCTGCGGATGCCCGTACGGACGGGGGCGTCTTTCATGGACGGGTTTCCTCCCTGTGACGGCTGGCGGGCGGCCAGCCGGGTGGCGCGAGCCGCGTGCGCTCGCCCGCCCGCGGACGGCGGGACCGGGGCGACAGCCGCGCCACGGCGGTGGTGGGACATCGACGTCAATCGAGATACGCCGATGGCCACAGTATTGGAGCCCTGGTTCATCCTGTCAACAAGTTCCGGAAATGTTGTGGTAACCGCAGCCCGGGCCCTGAACGGGCGTTACGGCAGCCGGAAAGGGCGTCCGATCAGCGCCTACAGAGGGGGCAGCGGGCCGCTAACCGGGGGCGAACCGGTGTCGGTTTCCGAAACTTTCGGATCCGTTCCGGATCACCGTCGCCGCACCCGGGCCGCCCCATCGGAGTGTCCACATTGACGGCCCCGCCGGCCGGTCGGTTCAATGGCGGCCGGATCGGAGCCGGACCGATTCCGGCCGGGTGAACCGAGGACGTCGCACACCCGTCCGGCGTACGCCATCACCGGAAGGACCGCCTGTGACCCCCGATGCCCCCGGCCCGCGCTCCCGGCCGCGCCGGATCCCGCGCGGCGTCGTCGCCGCCGGAGCCGCCGGCCTGGCGGCGCTGAGCCTGGTGGTCGCCGCCCTCGGCTGGAACGTCGCCACCGCCCGCGACGACGCGCCGGCCGGCCGGACCGTCACCGCCGAGCAGCTCACCGCCATCCGGGCCGCGAGCCGGTCCTGCCCCGTGCTGACCCCGGCGCGGCTGGCCGGCCAGTTGATGGCCGAGTCGGGTCTGGACGGACGGGCCGAGCGGACCGCGTCCGGCGGGCGGGGCCTGGCCGGACTGGACGACGAGCGGTGGCGGGCCTGGGCACCGTGGCCGGACGCGCAGCGCACGGACGCCGGCGCCAACGTCCTCGCGCTGGCGCACCACATGTGCGACCTGACCGGGCAGCTGCGCGCGGCGGCCGTGCCCGGCGACCCGTGGCGGCTGTCGCTGGCCGCCTTCCACACCGGCTTCGACGAGGTCCGGTCCGCCGCCGGGGTGCCGGCGGCGGCGACCGGGTACGTCGACGAGGCGACCCGGTACGCCGCGCACTACGGCCGGCTGGCCGGCTTCACCGAGTCCGGTCCGGGCGAGGGCGATCGGCGGCAGCCGAAGGCGGTCCCCGCCGCGTACGTCCGCCTGGTGGTGCGGGCCGGCTCGGTGTGCCCGCAGGTGCCGCCGGCCGCGGTCGCCGCCCAGCTGATGGCCTCCTCCGGCTTCGACCCGAACCTGCTCGGCGACGACGGCCGCAAGGGCATCGCCCAGTTCCGGCCCGACGTGTGGCGTGCCCACGGGCCGGCCGGCGCCTCGCCGTGGGATCCCCAGGCGGCCGTGCCGGCGGCCGGCGCCACGCTCTGCGCGCTGCGCCGGGAACTGGCCGCGCTCGACGGCGACCCGGACCTGCTGGCGCTGGCGGCGTACCGCAACGGGACCGACGCCGTGCGCCACACCGGTGGCGACTTCGACGCCGGCACGCAGGCGTTCCTGCGCACGGTCCGGGAGTTCACCGACTTCTACGCCCTCGACGGCCGGCTGCGCGGCACGCCGCCGGGCTCCGCCACGCCCACTCCTGGCACGCGTACGCCGAAGCCGTCGTCGTCCCCGTCCACGCGCCCCTCCACGCCGTCACCGGCGGCGGGCCGTCCGGACGAGCCGGAGAAGCCGGCCGCACCGGCCCGCCCGGCCGGGGCGAAGCAACTCGTCGGCAAGGAGACCGGCCTGTGCGCCAGCGGCGGCAGCGGAGACGGCGTACGCGTCGTGCTGCGGCAGTGCCGGGAGGAGCGCCTGCAGTGGTGGACGTTCGCGTCCGACGGCAGCGTCCGGGTCGACGGCGGCCTCTGCCTGGACGTGGCGTGGGGCGAGAAGCGCGACGGCGTGCCGGTGCAGACCGCGTGGTGCAGCGGCAACCCGGCCCAGAAGTGGGAGTGGATCGAGAGTCAGGGGCGGCGTTCGCTGTTCAACCGGGCGACCGACCGCTGCCTGGACGTCGACGGGCACGCCGCGGGCGCCCCGCTGAACGCCTGGACCTGCGTGTTCAACGTGAAGCAGACCTGGTCGCTGCGCTAGCGGTGCGGCCGGGCCGCCAGCCGGACCGGATCAGGGGGTCGTGGCCAGGAAAACCCCGAACACCCCGCAGCAGACCAGGCCGACGACGGCCAGCGTGACCAGCAGGAAGCTGTAGTTGGACCACAGGCCGAACCGGGTGACGTCGGTGCCGTACCCGTCGTAGACCCGGTTGCGCCACCCGCCGAAGCGGAACGAGAGGTGGTGCGCCGCCCCCGGCTGGACCGCGAGCGCCGTGGTGATGAGCGGGACACCCATGAAGTCGGTGTACCGGACGTCGTGCGACCCGGCCGGGACCGCCACGTGCCACGTCCCCTCGCCGGGAATCGCGACCAGCTGCCGGTCGATCTTGAAGCGGCTGGTCACCGGCGCGGGGATCATGTACGGCCCGCGGTTCACCGAGACGACGAGCACGCCGCAGCCGGGCGGCGGGGCGATCGGGTGCGGGTAGGCGATCAGCGGGCTGACGCCGCCGGGCATCGGCGGGTACGGCTGCGAGGGGAGGTAGGACACGGCCAGATTCTGGCACGGCCCCGCCAACCGTCGATCTTCGCCTGACGGCCCGTGGCACCGGGCGCGCGGGCGCGGTGCCGGCGTGACGGGCGCGGTTACGCTGCCGTCCATGCGGGACGTCGTCCGGGTCTGGATCGTCGCCGTCGCGGTGCCGGCGGACGAGCTGGCCCGCTACCGGGCGGTGCTCGACGCGGACGAGCGGCGCCGGGCCGCGCGGCTGGACACCGAGGCGCTGCGGGACCGGTTCACCGTCGCGCACGGCGCGCTGCGTCTCCTGGCCGGGCGGGCCACCGGCGCGGCACCGGCGACGCTGGCCTGGCGGCCGGGCCGGTACGGCAAACCGGCGCTGACCGGGCCGTGGGACGGCCTGCACACGAGCCTGTCGTACTCCGGCGATCTCGTGGCGGTCGCGTTGAGCGAGGGCCGGCCGGTGGGGGTGGACATCCAGCACGTCGCGCCGGGCGGGGATCCGGTGTCCGCGTCCCTGCGTCTCTTCCATCCGCAGGAGGCACGGCACGTCGCCGCCGGGGCCGACCACGCCGACCGGGCGCTGCGGTTCACCCGGCTGTGGGCCCGCAAGGAGGCGGCCGTCAAGGCGGCCGGGGGCCGGCTGTGGCCCAATCTCGGCATGCCGGTGCACCGGGGCGACGTGGTCGAGTGCGTCGAGCCGGCCGGCCCGCACCGGCTCGCCGACCTGCCCGCGCCCGCCGGGATCGCGGTGGCTGTGGCGCTGGCCGGCGACGGGCCGTACGCCGTCGAGCGCCACTGCGGCGCCGGCGGGTGACGGTCGCGGTCAGCCCGCGGTGGCGCCGCACCCGTCCTCGCCGACACCGGCGAGCATGTCGGTGGTGGTGTGCGCCCGGATGCCGGGCGGCACCGGGTCGGCGAACCGCGCGACGACCGCGCGGACGTGGGTCTCGGCGGGCTCGGCCAGGCCGTCGTAGACGGCCACGAACACGTCCCGGGCCGCCCGGCGCGGCCACCCGGCCGGGAGCAGTTCCAGCGGCAGCCGCGGGTCGAGGGTGGGAAACCGCCGGTACGTGTCCATCACCTCGGTCCGCGCCCGCACGGCGGTGGCGCCGTCGACTGTGGCCAGACGTGACACCAGCGGGCTCCACCGGCGCAGGAACGCCTCGTACCGTCCGCTTATCGCGTCGACGTCCCAGGCGTCGACGGGGGCACGCTGGCCGATCGTGTCCAGCGCGTCCTGCCGGCCCCGGAACACGGTGACCGCGCCGAGGGCGAGCTGGGCGAGCCGGGCCCGCGCGGGCGCGGCGAGCTCGTACGGCGAGATCCACAGCCCGTCGTAGAGCGGCGCGAAACCGAGCCAGCGCAACTGGCCGCGCAGCGCCCGGCGCTGCGCGCCGTGGTCCTGCGGCAGCGAGAAGGCGACGATGGTCCAGCAGCCGTCCCACGCCTGCACGTCGGTCGTGGAGGCGATGATCCAGTTCCCGCCGGCGGACAGGTACTCGGCGGCGGAGCGGCTGAGCCGGTAGAAGCTGTTGCGGCCCTGCCGGCTGCCCTCCAGGACACCGCGGCGGGCCAGCCGGCTGATCGCGGTACGGGCGCCGGCGCTCGTCACGCCGGCCTCGCCGAGCAGGGCGACGATCGCCGCGGACGGCAGGGCGGCCCGGGTTCGCAGCGTGTAGTCGGCGAGCAGGGTCACCGCGACGCTCTGCGGCGACGTGCCCGCCTGCCGCCGGGGCAGCCGCGCCGCGGGCCCCTCGTCCGGGTAGATCTCCTCGATGTCGAACGGGTCTGCCACACGCGCTCCGGGCTCGGCTCAGGGACGGTGCACCGACTGTAGACGAACGCCGCCGCAGCTCATCGGAGTGCATCGATTGACACTTCAGCGCCCGGCGGGAACACTATGTGCCACACGACGGAGCCGGGCCGGGCGAGACACGTCAGTGGGCGAGGCGCGGCAACCGCGGCGGTCCGGGCCGCCGACGCGGCGCGTACCCGCCCGTCACCGCCCGCACAGGGCGATCGAAGGAGATTCCGTGAGAATCAGAGCCAAGATGGTGGTGGCCCTGGCCGCGTCGCTGGCGGCGGCCGGCCTGGTGCTCCCCACCGTCCAACCCGCGTACGCGGCGTCGCTGGCCGAGGTGACCAGCTTCGGCGACAACCCCGGCCGGATGCGCATGCACGTCTACGTGCCGGACAACCGTCCGACCCGGCCGGCCACAGTGGTGGCCATGCACGGCTGCGGCGGATCCGGCCCCGGCTTCTACTCCGGCAGCGAGTTCGCCGGCCTGGCCGACCGGTACGGGTTCATCGTCATCTACCCCAGCGCCACCCAGCAGGCCGGCTTCGGCAACTGCTTCGACACCTGGTCCGACGCGGCCAAGCGCCGCGGCGGCGGCAGCGACCCGGTGTCGATCATCTCGATGATCCGCTACGTCCAGCAGCAGTACGGCGCGGACCCGGACCGGGTCTACGCCACCGGAAGCTCGTCCGGCGGCATGATGACCAACCACATGCTGGCGCTCTACCCGGACGTCTTCAAGGCCGGCGCGGCGTTCATGGGCGTGCCGTTCAACTGCTTCGCCGGCGCCGCCGACTATCCCCCCGGCTCCAGCCAGTGCACCGGCGGGAACATGAACCGCACCCCGCAGCAGTGGGGTGACGCGGTCCGCCAGGCGTACCCCGGCTACACCGGGCCCCGTCCCCGGGTGCAGTTGTGGCACGGCACCAACGACACGCTGGTGCCGTACTCGCTGCTCCAGGAGACGATCGAGCAGTGGACGAACGTGTTCGGGCTCAGCCAGACACCCACGTCCACCGACGCGCCGCAGTCCGGCTGGAACCGGCGCCGCTACGCGGACAGCACCGGCACGGTCCAGGTCGAGGCGTACAGCATCCAGGGCGCCGGGCACAGCCTGCCGTCGGCCGGCATGGCCGCTGCCGCCGTGGCGTTCTTCGGCCTGACCACCACGCCCGGCCCGACCACGCCGCCGCCCGGCCCCACCACGCCCCCGCCCGGACCGACCACTCCCCCGCCGGGCCCGACCACCCCGCCGCCGGGTCCGACCACGCCCCCGCCCGGCACCGGCGCGTGCTCGGTGAGCATCGAGCTGAACGCCTGGAACAACGGGCTGACCGAGAACATCACCATCACCAACACCGGCTCGACCACGGTGAACGGCTGGTCGCTGACGTTCACGCTGCCCGGCGGCCAGACCATCACCTCGGGCTGGAACGCGTCCTACTCCCCCTCCTCGGGTCAGGTGACCGCGCGCAACGTCGGGTACAACGCGGTCATCCCGGCTCGCGGCTCGACCAGCATCGGGTTCCAGGCCACGCACACCGGCAACACCGGCCGGCCCGGCTCGTTCAGCCTCAACGGCGCGCCCTGCACGCTCGCCTGACCGGCGCTCCACACTCCGGCGTTCTTCCCACGGCGCCGGGGACGGCCCCGCGACCCGAGAGGTCGCGGGGCCGCTTCGCGCATGCTGATCATCGGCCCGGCCCGGCGGCGCCGTCACGGATTGTGGTCGGGCAGACAGCCGTGTCCGTCATTTTTGCCGACACCGCGTTGTTAACATAGCGACATGGTGTCGACAAGTTTGAGAGGTGGCGGCTGATGTTCCTGGCCATTCGCGAGCTGGGGTTCGCACGGCTGCGATTCGCCCTGATGGGGGCCGTGATCGCGCTGATCTCGGTGTTGATGGTGATGCTGTCCGGCCTGTCCGTCGGGCTGGTCCGCGACGGCGTCTCCGGCCTGCAGAACCTGCCGGTCACCTCGTTCGCCTTCGCCCACGGCGTGCAGCACGACTCGGCCTTCTCGCGCAGCGTGGTGGACGCCTCGGCGGTGGACACCTGGCGCGACCAGCCCGGCGTGGCGGAGGCGACCCCGTTCGGCAACACGCTCATCAACGGGCGCACCGACGGGGGCACCGAGGTCGACCTGGCGCTGTTCGGCGTCGAGACCGACTCGTTCCTGTCGCCCGCCGTCAGCGAGGGCGACCGCCTCGGCCCGGCGGACGGGATCGTGGTGAGCCCCACCGCCATCGACGCGGGCCTGCGCGTGGGCGACACCGTGACGGTGGACCGGCTCGGCACGCGGCTGCGCGTGGTCGGCGTCACCGAGCAGCAGGACACCTTCGGCCACGTCGACGTGGCGTACGTGCCGCTGGCCACCTGGCAGGCGGTCAAGTCCGGCACCCCGGCCGGCGCGCAGGTGCCGGCGCAGGCGGCCCAGGAGATCACCGCCGTCGCGGTCCGCGCGGCCGACGGCGACTCGGTGAACCTGGCCGCAGGCGACAAGGCCGCGGGCACGGAGAGCCTGACCCTCGAGGAGTCCTACGGCGCCTCGCCGGGCTACACCGCCGAGACGACCACGCTCCAGTTGATCCAGGGCTTCCTCTACGCGATCTCGGCGCTCGTGGCCGGCGCGTTCTTCGCGGTCTGGGCGATCCAACGCAAGCAGGAGGTCGCGGTGCTGCGGGCACTCGGCGCCTCGACCCGCTGGGTGCTGCGCGACGCCCTCACCCAGGCGCTGATCCTGCTGGCCCTCGCCATCGCCGTCGGCATGGGGATCGGCCTCGGACTCGGCGCGCTGATCTCCGGCGGCAACGTGCCGTTCGCGCTGCACCCGCAGAGCATCGCCGCCGCCGCGGCCGGGCTGCTCGTGCTCGGCCTGGTCGGCGCGGCAGCCGCCGTCGTCCGCCTCACCTCCATCGACCCGGCGACCGCCCTGGGAGGCAACCGATGAGCAGCCGGACCACCCCGTCCCCCTCGACGCCGGGCACCGCCCCGGCCGAACTCGGCCTGGTCATGCGCGGCGTGCACCTTCGCCACGGCGACGGCGCGGAGACCGTGCACGCGCTCGACGACGTCGACCTGACCGTCACGCCGGGCGAGCTGGCCGCGATCGTCGGGCCGTCCGGCGCGGGCAAGTCCAGCCTGCTCGCCGTCGCCGGCGGGCTGGCCCGCCCCGACGAGGGCACCGTCACGGTGGCCGGGCACGACATGACCGTATCCAGCCGCCGGGCGCGCACCGAGCTGCGCCGCCGGCACGTCGGGTTCGTGTTCCAGTCGGGCAACCTGCTGCCCGCGCTGACCGCCGCCGACCAGCTGCGCCTGCCGCTTCGGCTGGGCGGGCGGCGGGAGCGGTCCGGACGCGACCCGCTGGAGATGCTCGCGCACGTCGGCCTGGCCGGCAAGGCCGACCGCCGGCCGCACCAGCTCTCCGGTGGCGAGCGCCAGCGGGTCGGTATCGCCCGGGCGCTGATGACCGAGCCCTCGGTGCTGCTGGTGGACGAGCCGACAGCGGCCCTGGACCGGGCCCGCAGCCACGACATCGTCCAGCTGCTCGCCCAGGAGGCGCGGGAGCGCTCGGTGGCGGTCGTGATGGTCACTCACGACCATGACGTGCTGCAATACTGTGACACCGTTTACGAGATGGTCGACGGCAAGCTCGCCGCGAGCTGAGCACGACAGCGGGGAACGACGCGGGCGGCGGACAGAGACGGGGAGGTCGGCGTGCCGAAGATCCAAGCCTCGACCGTTGCGGAACACCGGGCCGCGCAGCGGGCGGCGTTGCTCGACGCCGCCCGCGCCCTGCTCTCCGAGCACCCGGAGCGGATCCCGAGCCTCGCCGACGTGGCCCGGCACGCCGGGCTGGCCCGGTCCAGCGCGTACTCGTACTTCAAGTCCCGCACCGACATGTTCGACGTGCTGGTCGCCGACACCTTCCCCCGGTGGTCGGCCTTCGTCGAGGAGCAGATGGCCGAGGCCGGCACACCGGGGGCGAGGATCCTGGCGTACGTCGAGGCCAACCTGCAACTGGTCGCCCGGGGGGACCACGCGCTGGCCCGGGCGCTGGCGTCGGCGGGTGACAGCGAGGTGCTGGCGACCTCCAGCCGGCTGCTGCACGACAGCCTCGAAGCGCCGCTGCGCGCCGCGCTCACCGAGCACGGGGCCAGCGACCCGGACCGGATGGCCGAACTCGTCCAGTCCATCGTGTACACCCTCAGCCGGATGATCGAGAACGGGCTCGACCTGGCGGTCGCGACCGGTCTCGCCCGCGAGCTGCTCACGCCGTACCTGCGCCCGGACGCCGGCTGACCCGGAGCCCGCAGCCGGGCCGGCGGCGGGTGCGACGGGTGCCGGCCCGGCGCGGGTCAGGGCGTGCCGAGGGTGGCGCGGGCGGCCAGGATGTGCGCCCGCATCACCGAGCCGGCCCAGGCCCGGTCCCGCGCCTCGAACGCGTCGATCAGCTCCCGGTGGTGCGACATGCTGCGCGCCATCGCCGCCTCGTCGTAGCGGCGGAAGGTGCGGTTCACCAGCGGCGTCTGCACCACCGCCCCGAGCAGCGCGCTCAACCGCCGGTTCCGCCCGGCGCCGAGGATGATCTCGTGGAACTGCGCGTTGCAGACCGCGATCCGGTCCGCCCGGTCCCGGCGCTGGCCGGCCGCGTAGCCCTCCATCTCGGTGCACAGCTCACGCAGCCGGGCGATCTCCTCCGGCGTGATCCGGGTCGCGGCCAGCTCCGCGCCGTAGCCCTCCAGCAGGGCGCGCAGCTCGAAGATCTCCTCCAGGTCCTGCTCCCGCCAGGCCGGGACGGTGGCGCCCCGGTTGGCCTCCCAGTCCACCAGGCCCTCGGCGTGCAGCCGGCGCAGCGCCTCCCGCACGGGGGTACGGCTCACCCCCACCGCTGCGGCGAGATCCTCCTCGGAGAGCTTCTTCCCCGGCTCGTACGCCCCGCCGAGGATGCGCGTCTTGATCGACTCGTACGCCGACTGCGTGGCCCGGCCCATGCGTCCCCCTTTGTTCACCGATGGTGAACCTACATCGACGCGGTGGAACCGCCGTTGACGGCGTACTCCGAGCCGGTCACCTGCCGGGCCCGCTCCCCGGCGAGGAACAGCACCACCTCGGCGACGTCCTCCGGCTCGTTCATCCGGCCCAGCGGGAGCTTGCGCAGGTCACGCACGACGTGGTCGGCGGCGGCGGAGACGTCGATGCCCAGCCGGAGCGCGACCGACGCCAGGTAGGCGTCCATGGTCGCGGTCCGCGTCGGGCCGGGTGCGACGGTGTTCACCCGCACGCCCCGGGAGCCGTACTCCAGCGCCAGGCCCTTGGCGAGGCTGAGCAGCGCCGCCTTGCTGACCGCGTAGTCGAGCATGTGCGGCTTCGGGTGCCGCGCCGCCTCGGAGCCGATGTTGACCACGCTGCCGCCGCCCCGCTCGACCATGAGCGGCACGAGCGCGCGGCACAGGCGCACGCAGGACATCACGTTGACGTCCCAGGTGCGCTGCCAAGCCGCGTCGTCGATGTCGGTGAACGCGTCCCGGTACGGCGCGAGCGCCACGTTGTTGACGAGCACGTCAGCGCCGCCGTACCGGCTGGTCACCTCCCGCACGACGGCGGCGACGCCGGCCGGGGTGCCCAGGTCGGCGGTGACCGCGACCCCGGCGCAGGCGGACACGTCCAGGTCGGCGGAGAGCACCTCGGCGCCCTCGCCGGCCAGCCGGCGGGCGACGGCGAGCCCGATCCCCGATCCGGCGCCGGTGACGACGGCGACAGTGCCCCTCATCCGCTGCTCCCCTCGGCGCCGCCAGCGAGCACCTCGTCGTTGTGTTCGCCGAGCGTCGGCGCGAGCCGGCCGCGCGGCAGCGGCGAGGCCGACATGACGATCGGCGAGGCGATGCTGCGCAGCCGTCCGGCCACCGGGTGCTCGACCGTCGACACCAGGCCCGACTCGGCCGACTCCTCGTCGCGCAGGATCTCCTCGTAGCCGGCCAGCGGCGCGCACGGCACGTCGATCGCCGACAGCTCCGCCAGCCACTCGGCCGTGGTACGCCCGCGCAGCACCTCGGCGACCACCCGGTAGAGCCCGTCGGCGTTGGCGATCCGCTTGCCGACCGTGTCGTAGTCGGGATGGCGCAACAGGTCGGCGCGGCCGACCAGGGTGAGGAACCGTTCCCACTGCCGGCCGGTGTAGATCAGGACGCAGAGGTGCCCGTCGGCGGTGGCGTACGGGCGGCGGTTCGGCGCGGCGGTACGCGGGTAGCGCGGCGGCCCGGTCGGCGGGTCGAACGTCCAGCCGTCGAGCTGTTCGAGCAGGCCGAAGGCGACCATCGTGTCGAACATCGGCACCTCGACCCGCTGCCCCTCGCCGGTGGCGTCGCGGTGCCGCAGCGCGGCGAGCACGGCGGTGGACGCGGTGAGCCCGGTGATCTTGTCGGCGAGCGGCGTGACGACGTACCCGGGCTGGTCCTGGTTGACGCTCTGGAGCGCGGCGATCCCGGAGGCGCCCTGGATCACGTCGTCGTAGGCGGGCCGGTCGGCGTGCCGGCTGGTGCCGCGGAAGCCCGGGATCGCGCAGTAGACGATCGCCGGGTGCAGCGCGCGTACGTCGTCGTAGGTGAGCGCGAGCCGGGCCGCGGCGGCCGGGCGCATGTTGTGCACCAGCACGTCCACGGCCGGCACCAGCCGGTCGAAGGCGGCCCGGTCGGCGGGCGCCTTGAGGTCCAGCAGGACGCTCTTCTTGCCCCGGTTCATGTTGAGGAACACCGCCGCCATGCCGGGGGTGCGGGCGGCGCCGAGCTGGCGGGCGATGTCGCCGCCCGGCGCCTCCACCTTGATCACCTCGGCGCCCAGGTCGGCCAGCATCAGCGTGCAGTACGGGCCGGAGAACGTGCTGGTCAGGTCCAGCACCCGCAGTCCGGTCAGCGGCCCGGTCACGGGAACCCACCGGCCCGGCTCAGCACGCCCGGCAGTTCGGCGCCGAACACTTCGCCCAGCCACCTGGCGTTGCCGATCGCCGCGTCCAGCGACACCCCGGTACGCGTCCCGGAGCGTTCCAGCGCGTACACCACGTCCTCGGTGGCCACGTTGCCGGTGGCGGCCGGCGCGAACGGGCAGCCGCCGATGCCGCCGACGCTGGCGTCGATCGCCCGCGCCCCGGCCCCGACGGCGGCCAGGACGTTGGCCGTGCCCAGGTTGCGGGTGTTGTGGAAGTGCCCGCGCAGGCTCGCGCCGGTGCGGTCCCGTACGGCGGTGAACAGGCGCTCCACCTGCGACGGCACGGCGACGCCGATGGTGTCGGCCAGCGCCACCTCGTCCGGCGCCACCGGTGCCAGGTCGTCCACGACGCGCAGCACGCGCCCCGCGGGCGTCTCGCCCTCGAACGGGCAGCCGAACGCGGCCCCGACCGTCACCGACGTGCGCAGCCCCTGCTCGCGGGCGCGGGGCAGCAGCCGCCGCACCTGCGCCACCGCCTCGGCGGTGGACGTGCCCTGGTTGCGCCGGCAGAACGTGTCGGTGGCGACGACCACGAAGTTGACCTCGGTGACGCCGGCCGCGACCGCCCGGTCCAGGCCGCGCCCGTTCATCACCAGGCCGATCGAGGCCAGGCCCGGCTCGTCGCGGACCAGTGCCATCACCGCGTCGGCGTCGGCGAGCTTCGGCACCTTCGCCGGGTTGACGAAGCTCGTCACCTCGACGCGCCGGCTGCCCGCCGCGACCGCGCGGCGTACCAGTTCGGCCTTCTGCCCGGTGGTCAGCTCCGCCGGGTGGTTCTGCAGGCCGTCCCGGGGGCCCACCTCGACGATCTCGACGTTCAAGACAGCGCCTTCAGTCCGGCCTGCGCGACCTCCATGTCCTGCGTGTAGTGGCCGCCGCTGACCCCGATGCCGCCGACCAGCACGTCGTCGACCTTCACCGGATAGCCGCCGCCGAAGGTCACCAGCCGGTCGATCGCGGGCGGGGCGCCCATCGCCAGCGGGCCGTCGTCCTTGATGAAGTCGTACCAGCCGTCGCTGCTGAGCCCGAAACCCACCGCCGTGTACGCCTTGTCCTGCGCCAGCTGCACGCTCACCAGCGGCGCGCCGTCCATCCGCTCGTACGCCTTGAGCACCCCGCTCTCGTCGCACACGGCGACGGTGACCGCGAAGCCCATCTCCTCGGCCCGGGCGACGGCGGCGGCCACCATCGCCCGCGCGGCCGGCCCGGAGATCGAGCGCTTCTTCACCACGTACGGGTTCTTCGCCATGACTGCCTCCTCAGATCGCGCCGGCGGCGCGCAGTTCGGTGATCCGGTCGTCGGCCAGGCACAACACCTGGCGCAGGACCTCGTCGGTGTGCTCGCCCAGCCGGGGGCCCACCGAACGCAGCCGGCCCGGGGTGCGGGACAGCCGGGGCGCGACGTTCTGCATCGGGAACGCGCCCATCTCGGGGTGGTCGAGTTCGACGATCGCCTCGCGCGCGGCGAAGTGCTCGTCGGCCAGCATCTCCCGGGCGGTGTACACCGACCCGGCCGGAACGCCGCCGAGATGCAGCAGCCGCAGCAGCGCGGCCGGCTCGAACGTGACGGTCCACGCCGCGATCAGGTCGTCCAGTTCGGCCTGGTGCGCCCCACGGGCGGCGTGGGTGGCGTAGCGGGGATCGTCGGCCAGCTCCGGCCGGTCCATCACCGCGGCCAGGCGGCGGAACACGGTGTCCTGGTTCGCGGCGATCAGGACGGTGGCGCCGTCGCGCGTCGGGTACGCGTTGCTGGGCGCCACGTTGGGCAGGATCGAGCCGGTCCGCTCCCGGATGTAGCCGGTGAGCGCGTACTCCGGCACCAGCGACTCCATCAGGGCCAGCACCGACTCGTAGATGGCGCTGTCCACCACCTGGCCCTGGCCGGTGCTGCCCGCCACCCGCAACGCCATCATGGCGCCGAGCGCGGCGAACGTGCCGGCCAGCGAGTCGCCGAGGCTGACGCCGATGCGGCTCGGCGGCGTGGACGGGTCACCGGTGACGTACCGGATGCCGCCCATCGCCTCGCCGATCGAGCCGTAGCCGGCCCGGGAGGCATACGGGCCGTCCTGCCCGAAGGCGGTGACCCGCACGACTACCAGCCGCGGGTTGATCCGGTGCAGCTCCTCCGGCGCCAGCCCCCAGCGCTCCAGCGTGCCCGGGCGGAAGTTCTCCACGAACACGTCGGCGCCGGCGAGCAGGTCGCGCATCACCTGCTGCCCCTCGGGCATGCGCAGGTTGCAGGTGACCGACTTCTTGTTGCGGGCCACGACCGGGAACCACAGCGACTTGCCGTGCGGCTTCTCCCGCCCCCACTGCCGCATCGGGTCGCCGCCGTCCGGTTGCTCGACCTTGATCACCTCGGCGCCGAAGTCGCCGAGGAGCTGCGCGCAGAACGGCCCGGCCAGCAGCACGCCGGCCTCCACCACGCGTACGCCGGTGAGCGGCCCGTCGGGAAAGCCGCCGGTCATCCGGCCGGCTCCGACAGGCCGAACATCCGCTCGATGCGCGCCTCGGCGAACCGGGAGACCGCGCCCGCGCGGGACACCGAGCGCACCCCCTCGATCTTCAGCAGCGCCGGGCGGACCAGCGAGCCCATGGTGACCGGCGCGGACGGGCAGGCCGCGCAGCGGCCGTGGAACGTCACCCGGGCGTCGCCGTCGGCGTCCACGTCGACCGTGACGCCGCCGCCGTGCGCCTCGACGAGCTGGCGTACCTTGCCGTCCAGCGCGCGGTCGGCGGCCTTCGCCGTCTTCTCAGCGCCCATCCTTGCGGCCCTTCTTCGCGGACTTCTTGCCGCTCTTGCCGTACAGCTCCTTCTTCTTGGCCTTCACGTCGATGCCGAGCACCCGGGCGAAGTTCAGGCCGAAGATCTTCTCCTTGATCTCGTCGGTCAGCTCCGGGTAGCCGTAGCCGTCCTGGAGGTCCTCCGGCATGCGCATCTCGGCGAACAGGTCGATGTACGCCTGCACCTTCGGCCAGACGAACGCCTCGGAGCCCCACAGCAGCCGGTCCGGGCCGACGTGCAGCAGGCACTTGCCGATGGCGTGCAGCGCGGCCCGGGGCGCGACCGGGTACTGGTTGATCCAGGCGGTCAGCGCGAGGTGGATGTTCTCGTACCGGGCCGCGATGTTGATCGTCTCGTTGATGAACGGCTCACCGAGGTGGTGCACGATGAACGTCATCTCGGGGAAGTCCTGCGCCGCGCGCTCCAGGTCGTACGGCGCCAGGTCGGCGATGTGCTGGGTGTTGAACGCCAGCCCCTTGTGGAACTGCACGTTCGTCACGCCGTGTTCGAGGGCGGTCTCCCACAGCGGGTACGCGACCTGCCGGTCGTCGATCTTCCAGGACAGGCCGCCGGAGTGCGCCTGGTAGAACTTGAAGCTGGTCGCGCCCCACTCCTCGATCTGCCGGATCATCTCGGTCACCGCGCCGTAGCGGCCGTGGGTGATCGGGTCGACGCCGCCGCAGAACAGCACCCGGTCCGGGTACGCCTCCTTGAGCTTGTAGTTGTTCTCCGCCGGGGAGAACCCCAGCTTCCAGCCGCCGTGGCTGGGCACCGTCTGGGCCATCGCCATGTCGGTGTCGGACTCCTCGAACATCAGCCGGTACGCGTCCTCGACGGAGAGTTCCCGGCCGGAGATGTCGTCGTACGGGTAGCCCGGGGCGGAGTACTTGCGGGCGTACTCGACGAGCGCGTTCGTCGACTTCTTGCCGCCGTGGTTGAAGTCGATGTTCTCGTCGGTGAGTTTGTACATGTGGATCGCGTTGTCGAGGACGAAGAAGTCGTTCTTCATGTGCTGGGGCGTCCCTTCGGGGTGGTGTCGTTCTCCAGGCGTTCGACGTGCCGGACCGCGAGCTGGCGGCGGCGCCGCACCGACCACGCGGCGACCGAGACGCCGGCGATGACGGCGAGGCCGTTGAAGACGCGCTCGATCCAGGTCGCGGCGCCGAGGTGTTGCAGGCCGGCGATGGTGAAGGTGATGAAGTACGCGGCGATCACCGTGCCGAGGATGTTGACCCGGCCGGGCCGCAGCGCGGCGGCGCCGAGGAAGGCGGCGGCGAAGGCGGGCAGCAGGAACTGCTCACCGACAGTGGGCTGGGCCGAGCCGATCCGCGAGGCCAGCAGCACGCCCGCGAGCGAGGCGAGCACCGCCGCACCGACGAACGCCCGGATGGTGTAGCTGCGGACGTTGATGCCCGCCCGGGCGGCGCCGCGCAGGTTGCCGTCCATCGCGTAGAGCCGCTGCCCGAAGGGCGTCCACACGACGATGAACTCCAGCACCAGCACCAGCACCACGAGGTAGATCAGCGGCAGCGGGACGCCGCCCAGGTCGCCTCGGGCGATCTCGGTGAACGCCGGCGGCACGTTCTGGTACAGCACCCGGCCGCCGGTGACCATGTAGAGCAGACCCATCAGCAGGCTGCCCACGGCGAGCGTGGCGATGATGGAACTCATCCCGAACTTCAGCACCAGCAGGCTGTTGAGCAGGCCGACCGCGACGCCGACGGCGAGCACGGCGAGCAGGGCCAGCCAGATCGGCACGTCCCGCACCGCCATCAGCCAGATGCTCACGCCCTGCGCCAGGCCCAGCATCGGGCCGACCGACGCGTCCAGGTAGTGCGCCAGCAGCGGCAGCGTGGCCGCCATCGCCACGATCACCGTCACGGTCTGGTTGACCAGGATCAGCCGGAAGTTCGTGGTGGTGAAGTAGGTGTCCGGGGTGAGCACGGAGAAGACCGCGATCACCAGCACGAGCATGCCGAGCAGCCCGAACCGGCTCACCCCTTCGACCGCCCGCTCCCCGGCCCCGGCGCGGGACCGGTCGGCGCTCTGCTTGACGACCGTACGGCCGCCGCCCGGCGGCTTCCGTGTCGTGGCGGCGGTCATCGGACCGCCTCCCCCGCCGTGACGAGCGTGCCGGCGACGATCAACTGCACGCACCGTTCGACGTCGAGCCCTTCGGTGGGGCCGTGGTAGACGTTGCGGCCGCCCTTCATCACCAGCAGCCGGTCGGCCATCGAGAGGATCTCCGGGATCCGGTGGCTGATCACGATGACCGCGTAGCCCCGGTCCCGGAGGCGGCGGATGAGGGCGTTGACGCCGTCGGACTCGGTGGTGCCGAGCGCGGCGGTCGGCTCGTCCATCACCATCACGCGCGGCTCGTTCTCGGTGACCAGCGCGCGGGCGATGGCGACCATCTGCCGCTGCCCGCCGGAGAGCCCTTCGACCAGGACGTTCATGTCGTGCAGGTCGATGCCCAGTTCCTCCAGCACCGCCCGGGTGCGCTCGCGCATCGCCCGCTTGCGCAGGACGGGCAGGCCGTGCACGCCGCCGGTCCACTCCCGGCCGAGGAAGACGTTCTCGACGATGCTCAGGTTGTCGGAGAGCCCGAGATCCTGGTAGATCATCTCGATCCCGGCGGCCCGGGCCGCGCCGATGGTGTGCGGTGCGAGGTCCCGGCCGGCCACCCGCAGGCGGCCGGAGTCCGGTGCCAGCGCGCCGCTGACCATGCTCATCAGCGTCGACTTGCCGGCGCCGTTGTCCCCGACGACGCCCAGGATCTCGCCCGGGCGTACGTCGAAGGAGACATCGGTGACGGCGCGTACCCGGCCGTAGGACTTGCTGACGCCCACCGCCTCCAGCACCGGGGCGGCACTCATCGGGCCTCGCTCCACATCTTCTCGTAGCGCTCGGCGTAGTTCACGTAGCTGTTCCAGTCGACCGCGCCGTCCTTGGGGGCGTTCGACTTGTCGAACACGGTCGCCGGGATGCCCTGCTCGGCGTCGGGGAGCGCGGGCTGACCGGCGGCCAGCCGGCCGACCTGGTCGATGGCGGCGTAGGCGTTCCAGCCGCGGATCGCGCCGAAGTCGGCGAGCTGGTCACCGGCGGCCACGCTGCCCAGCCGCTCCGGCTCGGCGTTCTTGGACAGCACCTTGATGTCGTTGCGGCCGGCGGCCCGGATGGCGGCGATGACGGACTCCACGCCGTTGCCGTACGGGGTGAGGATGTACTGCAGCTTGTCGCCGTGCTTCTGGATCAGCGAGGTGGTGATGTTCTGCATCTCGATCGGGTCGACCGCCTGCGCCAGCGTGCGCTCGCGGACCTCCAGCAGCTCGCAGCCGGTGCAGCCGGCGAGCACGCGCTTGCTGGCGTTGAGCGCCTCGACAAGGTGCGGGTAGCCGACGTCCCAGAGGAAGACGACCTTGGCCTTGCCGTTGGAGTCGGCGACGGCCTTGGCGGTGGCCAGCACCGCCTGGAACGTCTCCCGGCTGGACACGTGCGCGTCGTATCCGACCGCGCCGCCCTCGGCGACGGCGGAGACACCGACGACCGGGATCTTCGCCTTCTGCAGTTCGGCGATGCCGTCGGCGACCTGGTTCTCCGGGATCGCGACGGTGATGACGGCGGTGGGCTTGTTGGCGGCGGCGGTGGCCAGCGCCTTCTGGTAGCCCTCCGGGGTGCCCTGCCCGTCCAGGATCTCGGCGCTCCAGCCGAGCTTCTCGGCGATGGCGGTGGCCCGCTTGCCGACCTCCTCGCAGGAGGTGCCGATCTTGCAGACGATGATGTTGAGCTTGCCGTTGGCCGGCGGCTTCACCGACGTCGTCGGCCCGGACCACTCCTCGTAGACCTTGATCTTGTCGAGGGTGATGTCGGCTTCCTTGCCCTCGAAGTAGAGCATCCCGCCGGTGCCGGCGTCGATCAGCTTGCGGGCCATCTCGGTGTACTCGTCGTTGACCGCGGCGGGCGTGCCGGAGGCCGCACTGTCCTCACCCGAGCCGCAGGCGGCGGTGGTGAGCAGAAGGGCGGCCACCCCGAACGCGGCGGCTGCGGCGCGGAGCCGGCGGGCTCCGAAAGTGTGTGTCACGGTGCTACTCCCTCGGTGGGTGGCAGGCGTCGAAGAGAAGCGAGTCGATGAGTCGGCGCAGAGGGGCAAGAACCGAACCTGGCGCGGGACGGCGCCTCGGGTTGCATGCAATCGCAGTCCAACACGATCAACATCGACAGTCAATAGTTCACAATGCCGAAACATAAGCCCTGTTAGAGGGCGTTTCCGCAGCCCGGGAAGGGGCAGGATTCACCCCGACCGGACGGAGAAATTGTATTTTTCCGACGTGCGGATCTCGATGCGCGTCAGTGGGCGGACGCCCTCGGACGACCGACGCTCAGGATCTCCCGGCCGTGCTCGGTCATCGACGCCTCGGACCAGCCGGTGCTGTCGCCCCACTCGACCTCGACCTCGTCGACCTCCGGCGCCAGCCGTCCGATCTCCCGCCGCACGCTCTGCTCGAAGAACGGCGTGTACATGCAGAACGGACCTGTGGTGATCAGGTCGAGCGACACCCGCAGCCGGCCGTCCGGCTCCCGGCGCGCCCGCACGTCACGCACCAGCCCCATGTCGACGATGCCCACGCGCCGGCCGACACCCAGCCCGCAGGGGTCGTAGACGGTGTTGCAGGCCCGCAGCAGGCGTGCCCGCAGCTCGGCCGCGGCCGGGTCCACGCCGCTCACGCGGCCAGCCGTTCCCGGTGGCGGGCCCACGGCCGGGGGGCGTGCGCGAGATACTCCTCGCGCCGCCGGGCCGGCTCGTCACCGGCCACCGCCGCGCGCACCTTCTCCTCGTCCAGGCCGTGCAGGCGCAGGGCGTTGCCGCCCATCAGCTTGGCGAGCACGTCCGGGGTGAACTCCGGAAAGCCCCACCCGTCCACCAGGTCCCGGGGCATCTCGAAACTCATCAGGGCGTCGATGATCGGCTGCGGGTGCGCGGACGGCACGCCGGTGGCGAACATGATGCGGTCCGTGCCGCCGTGCATCATGAGCATGCCGACGATCTCGGCAAACCGGCGCGGCTTGCGCACGATCATGTTCGACACCGACTCGATCGTCGCCCAGATGTTCGGGTGCGTCCGCAGTTGCAGCGCGCAGTCCTCCAGGAACGCCCAGCCGCTGTGCACCACCTCGAACGTCAGGTCCGGGAAGGCGATCGCCGCGCAGGTCACGTCGTCCACGTGGTTGAGCACCCGCGGCCCGGCCCCGGCGGGCACCGCCTTGTGCGCGCCGATGTGACGGACGCCGAGGTCGAGAGCCTTCTGGAGGTAGGGAAACGCCAGCTCGCGGTCGTCCAGCAGCATCAGCTTCGAGGAGTTCACCTCCGGGTCGATCAGCCCGTTCGTCGGGTAGAACTTGAACCCGTCGATGTCGTCCTCTTCGGCGCGCTGCTGCATCAGGTCCAGCTCGGCGGGGCCGCGCAGCGGATCCACCGGCGCGAAGAGCAGCACCCGGTCCGGGTACCGCCGCTTCAGCTCGCGGCCCAGCTCGTACGGCGACGCGCCGCCGTCGAAGAACCCGTCGATCTCCACCCCGTGGTAGATCATCACGTCGACGGCGCTCTCCACGAACACGATGTCCGCCAGTTCCTCGGCGGTCCAGCCGGCGGTGAACTCGTCCCGGGTCATGAGGTAACCGGGCGCCGGCGACTCGACCGAGGTGTGGCCGATGCGGTACAGCGCGTTCACCATGCCGTCGTACGCGGCCTGGGAGCAGTGCGGCGCCCGGTTCCCGGGCCGGAAGTCGTACCCGTGGACGACACCGTCCACCACGACCATCCCATTGATCATGTCAACTCCGTTCTCCTGTCGACGGGAGTGCGACGAGGCGGTGGACGGGCACGGCCGGTCACCGCGCCGGCCGCCCGTCGCAGCAGTGCGCGGCATGTGATCGCGGCCACCATCGGCCCGAGAATGTACACAACATAGGGGCGCACTTCCGGGTGGTCAAGAAGGCGCCGCCGCCAACAAGGGCGGCCGGCGCGCACCGCGGCGACGCCATCACCTGGTGTTTTTCCCGATTTTCTCGACACGTCGGGTCGAATGGAACCCAACCTGGAGCGCTACAGGCCTCGCCTCATCGCGAACCCTTGACAGTGATTGCATACATTGCTTGACTCCCTCGGCATGACAGAGCAGGCAGCGGCAGTCCCACGTCCCGGGGACGTCGAGCGCCGCCGGGACGAGGTCCCACCCCCCACCACCACACCGGTCCTGCATGCGCGGGGCATCGCTCGCAGCTTCGGCGCCGTGCGGGCACTGCGCGACGCGTCGCTGACGTTGCGGCGCGGCGAGGTCATGGCACTGATGGGCGACAACGGCGCCGGCAAGTCGACGCTGGTGAAGACGCTCGCCGGCGTGGTCACACCGGACCGCGGCGAGATCCTGGTCGACGGGACGCCCCGCCGGTTCGCCGGTCCCGCCGACGCGCTCGACGCCGGCATCGAGACCGTCTACCAGGACCTGTCACTGATCGACTCGATGAGCGCGGCGGAGAACGTCTTCCTCGGCCGGGAGCCGCTGGGCCGCGGCCCGGTGTCCCGGCTGCTGCGCCTGGTGGACCGCCGGGCGATGGCGCAGCGGACGCAGAAGGCCGTCGACCGCATCGGCGCCCGGCTGCCCTCGCTGTCCTCCCACGTGTCCTCGATGTCCGGCGGGCAGCGCCAGGCGCTCGCCGTCGCGCGGGCCACCATGTGGGGCCGCAACATCGTGATGCTCGACGAGCCGACCGCGGCGCTCGGCGTCACCGAGTCCGGGCACGTCCTGGAGATCATCACCGCGCTCAAACAGCAGGACATCGCCGTGCTGATGATCTCGCACAACCTCGAACACGTCTTCCGCGTCGCCGACCGGGTCACGGTCATGCGACAGGGACGCACGGTCGGCGAGCTGACCACCGCCGAGGCGTCCTCCGGCGACATCGTCGCGCTGATCACCGGAGCGGCGCCCGCCGCGACGGTGACCGAGTCCTGACACCGGCCACACCGGCCGAAGCAAGCCGAGAGAAGGGATCAGAGTGAGACGCAGATCGTTCGCGAGCGCCGCGCTCGTCGTCGCGCTGGGTATGACGGCGGCGGCCTGCTCCACCGAGGGGGCCGCCCCGGCGGCGCCCGCGGAGGGCAAGGCGATGGAGGCCAAGGACGTCCGGATCGGGTTCGCCAACTTCGCGGAGCCGGCCAGCCCCGTCCTCGGGGCCATCGACGTCGGCATGCGCAAGGAGGCCGAGAAGCGCGGGTGGGAGATTCTCGTGCTCAACAACGACCGGGACGGGCCGACAGCTGTCGCCAACGCCGAGACGATGGTCTCGCGCGGCGTCACCCACGTCGTGGAGTTCCAGGGCGACGGCAAGGTCGCGCCGCAGATCATGGACATCTTCAACAAGGCCGGGATCCCGGTCATCGCGATCGACATCGCCCACCCGGGCGCGCACTTCTTCGGGATCAACAACGTCGAGTCGGGGCGGCTGTCCGGCCGGGCCGGCGGGACGTACGCGAAGGAGAAGTGGGACTGCAAGCCGGACCTCGTCACGGTGCTGGAGAACGAGGAGTCGGGTGACGTGGCGCTGCTGCGCACCGAGGGCATCCTCAAGGGACTCAAGGAGGTGTGCCCGGACATCGACGGCGTCATCACCCGGCGCAACTCGCCGACCACGCCGGACGGCGCCCAGGGTGTCGCCCGCGACATCCTGGTCTCCAAGCCCGACGCGAAGAAGATCCTGGCGCTCGGCGGCAACGACAACATGATCATCGGCACCATCAACGCCGCGGAGCAGCTCAGCCGCGCCGGTGACATCTACGGCTACGGCCTCGGCGCCGACCTCATGCTGTTCGGGGTCGACACGCCGGGCCTGGGCGGCTCGACAGCGTTCTGGTACGAGGGCTACGCCAAGCAGATCTACACGATCCTCGACCGGATGGTCGGCGGCGAGAAGATCCCCGTGGTCGACTCACCGAAGGACCCGAACGCGCTGTTCAACCCGGTGTGCGCGTTCCCGAAGGACGCCGTGCCGTCCATCCCCCCGCTCAAGGAGCGGATCGACGCGCTCTACGCGAAGGACGCCCCGGCCAAGTCTGCCGCCGAGCAGTACTGTCCCGCGGGCACCGAGACGTACGGGCTCGACAAGTGAGCACCTGACCATGTCCCTGTCTGCCCCGCAGGCAGCCGTCCGGCGGAGCACGGTCCTTCCCGTGCTCCGCCGCCACGGCGCCACACTCGCCCTGGTCGCGCTCTGGGTCGCGCTGGTATTGGCCACCGCCGCGAAGTCGCCGGCCTTCCTGTCCCACCAGACCGTCATCGCCGTGGCCTTCAACATGGCGTTCATCGGCGTCCTCGTCGTCGGCGTCAGCCTGGTGATGCTCAGCGGCGCCGAGTTCGACCTGTCCGTCGGCGTCACGGCGGTCGCCGCCGCGCTGATCGCCGCCCAGTTGCTGACCGACGGCGCGTCGTTCGCCGTGGTCCTGGTGGCGGTGCTGGTGTTCGGCACGCTCATCGGCATCGTGAACGCGGTGCTGATCGTGCGCGTGCGCATCCACCCCATCGTCGCCACCCTCGGCACGATGTTCCTGGTCAGCGGCACCACCCGGCTGTTCATCGAGTTCGTGCCGATCCCGCGCGAGAGCTTCCTGCGCCGGCACGTCGCCGGCGACCTGTTCGGCGTACCGCGGGTCTTCTGGATCATGGTGCTGCTGCTCGCCGCCGTCGCGTTCGTGGTCGGCCGGATCCGCCTGGGCCGGCACGTCGTCGCGGTGGGCGGAAACCGGCACGCCGCGCTCGTACGGGGTCTGCGTCCGGACCGGATCCAGGCCGGCGCGCTGGTGTTCTGCGGCCTGGTCGCGGGGCTCGCCGGGCTGGTCCTCGCCTCCCAGGGCGACATCGTCCAGTCCACGCTGACCCCGGGCACCGAGTTCCGGGTGATCTCGATCCTGCTGCTCGGCGGGATGGCGCTCACCGGCGGCCGGGGCAGCTTCGTCGGCGTCGCCGCAGCGCTGCTGCTGCTCAACACGCTGCCCACGGCCATCGTCACCTGGGGGGTCTCCTCCAGTTGGCAGCCGGTCGTCGAGGGAGTCGTGCTCGCGGTCGCGCTCGCCGTCAACAGCGTCAGGAGCACACCATGACGACCACACGTACCCGGGCCGGATGGACCGGCCTGCTCAGCCGCCCGTCCGCCACGAGCGTGCTGCTGTTCGTGGTGGCGCTGGCCGCCGCGCTGAGCTTCGCGCCCGACTTCGCCAGCCGCGCCAACATCTCCAGCATGCTCGGCGACCTGCTCGCCCCGGCGATCATCCTGCTGGCGGCGAGCCTGGCGATGACCGGCGGCGTCGCCGACCTGAGCGTGGGCTCGGTCCTCGGCCTCGGCGCGGTCGTCTACGCCACCGTCTACACCGCTTCGGGTTCGTGGCAGGCGGGCGTGCTCGCCGCGCTCGGCGTCGGGCTGCTGGCCGGACTCACAAACGGCGTCCTCGCCCTGGCGTTCGGCGTCTGGCCGCTGATCGCCACGCTGGGCATGCTCGTCGCCGCCCGGGGCCTGGCCAAGGTGATCAGCGACGGCAGCTCGGTGGCGGCGTACACCCCGGAGCTGAGCACCGCGCTGAAGACCACGATCGGGCCGCTGCCGGTGCCGGTCCTGGTGGTGCTGGGACTCGCGCTGGTGTGCAGCGCGCTGGTCCGCCGGTCCCGCTGGGGCACCCACCTGCGGGCCACCGGGGGCGACGAGGTCGTCGCCGCCCGCGCCGGCATCCGGGCCGGCCGGGTCCGGCTGGCGCTGTTCGTGCTGACCAGCACCGCCGCCGCGGTCGCCGGCTGCGTCCAGGTCATGCGCACCGGCGCCTCGGCCATCACCCTCGGCGAGGGCACCGAGCTGTACGTCTACGGCGCGCTGCTGATCGCCGGGTTCCGGCTGGCCGGCGGCGGGCACGGAAGCCCGATGACCGCGTTCCTGAGCCTGCTCTCGCTGAGCATCGTGCTGAACATCTTCCGGCTGCGCGGCATGCCGCTGCCGCTGGGCGACATCCTGCTCGGCGTGACGCTGCTCGGCGCGGTGTCGCTCGGCTGGATCCGCGAGCGCACGCAGCGGCACTCCCCCGAGCCGGAACCCGAACCGGAGGCCCGGCCGCACGCCGTGCCGGCCTGAGCCTCCGCCCGCACCAACGAGACGACCGACGAGAGAACAGGGACGACATGAACGACTACGCCCGCGGCCCGCTGTCCGGCTTGCGCGTGATCGAAGCCGGGGTCCTGCTGGCCGGGCCGTTCTGCGGCCAGATCCTCGGCGACCTCGGCGCCGACGTGATCAAACTGGAGGAGCCGGGGCGGGGTGACCCGATGCGCGAGTGGGGACGCGAGCGCCCGTACGGCAAGTCGCTGTGGTTCCCGGTGCTCGGCCGGAACAAGCGCTCGGTGACCCTCAACCTGCGCGTCCCGGAGGGGCAGGAGGTGCTGCGCCGGCTCGCCGCCGAGGCCGACGTGCTGGTGGAGAACTTCCGGCCCGGCACGCTGGAGCGCTGGGGCGTCGGCCCGGACGTGCTGTGGGACATCAACCCGCGGCTGGTGATCGTCCGGGTGTCCGCGTACGGGCAGTCCGGGCCGTACGCCGAACGCGCCGGGTACGGCTCGATCGGCGAGGCGATGGGCGGCATCCGCTACACCACTGGCGATCCCGACTCGCTGCCCAGCCGCGTCGGCATCAGCATCGGCGACTCGCTGGCCGGCACGTTCGCCGCTGTGGGCGCGATGGGCGCGCTGCGGGTGGCCGAGGCGACCGGCCGGGGCCAGATCGTCGACAGCGCCATCTACGAGTCGGTGCTCGCGCTGATGGAGTCGCTGGTGCCGGAGTACGCGATCGGCGGCTACACCCGGGAACGCACCGGCTCGATCCTGCCGAACATCGCGCCGAGCAACGTCTACGTCGCCTCCGACGGCGGCATGGTGGTGATCGCGGCGAACCAGGACACCGTCTTCCGGCGGCTCGCCGAGGCGATGGCGCAGCCGGAGCTGGCCGCCGACCCGCGGTTCGCCGGGCACACCGACCGCGGCCGGCACCAGCGCGAGCTGGACGAGCTGATCGCCAAGTGGTGCGCCGGCTACGCCGGGGACGAGCTGCTGGAGCTGCTGCACCGCCACGGTGTGCCCGCCGGGCGGATCTACACCGCCAAGGAGATGCTCGCCGACCCGCACTTCGCCGCCCGGGACGCGATCGTCCGGCTGGAGCACCCGGACCTCGGGGAGTTCCCGATGCAGAACGTCGTGCCCAAGCTGACCGCGACGCCCGGCGGTGTCCGCCGCGTCGGGCCCGAGCTGGGCGAGCACACCGACGAGGTGCTCCGCGACGTCGCCGGACTCGACGGCGACGAGATCTCGCGCCTGCGCGCCGCAGGCGTCGTCTGAGCCCCGCTCCACCCACCCACCACGGAAGGAAGCCCCTCATGGACAACTTCACCAAGACGTCGGTCACCATCGGCGCGGCGCAACGGATCCTCGCCGCCGCGATCGGCAAGGCCGAGCAGATGGCGCTGCCCTGCGTCATCGCCGTCGTCGACGAGAGCGGCGTGCTGAAGGCGTTCGCCCGGATGGACGGCGCCGCGCTGCTGTCGGTGCAGGTCGCGCAGGACAAGGCGTACACGGCGGCGGGATTCGGCATGCCCACCGACGGCTGGTACGACTTCATCAAGGACGACGCGCCGCTGGCCACCGGTGCGACCACCGGCATCGACCGGCTGGTGGTCTTCGGCGGCGGCTACCCGATCACCGCCGACGGCGCGGTGATCGGCGGCATCGGGGTCAGCGGCGGGCACTACACGCAGGACATGGAGGTCGCGCGCGCCGGGCTGGACGCCGTCGCGTGAGCCGGATGCCGGCACGGGAGGGGGGCCGCCCGGCCCTCGGCCCCGTGCCGGCTCCCGCCCGGCGCGCCCCGGCTGGTCCCGCCGGGGCGGAACGGCCGGGGCGGGCCGGAGCGGCCGGTTCACTCGATGCCGGCCAGCCAGGACTCGTAGTCGAGCGCGGCGGTCAGCTCCGGCCGGTCCCGGCCGCGCAGCGCGCGGGCCAGCGCCGAGGCCGGGCCCGCGCCGATCGAGGCGAGCCTCCCGGCGAGCGCGGCCCCGGCGTCCGGATCGTCCGACACCGAGCCGACCAGGCCGTGCCGCAGCGCCTCCTCGGCGTCGAGCGTGGCGCCGGTCCAGGCCAGGTGCGCCAGCACGCCGGCGCCGGCGACACCGGCGAGCAGCCGTCCGGCGCCGCCGGCCAGGAACGCCGCGGGCGAGCCGGTGCCGAACGTCGCGGTCGGCGCGGCGACGCGCAGGTCCGCCGCGAGCGCCAGGCCGAGCCCGAGACCGCGTACCGCGCCGGTCACGTGGACGACCACCGGGCCGGGCGCGGCCTGCACCCGCAGCACCAGTTCGTGCAACTGCCCGCGTACGACCGGCTGGGCGAGGTCGTCGGGCTCGTGCCGCCAGGCGTCGCCCTGGACCCGGATCAGCAGCGGCTCCCCCGGCGTACGGGCGTGGCGCTTGAGCGCGTCGAGCAGGGCCGCGCGGGCGGCCGGGCCGAGCCGTTCGCCCGCACCCGGGTCGGTGGCCTCGTGTACCTGCGTCACGTGTCTCTCCTATCGGCCGGTGAAGCGGGCCGGACGCTTCTCCAGGAACGCGTCGATGCCCTCGATGTGGTCGTCTGTGGACAGCAGCGTCAGCAGCAGCGAACGCTCGTGGGCGAGGCCGGCGGTCAGGCCGACCTCCTCGGCGGTACGCAGCGCCTGCTTGCCGAGGCGGGCCGCCACCGGGCTGCGGGCGGCGATCGAGGCGGCCAGCGCGATCCCCGCCTCGACCACCCGTTCGGCGGGCACCACCTGGCTGACCAGGCCGATGCGCTGCGCGGTCCAGGCGTCCACGAGGCGACCGCCCAGGACCAGCTCGGCGGCCCGGAACCGGCCGGCGACACGGGCCCAGCGCTGCGTGCCGCCGGCACCCGGGATGATGCCGAGGTTGATCTCCGGCTGGCCGAACACGGCGGAGTCGGCGGCGACCACGGCGTCACACGTCATGGCCAGTTCGCACCCGCCGCCCAGCACGTATCCGGCGACGGCGGCGACGGCCGGCTTGCCGAAGCGGGCGAACCGGTGCCAGCACTCCAGCCGTTCGGAGAGCAGGTAGTCGGCCGGGGACGTGCGGCGCAGCTCGCGGATGTCCGCGCCGGAGGCGAACAGCCGGGGGCCGCCGGTCAGCACCAGCACCCGTACCGCCGGGTCGGCCTCGGCCCGGTCCATCGCCGCGGCGAGCGCGCGCAGGACGTCGGCGCTGAGCGCGTTGCGTGTCTGCGGCCGGTCGATGGTGGCGACCGCCACCGCGTCGTGTACCGCGTAACCGACGGGTTCCACGGATCACCTCCCTGTCGTCCACACCAGGCGAACATACTCTTCGGTATGTCGTCAAGATCTTCGTGGACGGCGGAAGAAGCGCAATGCACAAGGGAAAACAGCATCCGGGAAGCGCTTGACATGCCTGCCTGGCACCACCTAGACATCTAGACATACGCAACGGTATGGCGCTGCGCGCAACGACCGGCCCGCGCCGGAGAACCGGGAGGCACCACGTGTCCGTGATCTGGGAGCCACGCCTCGACGACGAGGGGCGCCACTGGCGCGACCTCGCCCGGGACGTGGCGGCACGCCACTTCGCGCCGCTGGCCGAGGAACTCGACCGGGAGCAGCGCTACCCGTGGGAGAGCGTGCGGGTGCTCGTCGAGCAGGGGCTGGCCGGGCTGCTCGTGGAACGCGAGCACGGCGGGCGGGGCGCGTCGTTCGTGACCGCCTGCGCGGTCATCGAGGAGGTCTCCCGCGCCTGCCCGTCGACCGGCGCGATCCTCACCGCGTACGCGCTCGGCGCCACCCCGCTGATGCTGGCCGGCACGCCCCAGCAGCGCGAGCGCTACCTGGGCGGCCTGGCCCGGGGCGAGGCGATCAGCTTCGCGCTGACCGAGGAGGGTGCCGGCAGCGACGCCGCCCGGATCCGCACCACAGCCGAGCGCGAGGGCGCGGGCTGGCGGCTACGCGGCGAGAAGATCTACATCGGCAACGGCGGCGCGTCGCGGTACTACGTGGTCTTCGCGCTGACCGACCCGCAGGCCGGCACCCGCGGCATCACCGCGTTCCTGGTGGACAAGGACGCCGACGGCGTGGTCATCGACAGGTACGAGGACAAGATGGGCATCCGCGGGACGCTCACCAGCAACCTCAAGCTGGACATCTGGGTGCCCGACGGCGACGTGCTCGGCGACCTCAACCGGGGCATGCGGCTGGCCATGCGGACGCTGTCCGCCGGGCGGATCAGTGTCGCGGCCCAGTCGCTCGGCGTCGCCCTGGCCGGCTTCGACGTCGCGTCGCGGGAGGCGGCCCGGCGGGAGACGTTCGGCCGGCCGATCATCGACAACCAGGGCATCTCGTTCCCGCTGGCGGACGTGGCCACCGGCATCACCGCGGCCCGGATGATCACGTTCGAGGCCGCCCGGACGCACCAGGAGGGCGGCGACGTCGGCATCCTCGGCGCGATGGCCAAGCTGTACGCCAGCGAGGTCGCGCACCGGGCGGTGGACACCGCCGTGCAGGTGTTCGGCGGCGACGGCTTCTGCAAGCCCTGCCCGGCCGAACGGCTCTACCGGGACCAGCGGATCCTGGAGATCTACGAGGGCACCTCGGAGATCCAGCGGCTGGTGCTGGGCCGGGCGATCAAGGCGTCGGTGGCGGCATGAGCGCGTCCTGGCGGCTGAGCGTCGACTGGCCCGCGTCCGGCGCCGCGCGGGTGTTCGACCTGGCGCAGCAGATGTACACGGGCATCCCGCACCACCCGAACCACCCGCCGTACAGCTTCACACTCACCAAGCGGCACGGCGAGATCATGTACCCGGACGGCGTCTCCGCCGCCGCCGAGATGATCACCACGGGCGGACACGTGGGCACCCACGTCGACGGGCTCGCCCACGTCTCCCGGCTCGGCAAGGTGTACGGCGGCGTGGATGTCACCGCGAGCCAGTCGTACGCCGGCGGGGTGCCGGACGTGTCGGTGCACGAGCTGCCGCCGATGCTGGCGCCCGGTCACCTGGTGGACGCGACAGTGGCGCTCGGCCGGCCGTTGACACCGGCCGACGGCGTCGGCGCGGAGCTGTTCGAGCGCTGGTTCGCCGACCGGCCCCGCCCCCGCCCCGGCGCCGTGGTGCTGGTGCGCACCGGCTGGGACGAGAAGTGGACGGACAACGCCGCGTACCTCGGTGTCGCCACCGGCGCACCCGGCGTGGACGTCAGCGGCGCGCGCTGGCTCACCGACCACGGCGTGGTGGCGGCCGGCGCGGACACCATCGCGTTCGAGCACATGCCCAGCCCCGCGCTGGCCGTGCACTGCCACCTGCTCGTCGACAACGGCGTGCCGATCATGGAGGCGATGAACCTCGCGCCGCTGGCCGCCGAGCGGGTCTGGGACTTCTTCTTCATCGCCGCCCCGCTGTCCATCCGGGGCGGCACCGGGTCGCCGATCCGCCCGCTCGCCGTCGTACCCGACACCACCGCACCGGAGACCACAGCATGACCGCCGACGACGAGACCACCGCGCGTCCGCCCGCCCCCGGCCGGCGGGACATCCTGGAGGCCGCCGCCACCGCGTTCACCCGCAACGGGTACGCGGCCACCACCATCGACGACATCGCCCGCGAGATGGGCGCCACGAAGGGCCGCGTCTACCACTACTACCGGGCGAAGGCGGACGTCTTCCTGGACATCGTCACCACCGGCATGCAGGAGCTGATCGACGGGATCGAGCCGATCGCCGGCAACGCCGGCCTCGATCCGGCCAACCGGCTCTGGCGGATGGCGCACCACCACGCCGGCCTGATGATGACCCGCAACTCGTTCCAGCGGGTGGCGATGCGCGCGGTCGAGATGCGCCGGCTCGGCGAGGCCCCGGCCCAGCAGCAGGCGTTGGAGACCGTGATCGCCATGCGCGACCGGTACGAGCAGATCTTCGCCGACGTCATCGACGAGGGCCGCAAGGCCGGGGTGTTCCGCGAGGTGGACAGCCGGCTGGCCACCAAGCCGCTGCTCGGCGCGCTGAACTGGATCAGCCTCTGGTACGACCCGCAGCGCGGTGACTACAACACCCGCCAGCGGCTCGCCGACGAGTACGCCGACTTCATCGTCGGCGGGCTGCGCCGGAGCCCGCGATGACCGGGCCGTTCTCCGAGCGCCACTGGCACGAGGCCGAGACGTGGCCGCGCGAGCGGCTGGCCGCGTACCAGCTCACCCGCCTGAAGTCGCAACTGTCCTACGTGTACACCGCCAGCGACTTCTACCGCACCCGGTGGGACGCGCTCGGCTTCCACCCGGGCGACGTGCGCGAACTGGCCGACCTGCGCCGCCTGCCGCTGGTCGGCAAGGCCGACTACGTGGCCGACCTGGCCGCCCACCCGCCGTGGGGCAGCGCCGTCGCCGCGCCGGTCGCCGACCGCCGCCGCGTGCACTTCTCCTCCGGCACCACCTCGAACCCCACCCCGGTGCTGTGGACCGCGCACGACCTGGACCGCTGGGCCGACCTGTACGCGCGGGCCGCGTACAGCCAGGGCGTGCGGGACACCGACGTGTACCAGTGCCTGTTCAGCTACGCCTGGTTCGTCGGCGGGCTCGGCGCGACAGCCGGCTACCAGCGCATCGGCGTGACGCTGCTGCCCGCCGGCTCCGGCGACACCCAGCGCCAGATCGACACGATCTTCCGGTACGGCACCACAGCCGTCGGCGGCACACCGTCGTTCATGCTGCACCTGGCCGAGACCGCGGAACGCGCCGGCACCCCGCTGCGCGACTCGCCGGTGCGGCGCATCCAGGTCGGCGGCGAACCGGGCGCCGGGGTGCCGGCCACCCGCGCGCACATCGAGCAGCGCTGGGGCGCGAAGTGCTTCGACGGGTACGGCAGCCTGGAGTTCCAGCCGATCGCCTGGGAGTGCGAGGAACAGGCCGGCGGCCACCTGGCCGAGGACTTCGCGTACGCCGAGGTGCTCGACCCGTACACCCACGAGCCGGTGCCCGACGGCACGCCCGGCCTGCTGGTGCTCACCCACCTGGACAAGCGGGCCACGCCGCTGGTGCGGTGGGCGACCGGCGACGTGGTGGTCCGCGACAGCGCCGCCTGCCCGTGCGGGCGCACGCTCGCCCGGCTGCCGGGCGGCGTCGTCGGCCGGGCCGACGACATGCTCGTGGTACGCGGGGTGAACCTGTTCCCGTCCGCAGTCGAGCAGGTCGTCCGGGCCACGCCCGGCACCTGCGGCGAATACCTGATCGTCCTCGACGAGGACGTCACCGACCCGGCGACGGGCTACCTCACCGGCATCAAGCTGCGCGTCGAGGTGGCCGGCGACGGCCGGCGGGTCGCGCGCGAGCTGGCGCACGCCGTGCGCGCCGAGCTGACGGTGCGCGCGGTGGTGGAGACCGTCGCCGAGGGCACGCTGCCGCGCAGCACCCACAAGAGCAAGCGCGTCGTACGCGCCGACCGAGAGGCTCCGTGATGGACAGGCAAGCGTTCCTGGTCGGCGCCGTGCGGACCCCGCACGGCCGGTACGGTGGCGCGCTGCGCGACGTGCGGGTGGTGCGCCTGGGCGGGCTGGCCGGCGCCGAGGCGCTGGCGCGGGCCGGCGTGCCCGCCGAGGCGGTGGACGAGACGGTGGTGGCCAACTGCCGCCAGGCGGGCAACGGGCCGAACCCGGGACGGCAGATCTCGCTCGCGGCCGGTGTGCCGGTGCCGGTCCCGGCGCAGACGATCAACATGGCCTGCGCCTCCGGCCTCAAGGCGGTGCAGCTCGCGCACCGGTCGGTGCTGTCCGGCGAGGCCGACGTGGCGCTGGCGGTGGCGGCCGAGAGCATGAGCACGATGCCGTACCTGGCGCCGTACACGCTGCGCTGGGACGGGGTGCGGCGCGGCGACGTCCTGCTCCAGGACGGCTGGCGCGACGGCGGCACCGACCCGATCTGCGGCATGAGCATGGGCGAGACGGCGGAGAAGGTGGCCCGCGAGTTCGGCGTGTCCCGCGCCGACCAGGACGCCTGGTCGGCGCGCAGCCACCAGCGGCTGGCCCGCGCCTGGGAGTCCGGCGCGATGGCCCGGGAGGTGCTGCCGCTGGACGAGCTGGACCGCGACGAGACGGTACGCCCCGACACCACACCGGACCGGCTCGCCCGGCTGCGTCCGTCCTTCACCGACGGCGGCACCGTCACGGCCGGCAACGCCAGCCAGATGGCCGACGGCGCCGCCGCGGTGGTGGTGGCCGGCGGCGAGGCGGTACGGCGGCACGGGCTCACCCCGCTGGGCCGGATCGTCGGGTTCGCGGCAGTCGGCGTCGACCCGACGATGATGGGCGTCGGACCGGCGGAGGCGATCCCGCTCGCCCTGCGCCGGGCCGGGCTGACCGTACGCGACGTGGACCTGTTCGAGATCAACGAGGCGTTCGGCGCGCAGATCGTGCAGAACGTGCGCGCGCTGGGCCTGGACGAGGAGCGGGTGAACGTCAACGGCGGCGGCATCGCCCTCGGCCACCCGACCGGCCAGAGCGGCGCCCGGCTGGTCGTCTCGCTGCTGCACGAGCTGGCCCGCCGCGACGGCCGGTACGGCGTGGCGAGCCTCTGCGTCGGCGGCGGGCAGGGCATCGCCGCGGTGATCGAGCGGGTGACCCGGTGATCGCCGTCGTGGTCGGCCTGGGCCCGATGGGCCGGGGCATCGCGCAGGTCCTCGCCGGGGCGGGGCACACCGTCCGGGTCGTGGACGCCACCGCCGAGCTGGGCCGCGCCGGCCTGGAGCGGATCCGTGCCGACGGCGCGACCGGCGATCTCGACGCCGCCGCCGACGTGGAGACCGCGCTGGCCGGCGCCGACGTGCTGATCGAGGCGATCGTGGAGGACATGGACGCCAAGCGCGCCCTGCTCGCCCGGGTCGCCGCCGCCGGCGGGCCGGACCTGCTCGTCGCCTCCAACACGTCGTCGCTGAGCGTCAACGAGATGGGCCGCGCGTTCGGCGCCCCGGAACGCCTGCTCGGGCTGCACTTCTTCAACCCGCCCACCCGGATGCGCCTGGTGGAGGTGATCTCCGGCGCGGCCACCGGCGAGGCGGCCGTACGGCGGGCGCTGGCGCTCGTGGAGTCGCTCGGCAAGACCGCTGTGGTGTGCCGGGACTCGCCGAACTTCATCGTCAACCGGGTCTGCCGGCCGCTGTACTACGAGGCGCAGCTCCTGCTCGCGCAGGGCGTCGAGGCGGCGGTGGTGGACGCGGTCGCCCGGGGCGCGCTCGGGCACCCGATGGGACCGCTGCAACTGCTCGACTTCACCGGGCTGCACACGCACCTGGCCTCCTCGGAGACCGCGCTGCGCGAGTTCGGCGACCCCCGCTACCGGCCCATCCCCCAGGTGCGCGCCCTGGTCCGGGCCGGCCTGACCGGCAAGGCCGCCGGCCGCGGCTTCTACGACTACGCCGCCGAGTCGCCGCGCGACGCCAACGCCCGGGTGGTCCGGCGGCCCGGGCCGCCGAACGGTCCGGCGGCCCGCGTGGTGAGCCTCGGCGCGCCGACCCCGCAGCGGGTGGCGGAGCTGGCCCGGCTGGCGGGGCGGCAGAACGTGGTGCTGGACAGCTCCGACGCCGGCTGGGCCGACGTGCTGCCCGCCGAGGTCGGCTGGATCCGGCTGCACCGGCGCGCCGACGACGCCGTGTTCGCCGAGGTGGTCGAGGACCCGGTCGCGGGCGTCGCCGTCCCCGGCTTCGTCGACCGGCTGCTGGATCACCTCGGCGCGCCGTCGGTGCGGGTGCCGGCGCTGCCCGGCCTGGTCGGCGATCGGCTCGCCCACTGCCTGGTGAACGAGGCGGCCACCGTGGTCGAGGAGGGCACCGCCACCGCCGACGACGTGGACGTGGCGCTGCGACTGGCGATGAACCATCCGCGCGGCCCGTTCGAGACGCTGCGATCGACAGGGGCGGGGACCGTGTACGAGGCGCTGCGGTCGATGGCCGACGCGTTCGGCGATCCCCGCTACCGGCCGGCGCAACTGCTGCGGCGGCAGGCGATCGGCGAGGCGAGGGCCGCCCGGTGACGCGGGACGACGACACCGGCGTGGGTGTGCTGCGCGCCGGCCTCCTCGCCGGTCGGCACGCCGTGGTGACCGGCGCCGGCAGCGGCATCGGCCGGGCGGTGGCGGTACGCCTGGTGGAGCTGGGCGCACACGTCACCGGGCTGGGCCGGCACGCGGACACGCTCGCCGCCACCGGCGAGGCGATCACCGGCGAGGCGGCCACCGGCGGCGGGCGTTACACGTACGCGGTCTGCGACGTCCGCGACCACGACCGCGCCGCCGCCACCGTCGCCGGGGCAGGCGAGGCGCACGGCATCGACCTGCTGGTGAACAACGCCGGCGGGCAGTTCTTCGCCCCCGCCACGCGGATCTCGGCGGGCGGCTGGGCGGCAGTGGTCGACCTGAACCTGACAAGCGTCTTCCACCTCACCACCGCCGCGTACCCGTACCTGCGGCGTGCCCGGGGCGCGGTGGTGAACATGTCGCTGTCCGGTGTGGAACGCGGCGGGCAGGGCATGGCGCACGCCGTCGCGGCCCGCGCCGGGGTGCTCGGGCTGACCCGGACGCTGGCCCTGGAGTGGGCCGCCGACGGCATCCGCCTCAACTGCCTCGGGCCGGGCACGGTGCTCACCGCCGCGCTCGACGCCGAGGCCGACCGGCACGTCCGGGACAACCTGGTGGACCGGGCCACGCCGCTGCGCCGCCCGACCCGCGCCGAGGAGGTCGCCGAGCTGGTGGCGTTCCTGGCCGGCCCGGCCGCCGCCATGATGACCGGCCAGCTCATCCAGCTCGACGGCGGCGCGCACCTGGGCCCGGGGCTGCACATGCTGGCCGAGGCGTACCGGTGAGCCGCGCCCTCGCCGCCGTCGTGGCCGAGCACGTACGACCGGGCCGGCGGGTCTACCTGGGCAACTTCGGCGCGCAACTGTTCGCCGTGGGCCACGAGATGATCCGGCAGCGGATCCGCGACGTGGACGTGGTGATCGCCTCCGGCGGGCTGCTGATGGACCAGTTGCTCGGAGCCGGCGTGCTGCGGTCGGCCACGTACGGCCACTGCTGGAGCCCGGTCGGCCCGGCGCCGGCCTGGAACTTCCGGCGGGCCGCGCAGGACGGCGACACCCGGGTCACGCTGCACGAGCTGAGTCTCGGGCTGCTCACCGCCGCGCTCACCGCCGGCGCCTGGCGGGTGCCGTTCATGCCGGTGCCGGACCTGCCCGGCACCGGCTACGTGGACGAGGACTGGAGCCGGGGCCGGCTGTCCCGGGTCGACTCGGCGTTCGGGGCGGCCCGGGTGGTGCGGGCCGAGCGGCCCGACGTGGCGTTCGTCCACGTGGACCTAGCCGACACCGGCGGCAACGGCGTGATCCGGGGCCCGCTGGGTGAGGTGCTGGTGGCCGCCCAGGCGTCCCGCCGTACCGTGCTCGTCGCCGAGCAGGTCACCGACGCGGAGACGGTCCGCGCCGCCGGGATCAGCATCCCCGGGCTGCTCGTCGACGCGGTGGTCGAGCACCCCGGCGCGGTGCGCCCGGACGGCGCGGTCGGCCGGTACCCGCGCGACGTGCGGGCGTACGAGCGGTACGCCAGCTGTTCGGCCACGCCCGACGGGTTCCGGCGGTGGCTCGCCGAGGAGGTGCGGTGACCACCGCCGACTTCCTGGTCCGGGCGGCTCGGGAGTTCCGGCGCGGCGGCTGGGTGTTCACCGGCTTCCACTGGCCGGTGCTCGCCGGCCAGTGCGCGTACGCGCTGCCCGGCGAGCCGTTCAGTCAGGTCTTCGAGGCCGGCGCCAGCGCGCACCGGCCCGGCGCCGACGTGCCGACGAGCACCACCGACTACCCGGCGTACGCCGACGGGTTCGGCTGGCTGGGCGGCACCGCCGACGTGCTGCTGGCGATGGGTCACCGGTTCGACCGGGTGGTGCTCGACGCCGGCAACGTCGACCTGCGCGGCCGGATCAACTCGTCGTACCTGGGCCCCCGGGAGCGGCCCACGGTGCGGCTGCCCGGCGGCGGGGGCGCCGCCGACATCGCGGCGGCGGCGCGGGAACTGGTGCTCCTGCACGGGGCGAGGGATCCGCGCCGGATCGTGCGCGCGGTCGAGCACGTGACCGCCGCGCCCGCACCGGACGCGCTGGTGCGGCTGCACACCCGGTGGGGCGTGGTGCGGCTCGGCGCCGACCCACGGCTGGAGGAGGTCACCGCCGACGGCGAGGTGCTGCGCGGCCACCTGGCCGCGCTCGGCGTACCCGTCGGCGACGCGGCGCCCGCGCCGCCGGTCGGCGACGCCGAACGCGCCGCGGCGGTCGGCGTACTGCGGCGGGCCGCCGCGCGCGGTTACTCAGTGGCGAAGGGAACGGACAGGGGATGACTGACGACGATCTCGGCAAGCTGCGCCGGCAGGTACGGGAGCTGGTCGGCGAGTGGCGCGACGACGACCGGTTCCGGCCGGTGTGCGACGCGTGGCTGCGCTCGTACGACACGGAGTTCAGCCGCGCGCTGGCCGGCCGGGGCTGGATCGGCCTGACCTGGCCGCGCGAGTACGGCGGGCAGGCCCGCTCGAACCGGGCCCGGCTGGTGGTCACCGAGGAGCTGCTGCGCGCCGGGGCGCCGGTGGCGGCGCACTGGATCGCGGACCGGCAGATCGGCCCGGCCGTCCTGCGGTACGGCTCCCCCGCGCTGCGCGAGCGGTACCTGCCGGCGATCGCCGCCGGTGCGGTGACGTTCTGCCTCGGCATGAGCGAGACCGAGTCCGGCAGCGACCTCGCCTCGGTGCGTACCACCGCCCGCCCGGACGGCGACGGCTGGCGGCTCACCGGCGGCAAGATCTGGACCAGTCACGCCCACCGGTCCACGCACGCCTACGTGCTGTGCCGTACCGGCACCGGCGGCGACCGGCACGAGGGGCTGACCGAGCTGATCGTGGACATGTCCGCGCCCGGTGTCACCGTCCGGCCGATCGTCGACCTGCGCGGCGAGCACCACTTCAACGAGGTCGTCTTCGACGACGTGCGCGTGCCCGGCGACCACGTGCTGGGCACCGCCGGCAACGGCTGGACGCAGGTCACCGAGCAGCTGTCCTTCGAGCGCGGCGGGATGGAGCGGGTGCTCAGCACGTATCCGCTGCTGGCCGCCACGATCGACGCGTGCGCGGACCGGCGGGACGCGGACGCGGTGCTCGGCGAGGCGCTGGCCCGGCTGGCCGGGCTGCGCGGCCTGGCCTGGCGCATCGCCGGTGAGCTGGACGGCGGGCGGGCCCCGGTGCACGCGGCGGCGGTGCTGAAGGACCTGGGCACCGAGTTCGAGGCGGACGTCAACGAGATCGCCCGTACCGTGCTCGACGTCGAGCCCGACCCCGACGGCGACGGACCGGCCGGGCTGCTCGCCCAGGGGCTGCTGGCCGCGCCGGGCTTCTCGATCCGCGGCGGTACCACCGAGGTGCTGCGCACAATCATCGCCAAGGACGCCGCCCGGCCGCCCCGGCGCGGCGGCGACGAGCTGCGGGAACTGACCGACGACGTGCTCGGCGGGCACGGCGGCGACCCGGACGGCCTGCCCGCGCTCTGGTCCACGGTGCACGAGCTGGGCTGGACCGGCGTGTCGGTGCCCGAGGGCGCGGGCGGCTCCGGCGGCACGCTCACCGACCTGGCCGCGCTCGTACGCGGGCTGGGCCGCCACGGCGTCTCCCTACCGCTGGCCGAGACCGTGCTGGCCGCCCGGCAGCTCGCCGCCGCCGGCCGCGACCTGCCCGACGGCGTCGCCACTGTGGTCACCGGAGGCGGGCTCACGGTGGCCGGCGGGCGGCTGCGCGGCACGGCCGCCCGCGTGCCGTGGGCCGCCGCCGCGCGGACCCTGCTGGTGTACGCGGGCGACGAGGCCTTCGTGGTGCCCGCCGACCATCCCGGCGTCCGGGTCGCACCCGGCCGCAACCTGGCCGCCGAGCCGCGCGACGACGTCGCGTTCGACGTGCCGGTCACCGACGGCATGCGGCTCACCGGCGCCGCCCCCGCCGCGACGGTACGCGCCGAGGCGGCGCTGCTGACCGCCGCCGCGCTCACCGGCGCGCTCGAGACAGCCGTGGAGCACACCCGGCAGCACGTGACGACGCGGGAGCAGTTCGGCCGGCCGTTGCTGGCGTTCCAGGCGGTCGGGCAGACACTGGCCCGGATGACGTCGCACACGCTGCTGGCCGGCACCGCGGTGGACGCCGCGCTGGCCGGCCCGGACCCGCTGCGGGTCGCCGCCGCGCGGGTGCTCAGCGGCCGGGCCGCGACGCTGGTGGCGCGCGGCGCGCACCAACTGCACGGGGCGATGGGCGTGACCCGGGAGCACCCGCTGCACCTGTCCACCCGCAGGCTCTGGTCCTGGCGGGACGAGAACGGCACTCAGCGGTTCTGGGCCGCCACGCTCGGCGCGGCGCTGGTGCCGCGCGGCAGCGCGGGCGTCTGGTCCTGGCTGACCGAGCAGGAGGACGAGTCATGAGCAGAGTGGAACTGCACAACGCGGACGGGCGCTGGACGCTCACACTCAACGACCCGGACCGGCGCAACGCCATCGACGCGGAGATGCGCGACGCGCTCGGTGACGCGATCGCCGAGGTGGCCGCCGACCGGTACGCCCGTACGCTCGTGGTCACCGGCGCGGGCACGGCGTTCTGCGCGGGCGCCGACCTGCCCGCGATGTTCGGCGAGCCCGGCCGCGGCGTCGCGGAGATCCGCGCCGACCTGCACCGCGTCTACGACAGCTTCCTGCGGGTACGGGCGCTGCCGATCCCGACGATCGCCGCGGTGCAGGGACCGGCGGTGGGCGCCGGGCTGAACCTGGCGCTGGCGTGCGACACCCGGATCGTCGGGCCGAAGGCGAAGCTGATCGCGTCGTTCACGAAGCTCGGCCTGCACCCGGGGGGCGGCTGCACCTGGTTCCTCACCCGGGCGCTCGGCCCGGAGCGCGCCCTGCAACTGCTGCTCGACGGCGGGAGCGTGGACGGACCAGAGGCGGTACGCGTCGGGCTCGCCGCGACACTCGCCGACGACCCGCTGGCGGCCGCGCACGAGCGCGCCGAGCGGTGGGCGGCGCTGGACCCGGCGCTGGCCCGGGACATCAAGACGTCGGTGCGCACCGCGGAGACGTCCGGTTTCGCCGCCGCCCTGGAGTTCGAGTCGTGGGCGCAGGCGTCCTCGGCGACCGGGCCGGCGATCCAGGAGGCGGTGGCCGCGTTCCGCAGGTGAGCCGGCCGGCGTGAACCGGGCGGGGCGCTCCTGTGCGCCCCGCCCGGCGGCGTCTGCCGGTGGTTGCGGTCAGACCACAGCGGGCTGCGCCTCGACGGCCAGGGCGAGCGAGCCGAGCAGCGCGGCGTCCTGCGCGAAGTCCGACAGCACGATCTCCGGCGGGTACGGCAGCGTGTGGTTGAGCCGTTCGGTCAGCAGCTCCCGCACCAGGTCGTTGCCGGCGACGCTGCCGACCAGCACGATCCGCTGCGGGTCGAGCAGGAGGCAGCACGTCACCAGCTGGCGGGCCAGTTCGTCCACCCGGAGGCGGAGCTGCTCGCGTACCGGGCCGGGCTGCTCGGCGGCCGCGCACAGGCCGGCCGCCCGGCCGTCCACCCCGAGCCGCTGCGCCAGCTCGTCGAGGGCCCGGCCGGAGAATGTCGCCTCCAGCATCGGTTCCAGGCGGGGCGGCCAGCTGAGGTCGGTCAGTCCGTAGGCGATCTCGCCGGACGCGCCGTGGCGACCCGGCAGCACCTCGCCGTTGACGGTGACCGCTGCGGCCACCCCGGTCCCCAGCCCGACGACCAGTCCCGGGTCGGCGTCGCGCAGCGCGCCGAGCCGCAGCTCGGCGTGCGCGGCGGCCTTCAGGTCGTTCACCACCCGCACGTGCGTCAGGTTCAGGTGGGCGCGGACCGCGTCGGCCAGCCGCAGCCGCTCCCAGCCGGGGACGTTCGGCGCCAGCTCGATGCCGTCGTCGTGCACGATGCCGGGTGAGGCGATGCCGGCCGCGACGATGGTGCCGCCGGTCTGCTCGGCGAGGTCGCGCGCCCGGTCCAGCGCCCGGGTGAGGGCCTGCGGCGCGCCCTGCTCGGCGTTCGTGGGCAGGCGCTCGGAGACGAGCAGCCGGCCGTCGGTGTCACCCACGCCGATGGCCATCTTGGTGCCGCCGAAGTCGATGCCGAGCAGGCGCGGATTTGCCGGTCGTTCCATGGTGATGTCAGATCGCCCTTCGGGCCGTCGGTCCAGATCACGTGGTCGCCGCGACACGACGTCCGCGACCACGGCCAGCGGCGTCGGCCGGCCCGTCACTGGCCTGCCCTCGCCGCGACCGCCTCGGCGAGAGCCGCGTCGGCACGGGTCAGCCGGTCGCGCAACGCCTGCGCCCGCTCCTGCACCGCGTCGAGCATTGTAGACAGTCGTCCGACCTGGTCCCGGACGGCCGTCTCGCCGGGCCCGTCGGCCTGGGCCCGGCGCAGCACGAGTTCGGGGCGGACGGCGGCGGCCAGCAGGTCCCGTACCGCGGCGCCGTCGAGCGTCAGGCCGAGGTCGGCCGCGGTGGACCGGACCAGCTCCCCGGTCCAGGTGGCCGGAGCGCCGCCGCGTACCAGCCGGCCGAGCAGCGAGTGGGCGCCCCGGAACGGCACGCCGTGGCGGGCCAGCGCGTCGGCCGCCGCGGTGGTGGTGGCGCCGGAGGCCACGATCTCCTCACCGGACGGCGGGCGCAGCGGGTCAAGCTTCTCGATCAGGCCGCCGAGCAGCGAGAAGAACCGGTACGCCCGGTCGTCGCCGTCCCAGAGCCGGGCCTGCACGTCGGTGGTGGCGTTGTTGGAGTCCTCCCACCAGGCCGCGCCGACGTTGTTCAGCACGCTCGCCGCGTCGGCCGCCGAGGCGCCCGCCATCGAGACGAGGTGCTCCAGCACCACCGGGTTGCGCTTCTGCGGCATGATGCTGCTGCCCTGGGTGAACTCGCCGGGCGTGACCACCCAGCCCCAGCTCAGCCAGTCCATCAGCGTGCGGGCCAGCCGGGCGCCGGTGGCGAGCGCCTGCGCGTTGAGCGTGGCGACCCGGACGAGGTGGTCCGCGCCGGCCACCGCCTCGTACGAGTTGACGATGAGCTGGTCGAAGCCGAGCAGGTCGGCCAGTCGGCGGGGCGAGATGTCCAGGTCGGTGCCGGCGAACGCGCAGGAGCCCAGCGGCGAGCGGTTCATCTCGTCCAGCAGGTCGGCGTACGCGGCGGCCTCACCGGCGAGCGCCTCGGCGTAGCCGGCGAAGACGTGCCCGATGCTGGTCGGCTGGGCCGGGCGGCGGTGCGTGTAGCCGGTGATCACCACGTCGGCGTGCCGGTCCGCGCGGTCCAGCACGGTACGGCCGGTGGCCAGCAGCGCGTCGAGCACCTGGAGCAGCTGGTCGCGCAGCACCATCCGGAACACGCCGGCGTCGAGGTCGTTGCGGCTGCGCGCGAGCTGCACGCTCAGTTGCGACACCTCGATGCCGGCCGCGGCGGCGAGCCGCTTCTCCAGCGTGTAGTAGACGTCCTCGACGCTGCCGTCGTACTCCAGTTCCTCCGGCCGGTCGCCGGTGAGGGCGACCAGGCCTCGCAGCATCGTCGCGGCGGCCTCGTCGGAGATCAGTCCCTGCTCGGCGAGCATCACGACGTGGGCCTTGCTGGCCGTGACCATCGCCGGGTAGAGGTGGGCGACGTGGTGGTCGAACACGACGCGCAGATGGTGCTGTTGGTAGACGGTCAGTGACGGGCTCATGGTGGCCTCCCGAGGTGGTGCGTTGTCGTGCGGCGTGCCGCGCGTGGTCATCCGGTCGTCCGGTCCGGCCGGTCGGCGCCGGGCGGCCCGGGCAGCGGCGCGGCCAGCCACGCCTCGACCAGCTGGCGCAGGCGGGTGCCGGCGGTGACGCGGATCCGGTCGCCGGCCTCCCGGCCGGCCAGCGAGACGTGGCCCGACCAGCCCTGCCAGGGATCCGGCCGCGACTCCACCAGCACGTACGGGTACGGGGTGGGCAGTTTCGGTTTCGGCGGCAGGTCCGGCGCCGCGTCCAGGCGCACCGCGTCCGGGTCGAAGCCGAGCACCGCGGAGCTCTCGTACGCGCCGCCGTGTCCCCGGGCCGGCAGCTCACCGAACATCTCGGTGGTCTCGTCCGGGCCGACGAGCTGGAACCAGTTCACCAGCATCATGCTGGCCCGGTGCCGCCCGGACACCCACTCCATCGCGGCGCGGACGGTGGACATGTTGGCGTCGTGCCCGTTGACCACGAGCACCCGGGTGAAGCCCGCCTCGACGATGCCGGCGAGCACGTCGGCGAGGTAGCCGACGGCGATCTCCGGCCGCAGCGCCACGGTGCCCGGCCACTGCCGGGTCTGGCCCGGGCAGGCGGCGTACGGCGTGGCCGGGAACAGCACCGCCCGGGCGGACCCGGTGGCCAGTTCCCCGGCGAAGCCCTCGGCCAGGATCAGGTCGGTGCCGATCGGCAGGTGCGGACCGTGCCACTCGACCGCGCCGACCGGCAGCACCGCCAGGTCGGCCGCCTCGGTCACGGCGGCGAACGCGTGCCCGGGCACCCGGGTGACCGGGAGCAGCCCTCCCCCGGTCCGCCACCGCTCGATCAGTTCGTCCACTGCTCGGCCCTCCGGGTCGCGGTGCGGCTGCTCTCCAGCCGCCCGGAGAACCACATCACCACGAAGATGAGCAGCACCTGGAGCATGCCGTAGGCGGCCGCGGTGCCCAGCTCGAAGCTGTACATCCGGTTGTTGATGGCGACCGAGATCGGCACCGTCGACGAGGTGTAGATGAGCACCGAGGCGACGAACTCGCCGACACCGTGCACGAACGCCAGCAACGCGCCGGCGAGCACGCCGGGCAGCATCAGCCGCACGGTGATCGTGTAGAACGCGCGCAGCCAGGAGGCGCCCAGGTTGCGCGCCGCGTCCTCCAGCGACGGGTCGATCAGCGCCAGCGTCGCGGAGCTGGACCGGAACACGATCGGCAGGAACCGCACGAAGTAGGCAAGCGGCAGGATCCAGAACGTGCCGACCAGCACCTGCCCGAAGCTGAAGGCGTTGCCGGTGCTGAACGCCGAGATCAGGTTGATCGCCACGACGGTGCCGGGCAGCGCCCAGGCGATCATCACGGCCACGTCGAGCAGGCCGCGCCCGACGAACGTCAGCCGCCGCACCGCGTACGCGACGAGCACGCCGATGACCACGCAGCCCACGACCGCGAGGAGGCTCATCTGCACCGAGTTGAGGATCGGCTGGAACGCCTTGGGGTCGGTGAAGATGGTGACGAAGTTCTCGAAGGTGTACGTCGGCGGCAGCACCTCGGTGGTCCAGGACCGGTCCTCGGAGAACGCGACGAGCGCGATCGCGCCGACCGGGGCGAGCAGGACCAGCGTGGCCAGCACCGAGGCGAGCGGGGCCAGCCAGCGGCCGATCGGGTTGGTGATCTCCCGCCGGACCGCCGAGACGCCCTTGGACTGGGACTGGTAGTTACGCCGCCCCTCGTACCAGCGCATGCTCAGCAGGAAGATGATCGAGACGATGCCGAGCACGGAGGCGTACGCGGAGGCCATCGGCAGGTCGCCGTTGGTGCGGTTGATGTAGATCTGCATCGTCATGGTCTGGCTGACGTTGAACAGCAGCGGCGCGGTGTAGGACGCCAGCGACGTCATGAAGACCAGCAGCGACGCCGAGATCAGCGCCGGGGTGAGCATCGGCAGCAGGACGGTGCGCCACACGCGTACCCGGCCCGCGCCGAGGTTGTACGCCGCCTCCTCGACCGACGGGTCCATGCCGGCCAGCGCCGCCGAGGCGGCCAGGAAGAAGAACGGGTACATGGTGAACGTGTGCACCACCAGCACGCCGGCGATGCCGTCGAAGGCAAGGACCGGCTTGTCGGTGCCGAGCAGCGCCTGGAGGCCGCGCGGCACGATGCCGATGTTGCTGTAGAGCAACTGGAAGGACACGGCGCCGATCAGCGGCGGCAGCGCCGCCGGCACCAGGATGAACGCCTCGATGAGCCGCCGGCCGCGGAAGTGGAACCGCTTGAGCAGGAACGCCATCGCCACGCCGACGACGCCGCAGAGCAGCACGCTCGCGGCCGAGATGAACAGCGAGGTGAACAGCGACTCGCGGGCCACCCCGGAGGAGGAGAGGAACTGGAGGTAGTTGTCGCTGCCGTTGGCGCTGACGCTCTCCCGGAAGGTGGCGAACATCGGCTGGACGACGAAGCCCCAGAGCACCAGGACCAGCGGCAGCACCAGCAGGTAGGGGAACCATCGGGAGTTCGCCCCGCCGGCCAGGCGCCGGCCGAGGGCCGCCGCCCAGCCGGGGGCGGTCGGGGTCGCAGCGGTCACGGCTTGACCACCCAGAGCCGCTCCGGTGTGAGCCGCAGGCCCACGACGTCGCCGAGCGCGATGCCGGCGGGCGCGTCGACCAGGGCGGCCATCACGTCGTCGCCGTCGACGTCGACAGTCACGTGGGTGGCCATGCCGGTGAACTCGACGTGGCTGACCCGGCCGCGCATGGCCGCAGTCTCGTCGTCGCCGCCGAGCGCGATGTGCTCGGGGCGCGCGGAGACCAGCGCGGTGTCGCCCTCGGCGAGACCGTGTCCGGTGGGCGCGCCGATCTCGATGGTGGCGCCGCCGGGCAGGCGTACCCGGACGCGCTGCTCCGTCGCGCCGGTCACCGGCAGGCTCAGCACGTTGCTGCGTCCGATGAACCGGGCCACGAACGCGTTCGCGGGCTGGTAGTAGACCTCGTGCGGGGTGCCGACCTGCTGGACCCGGCCGGACTCCATCACGGCGATCCGGTCCGACATCGCCATCGCCTCGGCCTGGTCGTGCGTGACGTAGATCGAGGTGGTGCCGCTCTCCCGCTGGATGCGCCGGATCTCGGCGCGGGTCTCCTCGCGCAGCTTCGCGTCGAGGTTCGACAGCGGCTCGTCGAGCAGCATGGTGCGGGGACGGATGACCAGGGCCCGCGCCAGCGCGACGCGCTGCTGCTGGCCGCCGGAGAGCGCGTCGATGCGACGGTCGCCGTACCCGGCGAGGTGCACCTGGGCGAGCGCCTCGGTGACCCGGCGGGCCTGCTCGGCGCGGGAGACCCGGCGGACCTTGAGCCCGTACGCGACGTTCTGCGCCACAGTCATGTGCGGGAACAGGGCGTAGTTCTGGAACACCATGCCGGTGTCCCGCTTGTTCGGCGTCCAGTGGGTGACGTCGTCGTCGCCGAAGTGGATGTGACCGGACGTCGGGAAGTAGAAGCCGGCCACCATGCGCAGCGTCGTCGTCTTGCCACAACCGCTCGGTCCGAGCAGCGTGAAGAACTCGCCGGCTCCGATGGTGACGGTGACGTCATCGACCGCCGCGGAGTCGCTCGACTTGGCGAAGCGCTTACTGACCGCCGTCAGTCGGACATCGATCATTTCGTGGGTCCTTCCAGGACGAAGCCGGGCCGTGCCGAGGCACGGCCCGGTTCCGAGCGTCTTAGCCCTTACCCTTGATCTGGGCGTTCCAGTGGGTGATCCAGGCGGTCTCGTTCTTGCCGATCACGTTCCAGTCGACGTCCATCGGCTTGAGGTCGAGCTTGGTCAGCCACTCGGGCTTCTCGGCGATGTCGACGGCGGGGATCTGGAAGTAGTCCTTGGCCAGGCTGGCCCGCAGCGAGTCGTCGAACAGGAACTCGAGGAACTTCTTCGCGCCCTCGCTGTTGCCGCCCTTGACCGCCGCGACGCCGTCGACGAGCACCGGCGCGCCGGAGGCCGGCATCACGTAGCCGAAGGGCATCTTCTCGTTGGCCTGCAGCAGGATGTCCTGGAGGTTCCAGGCGCTGACCACGCCCTGCTCACGCGACATCTTCAGGTAGAGGTCGCTGGGGTTGGCGGCGTACTCGACGGTGTTGGCGTCGAGCTTGCGCAGCCAGTCGTAGCCGGGCTGCGGGTTGGACCCGTCGGCCGTGAAGCGCTGGATCATCGAGGCGTAGATCGAGCGCATGGTGCCGGAGGCGGCCACGTCCCGGATGATGATCTTGTCTTTCCACTTCGGGTCGACCAGGTCGTCCCAGTCCTTCGGCGCGGTCTCCGGGGTCAGCGCCTTGTTGTTGTACATGATGACCTCGGGCAGCAGGATCTCGCCGAACCAGCGGCCCTCGGCGTCCTTGTACCGCGCGTCGATCTTCGAGGCGAAGGACGGCTGCCAGGACTCCAGCAGGCCCTCCGACGCGCCGGCGGCGAGGCCCTGCTGGGTGCCGCCCCACCAGACCGACGCCTGCGGGTTGGCCTTCTCGGCGCGGACCCGCTCGAGCACCTCCTGGGCGCCCATGTTGAGCACCTCGACCTTGCCCTTGTACTCGGGGTTCTTGGCCGTGAACTGCTCGACGACGTAGTCGGTGACCGACTTGTCGCGGGCGCTGTAGATGACGACCTTCTCGGCCGACGCGGAGCCGGAGGAGCCGGTGTCCTTGTCGTCGTCGCTGCTGCCGCACGCGCTGACGGCAAGCAGTGCGCTGAACGCGACGGCCAGGGCCAAACGACGTTTCATTGGTACCTCCATTTTGCGGGGGAACTATCGGAAGCGGGGAAAGTCGGTGTGCGATCCCGTCCCGGGACCGGGGTGTGCCGCATCGCGCCGCGACCGGCCGTCCGGCGTACGGACGCGGTCGCCGCGAGGACGGCGGTGACGATGGGGTGGGTGTGGTGTCGGGGCCGGGGTCAGGGGTAGTCGGGGGCCGGGGTCGGGTGGTGGTCAGGGAAGCGAGGGTCGGGGCACCGCGGCCGAGAGCGCGTAGCTGATCGCTCCGTGCAGCACGGCCTGGTCGCCCAGGGTGGCGCGGCGCACCTCGGTGGGGGCCGGCGTCCGGGCGGAGACGAGGGCCTGGAGCTGGTCCAGGGCCGCGTCGTCGAGTTCCGCGGCGGCGCCGCTGAGCAGCACCAGCCCCGGATCGACCACGCAGGCACAGGAGAGGATGAGCCCGGCCCAGGCGCCGAGCACCTCGTCGAGGTAGTCGCGGGCCGGCGCCGAGGTCGCGGCGAGCCGGCTCAGCTCCCGCACCGGCGACTCGGGCCGGCGGCCCGGGTTGAGCGCGACCACCCGCTCCGCTATGGCGTTCACCGACCACTGGGCCTCGAACTCGCCCACACCGGTGTAGCGGCGCTCGGTCGCGCCGCCCAGCGGCAGGAAGCCGACCTCGCCCGCGGCCCCGCTGGCGCCGCGGCGGACCTTGCCGTCGAGCACGAGCCCGGCGCCGATGCCGTCGGCAACGTGGATCAGCAGCAGGTTGGCCACGTCCGCGCCGGCGCCGGCGACGCACTCGCCGGCGGCCATGAGGTTGACGTCGTTGTCGACGACCACCGGTACGCCGAGCCGCCGCTGCACCGACTCGCCGATCGGCCACGCCTCGACCAGTCCGACCGACGGCGCGAGGCGTACCGCGCCGTTGCTGGACACCCCGGGCACCGCGATCGCGACGCCGCGAAGCGACGGCAGGTTGTCGCCGACCAGGTCGAGCACGAACTCGCAGACGGTCTCCACCACGTCCGCGCCGAGACGCGCGACGCGGTGCGCGATGACCGCGCCCTCGCTGTCGGCGATCTCGCAGCTGATCCGGGGCGGCTCCAGCGACACCGCCGCGACGAGCTCGGCGCGGGGGTTGAACTCGAGCATCTCCCGGGGCCGGCCGGTGGTGGGCGCGCCAGGGCCGCGTTCGATGAGGTAGCCCTCGGCGACCAGCTCCCGCACGAGCGCGGTCACGGTGGCCGCCGAGAGGCCGGTCATCTCGGCGAGGTCCACCCGGGACAGCCGTCGGGCCTGCCGGGCGGCCAAGATCACCGAGAGACGCTTGATCTCACGGGACCGCTCACGGCTGACCGGGCTGGTCGGGGCTTTGTCAGACACGCTTTCTTCCTAGTGAGAAAAAAGTGTGGCGTCAAGTAACGAGATGATCTCGACGCTCCGACCAGGAAATTTTTGGGAAGCCGCAAGCCGGGCGGGCCGGGGCCACCCCGACATGGCGCGCAAAATTGGGCCCTCGCGTCCACATTGGCCCCGCAAACCCGGACAAAGTATTTCCCGCGCCTGCTGCCGCTTCGACACACAGACCGCTGAGCTGGGCGGATCGTTTCTTCGAATAAGGAAGAAAGTCGGCGAGGGCTATTGACGACACCTCCGCAAGATCCCTAGGTTACGGCCCGAAGGCCTTCCGGTGGATCGACCCGTTCCCACCGTCTGCACCGCTCACGCCGTGACGGTGCGCGTAACCACCATCCCGTTGTCGAGCACCACGACCAGTGAGGACGCGTGGTCCTCAGTGGACAGCTGTCCGTGTCACGGACCCGACGCGAGCCACCGGGTCAGCCGGCCCGCGCCGGGTCCGTGACCGTCCCCCAGCCGCAGCACTCCCGCTTCGAGACGAAGAGGTATGCCCATGAGATGGCGCACCAGCGCGGCGATCGCCATGTGCGGTCTGCTGTCGTTGGGCCTGGCCACTCCGGCCCAGGCCAACCCCCAGAACGCAGCACCGAAGAAGTCCGACAAGCCCGTCGACCTGGACATCATGTTCATCGGCGCCCACCCGGACGACGAGGCCGGCCAGCTCGGCATGCTCGGATACTGGAACGAGTATCACGGCATGAAGGCGGGCGTCATCACCACCACCCGCGGCGAGGGCGGCGGCAACGCCACCGGTCTCGAAGAGGGCCCGGAGCTCGGCATCCTGCGGGAGGCCGAGGAGCGCAAGGCCGTCGGCTGGGCCGGCGTCGAGCACATCTACAACCTGGACGCGCTCGACTTCTGGTACACCGCCAGCGCCCCGCTGACCGAGGAGGTCTGGGGCCACCAGGAGACGCTGTCCCGGATCGTGCGGGTCCTGCGGACCACCAAGCCCGAGGTCATCCTCACGATGAACCCGTCGGCGACGCAGGGCAACCACGGCAACCACCAGAAGGCGGCCATGCTGGCCGTGGAGGCCTTCTACGCGGCGGCCGACCCGAAGGCGTTCCCGGACCAGATCAAGAAGGAGGGCCTCGCGCCCTGGCGGGTCTCCCGCATCTTCCAGACCGGCGGCAGCGGCACCGCCAGCAACGGCCCCGCCTGCGAGACCACGTTCACGCCGGCCGAGGCCAGCAACGTCGTCTTCGGCACCTGGCAGGGCTACGAGTCGGCGCGCCACGACGGCAACCGGTGGAACACGGTCCAGACCTGGGCCCGCCGGGAGTACGTGTCGCAGGGCTGGGGCAACAGCTCCTTCCCGACCACCAACCCCGACGCCATCGGCTGCAACCGGCTGACGCTGATCGACACCCGCACCCCGTACCCGGACCCGAACGTCGGCGCCGGCACGGGCGCGCTCCAGGGCGCCACCGTGCGCGCCCCGGGCGGCCTGCCGCTGGGCACCGAGGTCCATGTGCGTCCGCGCACCTGGGAGGCCGTCGCGGGCCAGCCCATCAAGGTGGACACCGTCCTGTACGCCGAGAAGGCCATCCCGGGCGCCAAGGTCACCCTGAACGTGCCGGCCGGCTGGACGGTCAGCGGCAACGGCGAGGTCGGCACGCTGACCCCGCGTAAGCAGGTCGTGAAGACCTTCACCGTCACGCCGCCCGCGCAGGTCGAGGTGGGCACCCGCTTCAAGCTCGACGCCACGCTGACCAGCAAGAAGGACGGCAGCGGCACCAGCAGCGCCCGGGTTCAGGGCACCGCGCCGGTGCGCGGCACGCTGGAGCCGCTGGAGGAGATCGCCGACTTCCGCGCGTGGGCCGTGCGGAACAAGACCCAGCAGCTCGACGCGCTCATCGAGTCCCTGCTGAACATCCCCAGCGGTGGCACCCGCAGCGTCAAGGTCAACCTGACCAACCACGGCACCCGCGTCGAGTCCGGCGCGGTCAAGCTGAACGTCCCCGCCGGCTTCTCGGTGGCCGAGCAGCAGGTGCCGTACAGCGGGCTGCAGCCGGGCGCCAGCACCTCGGTGACGTTCACCGTCACCAACACCGACACGTCGCTGCCGACGGCCAACCGGGCGCCGGACAACGGCGCCTACCGGGTGCAGATCGAGACCAGCTACACCGGGGGCAGCGCCAGCGAGCCCGGCGCGTTCAACCTGGTCCCGGTCACCACGATCCCGAAGGCCACCACCGCGCCGACTGTGGACGGGCACGCCCACGACCACGAGTACACCGGCGAGGTCATCGACATCTCCACCCGCTGGGAGGGCACCGCCGCCCCGGCGTCGGACATCTCCGGCACCGCCCAGCTGACCCACACCGACGACGCCCTGTACGCCCTCTTCACCATCACCGACGACGTGCTCGGCACCGTCCTGCCGCCGGAGGACTGCAAGCGTCCGCGGCGTAACGACAACATCGAGTTCGGCATCGACCCGCGCGGCAACTCGGCGAACACCTCCACCGTGTTCAACATGGCGCTCTTCCCGGCCACGAACGACCCGGCCAACGGGAACCCGCCGTGCTTCGCCCGGGAGCGGGACAACCACCAGGGCGGCCCGGAGACCGCGCCGGGTGTGGAGATCGCCTCCGTCGTGACCAGCAACCCGTACACGGGGTACCGGATCGAGGTCAAGATCCCGTTCAGCGTGCTGCCGGACACCATCGACCCGAACCGGATGGGCCTGAACATCCTGGTCAACGACTCGGACACGCAGGACCTGACCGCGCAGACCCGGGTCGGCTGGTCGACCTGGAGCGGCGTACGGGCCGACCCGTGGCGCTGGGGCAACGCGACGCTGCCGGACCTGGCGGCGAAGCCGTCGGCGCCGAAGGCTCCGATCATGCCGGACACCGCGGCGCTGAGTGTCGACTCGCCGCAGACCCTCCTGCAGTCCGTCTCGGACGGGGTGGCGCCCGGCGGCTACGCCAAGCTGCCGGACGACACCGTGAAGATCAAGAAGGTCACCCACACCGCGAACAAGGTGTCGGTCCAGCTCCAGGTGAAGAAGGCGGGCACCGCCCGGGCCTTCGTCTGGGACGGCACCCGGGTCGTGGCGCAGGCCAAGGCCGACCTGCGCAAGGAGGGCACGCTCGTCCTGCCGGTGACCGGGTCGCTTCCGGCCGGCACCTCGCTGCTCGTCTCGTACGAGCACGACGGCGCCACCACCGCTTCGGCGAAGAAGCTGAGCTGACCGGACGGTGAGCGCGTCGACCTGACGCGTGCGCCGCGATGGGCCGGGCCGGCAGGCCCGGCCCATCGTGCCGTCGTACTACCCGGACCGTGAGCCGATCGGCGGACCGGCGCCGATCGCGGCCGGCGCCTCGGCCGGCTCTCGCCACCAGCGGCGTGACGCCAGCGCGGCCAGCCCGGCCCCGGCGGCGTTGAGCAGGACGTCGTCGACCGAGGAGACCCGGTCCAGCCGCAGGACGTACTGCGCCACCTCGACCACTACCGAGCAGCCGGCGGCGAGCGCCAGGATCCGCGGCACCGATGCCAGCGCCGCGAACCGCAGCGGGGCGAAGAACCCGAGCGCCGCGAAGACCAGCAGGTTGCCGACGATCTGGACCGTCACCGTCAGCGGCCCGCTCGCGAGGACGGTGAGCAGGTCCCGCAGCGGCACCAGGCTCACCCGGCCGGGGACGGCACCGGCCCGCTCCCCCGGCAGCATGATCATCCAGACCCAGGGCGCGGTCCCGTAGACGATGCCCACCTCGGCCACCGACCTGCGCCATACCGCCGCCCCGGCGCCGCGCCGGCGGGCCAGGAGCCACACCGCGAGCGCGGCGGCCGGCAACGCGGCCACCGTGACGAGCACGACCCCGGTGATCGTGCCGAACCAGCCGTGCCATCCCGCGACCACGCCACCTCCACCTCCGTCCGGCCGGCGGCCGTCCGGGTGCCATCCTGCCTCCCGCCGCGCGTCGTCGTCAGCGAGCACCGGCCGGTCCCGTCGAGTACGCGGGGAGCCCGGCCGGCACGCCCCCGGTCCTCACCCGTCGGCGCGGGCCGCCGGCGGCGTGGCCATCCGGTGATTCTGGCCGGGCACCCGGAAGTGGTGGAACGTGACGGTGGCGCTGAGATCGAGCGCGTGCACCCAGTGCCACCACCCGACCGGCACCAGCAGCATCTGCCCCGGTTCGAGCACGGTCTCCAGCACCGTCGCCTCGGCGTACCGGGGATGGCGGTCGAAGTCCGGCCGCGCCGCGTCCACCGCGCTGAACGTCCCGCCGCGGGGGTGGACCAGATGCCGCTGGTACGACGGCACCAGCCGGACGTGCTTGCGGCCGAGCACCTGGCAGAGCAGCACCGTGCTGTTGTCCACGTGCAGCGGCGTCACGGTGCCCGCCGGTCCCAGCAGCAGGTGGCCGCCGCCGGCCGGGTCGACGAGGTGCGCGGGCGGCCGCACGTCGGCGGCGAGCGCCCGCAGCGCCCCGTTCCAGTTCTCGTTGCGGGGCACCATGTAGTAGTCGTTCGTCCGCGCGCCGGAGCCGAGCATCGCCAGGTAGTCGACGAAGGCCATGGTGGTGCGGTGCCTGTCGTACTGCCAGGCGTGGTCGGGGTTCGCCTCCCGGCCGGTCATCACCTCGACGACCGCGTCCGGGCAGCTCCGGGCCATCCGGTCCAGTGTCCAGTCCAGCGCCGGCCAGTCCGCCATCAGGCCGTCGAGCACGACCGGCCGGTTGCCGTAGTAGTAACGGCCGAAGAACTCCTCGGCGGTGATGTCGGCCCGGCGCTCCAGGACGCGGCCCCCGTCGTCGTCGCGCAGCACCCGGTAGGTGTCCAGCACCGACTCCATCCAGTCGTAGCGCAGCGCGAGCCGCCGGCAGACGGCGAAGTACGGATGGTCGGCGAGCGCCGCCAGCTCGGCGTCGACGGCGTCGGCGTCCGCGCCGCCGGCCACGGCCGCCGCCCGGGCCTGCCCGGCGGCGACTCCCATCGCCAGGTTCTCGGCGAGCCACTCCCGCCAGACGGGGAGCAGGCCCGGCGCGGCGGCCACGGTCACCGGGTGGCCTCGACGGACGGAGCGGCCGGCGCGGACGGCCGTAGTGCCAGCACCACGGCGTCGACGCGGCCGTCGGTGGGCGGCGGGGTGAGCCGGGGCGCCCGGGTGTACTCGGAGCAGTTGACGTAGGAATTCTTGACGTGGGCCGGGATGTGGTCCGGCGTGGTTTCGGTCATGCCGGGCAGTCAAGCGGCGAGGCGTCCCGGTCCGCCAGGGACGCCGATCCCGTCCGGCCCGGGACGCCGCCACCACGCCGCACGGCCGATCCCCGGTCCCGTCCCGGCCGGGACATCCGCCCCCGGCCGCCGGGACACCCCCGCCCGGCCTGCCATCCGGCTCACGCCGTTCAGGTGGTCCCCGGCGCCGTGCGTCCTGACACAGTGGACCCGACATGCGTGACGACTTCCGTACCCGGAGGGCGGTGGCCTGGGCGGTCCTCGCCGCCACCGGCGTGCTCACCCTCGGCGCGGTCGCCGGCTGGGCGGTGGCGACTCCCCCGTTCACCGCCACGCAGCTCTACTCGCTCGTCGACCTGCTCGACGGCGTCGTCTACGGCGCGGTGGCGTGGCTGATCCTGAGTCGCCGGCGCAGCGGCGGCCGGCTTCCGGGGTGGATCGCCACCGCGACAGCGCTCGGCGGCGCGCTCGCCGCGTGCTGCGGCCAGTGGCAGCTCGCCGTCGGCGGGCCCGCGCTGTTGACCGCCCTGCACCACTGGGCCTGGGTGCCGGGCCTCTACTCGCTCGTCGTGGTCATGCCCTGGCTGCTGCCGGAGCGGCCACCCGGCCGGCTCGAGCGGATCGCCGTCGCGGCCGGCCTCGGGTACGTGGCGCTGACGGTGGCCGTCCTCGTCACCGCGCCGCCTCCGGTGGGCGTGGTGCCGCTGACGCCGGAACTGCGCGAGGCACGCGCCGCGCTGCTGCGACAGCTGTCGCCCGTGCTGCCGTACGCGCTGGTCGTGCTCGGCGTGCTGGCCGCCGCCGGCGTCGCGTGGCGGTGGCGGCGCGGGGAGCCCACACGGCGCAACGGCCTCGGCTGGGTGACCGCGGGCAGCGCGCTGCTCACCCTGGCCTTCCTGACCACGCTCCTGCCGCCGGCGGTGGCGCCGCCGACCGCGCCCGCGCTGCTGATGCTCGCCTCCCAGGCGTTCTTCCCCGCCGCGGTGGCAGTGGTGGTGCTGCGCCAGCAGTTGTGGGGAATGCGGCTGGCCGTGCGGCGCACCCTGGTCTGGTACCTGATGACCGCCATGGTGATCGCCGCCTACTGCGTGGCGGTCGCGTTGCTCGACCGGCTGCTGCCGCGGGCCGTGCCGCTGCCGCAGCTGCTGGTCACCGGCGCGATCGCGGCCGCGTTCCAGCCGGTCCGCGCGCTCGTGCAGCGACGGGTGGACGGCCTCGTGCACGGTGAGGCGCCCGAACTCCTGCTGCACCGGGTGGTGCGCAGCGGCGGCAGCACGAGCGACATCGGCGCGGCGGTGGCCACCGCGCTACGGCTGGCCGACGTGCTGATCACCGAGGACGAGGCGCAGCCGCCGCCGCGTGAGGGCGGCCCGCCGGTCACCGTGCCGCTGCTGCGGGGCGACCGGCTCGTCGGCCACCTGCACGCCTGGCCCCGGCCCGGCGAGCTGCTCGACGAGCGGGCCGGCGAGGCGCTCGCCGTGCTCGCCCCGGTGGTCGCCGCGATGGTGGAGCTGGTCGGCACCAACCGGGATCTGGCCCGGTCGCGGCAACGGCTGGCGGAGGTACGCGACGAGGAGCGCCGCTCCCTGCGCCGGGACCTGCACGACGGCCTCGGGCCGGCGCTCAGCGGCATCGGACTGGGCCTGGCGGCCACCCGCAACCTGCTGCGCCGCGACCCGGACCGGGCCGAGGAGCTGCTGGACCGGTTGACCGAGGAGCTGACCGCCCGGGCGGCGGAGGTGCGGGAGATGGCACACGGACTGCTGCCTCCGGTGCTCGCCGACGGCGGGCTGCGCCCCGCCCTGGACGTGCTGCGCGCGCAGTACGCGCGGGCCGGGCTGCGGATCGTGATGCGGGCTCCCGCCTCGCTGGACCCGCTGCCGGAGCCGGTCGCCACCGCCGCGTACGGCGTCACCGCCGAGGCGGTGCGCAACGTGCACCGGCACGCCGGTGTGGACACCTGCACCGTGTCGCTGGACCGGCGGCCGGATCTGCTCCGGGTCACCGTCACCGACGAGGGCCGGGGGGTGGCCGCCGGGCCGGTCCGCCCGGGCGTGGGCCTGCACGCCATGCGGGAACGCGCACAGGCGGTCGGCGCGACGCTGACCGTCGGACCGGCCGCCTCCCGTGGCACCACCGTCTGCCTGACCGTCCCCCTGGAGCGCCGGTGACCGACCGCCCGATCCGCGTCGTCGTGGTGGACGACCACCCGGTCTTCCGGCTCGGCATGAGCGCGCTGCTGGACACCCTCGACGGCATCGAGTGCGTCGGCGAGGCCGCCGACGCGACCGGGGCCGGGACGCTCGTCGACCGGGCCCGGCCCGACGTGGTGCTGATGGACCTGCATCTCGGTCAGGGATCCGGGATCGAGGCCACCCGCGCGCTGAGCCGGGCGCATCCGGAGGTCCGGGTGCTGGTGGTGACCATGCTCAACGACGACGCCTCACTCGTCGCCGCGGTACGTGCCGGAGCGCGTGGTTACGTGCTCAAGGGTGCGTCGGCCGCGGACGTGGAACGGGGCATCAGGGGCGTGGCCGGCGGGGATCTGGTCCTCGGCGGTCCGCTCGCCGACCGCGCGGCCGCCCTGCTGGGCGCCCGCGCCGACGGCCCGTTCCCAGAGCTGACCGAACGGGAACGTGAGGTGCTGGACCTGCTCGCCCGGGGCCTGTCGAACCCGCTCATCGCACACCGGCTCGGGCTGAGCGCCAAGACGGTGCGCAACAACGTCTCCGCCATTCTGGTGAAACTCCGCCTCGGCAGCCGCGCCGAGGCGATAGCCCGGGCGCGCGACCACGGTATCGGTGTGCCGAACGCCCCGGAACTGCCTCCGTCCCGGGCCCGCTGACCGGCGGGCCGTGCAGTTCCGCTTTCCGATCCCGGGCGATTCCGCACCGGTGCCGGGTGCCGATTCCCGCGCACCTGACCAGGCCGGGAGCGGATCGGTAAAGGGCAGCAGCACGCGCGAGGAATCAAAGCCTTCCCTAACGAAGGCAAGGCTCATCTTCGCCGAGCCCGGACACCACACGGAAACGGCGGTTAACCGCCACCGGCCCCGTATTCCGTTGTTAGGGTGAGCATGTCCGAACTGGCGGCCGACGGGTTTGCGAACCGGCCGCTCGGCAAATACCAGATGGCGTTCGAGCACCACGAGGCCGGCCTTTCCGTTCCGCCGGCCCGCATGACTTGGAGGCACCATGAAGACGCTGTTGCAGTCTCCGCCGGTACGTGAGTGCGCCGCCACCGCGTGCAGCTTCAACGACAACGGCTGTCACGCTCCCGCGATCACCGTCGCGGCGTCCGCCGACGCGGCCTCCTGCGCGACCTTCGTCGAGTCGTCGCTCAGCGGCGGGATCGCTGAGGTCACCGGCGCGGTGGGCGCGTGCGCGCGGGCCGAGTGCGTGTTCAACACCAACCTCGCGTGCACGGCCGAGTCGATCACGGTCGGGCCGGGCGCCACGGTCAGCGACTGCCTGACCTACCAGCCCGCCTGACGAATCCGGACACCGCGCTCGTACGGGTCACGACGGTCACCGTCGTGACCCGTACCGCGTGTGCGGCACCCGACCCGCCGTTGCACAGGTAAGCCTTACCTACTACCGTCTGACCTGGGCCGACATCACCCTTCCCGGCCGAGGAGACAGACATGGCGTTGCACCCCGCCGGGCGCCCGGCCCTGCCGGCCGGCGTCGCCCCGCTCATCGTGGGGCCGTCGGCGGTCACCGCCACGCCTCGCGACGCCGTCGCCGCCCGGTGCGTGCTGAGCGCCGCCTCCTCGCTGCGGCTCACGCTCGGCGACACCACAGCCGATCTCCTCCGCGCCCACGTCGTCCTCCCCGACGGCACGATCGTCCTGGCTGTCGACGCGATGAGCCGCACCGGTGGCCTGCTGGTCGCCGCGCGCGGCCACGGCGGCGCGGTACGCCTCGACGTGACCGACCTCGCCCCGGTCGCCGTACGCTCCCGGGTGCGGGCCCGGCTGCGGGTCCTCGGCACCGTCCGCCGCTTCGACCCGGCAGTCCTCGACGCCTGCGATCCGGTCACCGTCATGTCGCTGCTCGACCTGCCCCCGGTGGCGTTGTGGGCGATCGAGCCGGACGAGATCGTCCTCGACCGGGCCGCCGCTCCCGTCGCGGTGGACCCCGGCGCGTACCTCGCCGCCCGGCCGGACCCGATCGCCGTCGACGAGGCCGCCCACCTCGCGCACCTGGCCCGCTGCCACGGCGACGTCCTCGACCGGCTCGCCGCGCTCGTCGACCCCGCCGTCAGCACCGGCGCGACCCGGATCGTCCCGGTCGCGCTCGACACCGGCGGCATCGTGCTGCGCGCGGAGCGGGCGGACGGTCACGCCGACACCCGGCTGCCCTTCACCCGCCCGGTCACCTCGGGCACCGGCCTGGCCGAGGCGCTGCGGACGCTGCTCGCCCGCTAGCGGGCGAGGTGTGCGACGGTGACGGCGAGGCGGCGGGGCACGGCCGGGGGGCTTGCACGTTGATTAGATACCTGTCAACCTAGAGGCATGTCGAATCAGCAGCCGCCGATCCCCTTCGTCGACCTCGACGCCGACCCGTCGTGCTGCCCCTCACTGGCGCAGCGCCGGGTCCCGGCCGAGACGGCTGCGGTCCTCGCACCCGCCTTCAAGGCCCTCGGCGACCCGGTACGGCTGCAGCTGATGTCGATGATCGCCTCCGCCGAGGCCGGCGAGGTGTGCGTGTGCGACCTGACACCGGCGTTCGACCTGACCGGGCCGACGATCTCCCACCATCTCCGGACGTTGCGCGAGGCGGGCCTGGTCGACGCCGAGCGGCGGGGCACCTGGGTCTACTACCGCCCACGGCCGCAGATCCTGCGCCAGCTCGCCGGCCTGCTGTCGATCGATCCGGCCGCCGCGGCGCAGCGGTAGCCGCTGTGGCGCCGACACCCACAGGAGTACCCATGAGCACCCTCACCGGGGCCGGCCACGCCCCGCCGGTGGCGGCACGCCTGTCGCGCCTGGACCGGTTACTGCCGGTCTGGATCGGCCTGGCCATGGTCGCCGGCCTGCTGCTCGGCCGGATCGTTCCCGGCCTGGACGACGCTCTCGACGCCGTCAAGGTCGGCGGCATCTCCCTGCCCATCGCCCTCGGCCTGCTGATCATGATGTATCCGGTGCTGGCCAAGGTCCGCTACGACCGCCTCGACACCGTCACCGGCGACCGGCGTCTCCTGGTCTCGTCGCTGATCCTCAACTGGATCGTCGGTCCCGCACTCATGTTCGCCTTGGCCTGGGTGTTCCTGGCCGACCAGCCGGAGTACCGCACCGGTCTGATCATCGTCGGCCTGGCCCGCTGCATCGCGATGGTCATCATCTGGAATGACCTGGCCTGCGGCGACCGGGAGGCGGCAGCGGTCCTCGTGGCCATCAACTCGGTGTTCCAGGTCCTCGCCTTCGGCCTGCTCGGCTGGTTCTACCTGTCCGTGCTGCCGGGCTGGCTCGGTCTGGACGGCGCCGCGCTGGAGGTCTCCGGCTGGGACATCGCCGGCAACGTGCTCGTCTTCCTCGGCATCCCACTGCTCGCCGGCTATCTCTCCCGCCGCCTCGGCGAGCGCGCCAGGGGCCGCGACTGGTACGAGCGGCGATTCCTGCCCCGGGTCGGGCCCGTCGCACTGTACGGGCTGCTGTTCACCATCGTCGTTCTGTTCGCTCTGCAGGGCGAGGCCATCACCGACCGGCCGGTCGACGTGGCCCGCATCGCCCTGCCGCTGCTGGCCTACTTCGCCCTCATGTGGGCCGGCTCCTACCTGCTCGGCCGGGCCATCGGCCTGAACTACGAACGCACCACCACGCTGGCGTTCACCGCCGCGGGCAACAACTTCGAACTGGCCATCGCGGTCGCGATCGGCACCTTCGGGATCGCCTCCGGCCAGGCTCTCGCCGGTGTCGTCGGCCCGCTGATCGAGGTCCCGGTTCTCGTCGGCCTGGTCTACGTGTCGCTGTGGGCCCGCACCCGCCTGTTCGCCACGCCGGGAACCCGGCCATGACATACGGAGGCCCGATGAGCGGCAAGCCCAGCGTCCTGTTCGTCTGCGTGCACAACGCCGGCCGGTCCCAGATGGCCGCCGGGTGGCTGCGCCACCTCGCCGGCGACACCGTCGAGGTCCGGTCCGCCGGCAGCGCACCCGCCGACCGGGTCAACCCTGCCGCCGTCGAGGCCATGCGGGAGGTCGGCATCGACATCACCGGTCAGACCCCCCGGCTCCTCCGGTACGAGACGGCGGAGTCCTCGGACGTCATCGTCACCATGGGCTGCGGTGACGCCTGCCCCGTCTTCCCCGGCAAGCGGTACGAGGACTGGAAGCTCGACGACCCCGCAGGCAAGGGCGTCGACGCGGTGCGTCCCATCCGGGACGAGATCCGCACCAGGGTGGAACGGTTGCTCGCCGAGCTGCGCCCCGATGCCTGACACCGCCCGTACGGTCACCCGCCGGCGTCGCACTGACGGTGGTCCGGTCCTGGTTGCACCGGCACGCGGCCGGAGTTGGTGCAACGATGCAGGCGTGGGAACTGCGAAGACTGCCACCCCTGCCATCTCGCCGCTCGCCGGTGAGCCGATCAAGCGCGCCGACGCCGAACGGCTCGCGGGAGTGCTGAAGGCGTTCGCCGATCCGGCCCGGCTACGCCTGCTCAGCCTGATCCAATCCGCTCCGGACGGCGAGGCGTCCGTCAGCGACCTCACCGCGCCGCTCGGTCTCTCCCAGCCGACGGTCAGCCATCACCTCCGGATCCTCACCGAGGCGGGCCTGATCGAGCGGGAGAAGCGGGGTGTGTGGGCGTACTACCGCCTGGTCCCGTCCGCGATCTCGGCGATCGCCGAGTTGTTGACGCCGCCTCGTAAACGGCCGACGAAGAAGGTCCGCTGAGCCGGGGACCGCAGAGCACCAGTACCCCGGCGCCCGCCGGCCCGGCCGCACCACGGCCGGTTCCGGCGACGCCGGTGGATCAGGCGTTGCGCGGGCGGTGGGCGACGGTGAGGACGTGGGTGGTCGGCCAGTCCAGCGGCCGGCCGTCCAGGTCGGTCAGCGACGCGACCGGCGCGATCCGGTTGTCGATCACCCAGTCGTTGCGGACCGGGGCCGAGGCCGGGCCGATCTCGAAACCCACCTCGGTGAGCAGGCCGGTCCAGTCGGCGAAGCTGAGGCCGCAGAACTGCTCCCTCGTCTCCGACAGCCAGTTGTCGGTGTAGTCCTTGCGGGTCAGGTAGTCCATCGCCGCGCCCAGGGCGATGCGGACCGCGCCGCCGGCCAGCGGCTCGTAGGCGAGGCCGAACGCGAAGTCCACGGCGAACTGGTCCAGCCGCGCCCGCGTCGACAGTCCGGAGACGTACCGCCTGACCTCGGCCGAGGACAGGTCGGCGAGATCCCGGCGCGGTGTCGCCGGGTTGTCCCCGTCGTCGGTGGCGAGCCGCAGGATCACCGGCCGGCCGCCGTCGTCGGGTCCGCACACGTCGCTGTTGATCCACACGCCGCCGGGTGCGGTGTGGTCGTGGATGCGGCGGGCGAACTCCAGCAGCGACTCCCGCTGCCGCCCGTACGACCAGATCTCGTGGGTGAGCGCGAAGGTGAGTGTGGTGTCCACCGAGCGGTCCTTGAACACCGCGCCGCCGAGCACGTTGCGCTGGAAGAAGTAGACGTTGGCGTTGCGGAACACGCCCTGCGCCTTCTTGTGCAGGCACTCCTGGTAGAGGTGGCGGGCCACCTCCACGCCGATCAGGTCGCTCTCCCGCAGCGCGGCCTCCCGGTCGGCCAGTTCCAGCACCGAGCCCGCGCCGCAGCCGATGTCCACGATGCGGCCGGGCTGCACGTACCGGCGCACCGAGTCCCACTTGCGGTGCGCGGCCGAGGCGAACGCCTCCACGTACGTCCGGTAGTCGCGGGTCACGGTGAGGCCGCCCTCGTCCCCGACCAGCGGGTCGTTCACCACCGACCGGATCGCCTCGACCAGCCGGTAGCGCTCGAACACGTCGATCGTCGCCGGGTGGGTGAGCGTACGCCAGGTCTCGTCGCCGGCGGCCAGGCGCAGCAGCACGTCCCACGGCCGTTCGGGCGTCTCCGGCAGGTCCGGGTCGGCCTCGACCGGCGCGATCGGGAAGCCGAGCCGCTCGTACAGCTCGGCGACCTCCGGGGTGGAGCAGGCCACCACCGTGTCGGCCGGGACGAGGTCGATGCCGGTGGCCACCGCGATGCTCTTGAGCGTCACCTCCGCGAACGCGTCCGTGTACGCGGTGTCGAAGATCGGCACGGCCAGCGAGCGCAGCCCGGTCAGCACGCTGAACCGCTCGATCGCGGCCTCCCGCCTGTGGTACGCGACGGGATTGCGACGGGTGTTCTCGTGGTTGGCCGACGTCACCGCCCAGACCACTGTGGCCTCGTCACCGGCGAGCCGGCTCAGGTAGTCGGCCTGGAACCGGGTCAGCAGGTGATGCCGCCCGGGGAACAGCACGAAGCGGGTCGGCAGGTCGGTCATGGACACCTCGCCTGGGCGGTGGAGCGGTCGGTGATCATACGGGGACGCGCCAGGAACGCCACAGGTGCCCGTACCGGCCGTCGGCGGCGAGCAGCTCGTCGTGCGTGCCCTGCTCCACGATCCGGCCGTGGTCGAGCACGACGATCCGGTCCGCGGTGACCGCCTGGCTGAGCCGGTGCGCCACGATCAGCGTGGTACGCCCCCGCGTGGCCGCGAGGGCCGCCCGGTCCAGGTCGCGGGCTCCGGCGCTGCCGGCCTCGGCGGTCGCCTCGTCCAGTACGGCGACGGCGGGCGAGGTGAGCACCAGCCGGGCCAGGGCCACCTGCTGGGCCTGGGCGGCGGTGAGCCGGTGGCCGCCCTCGCCCACCGGCGTCGCCAGCCCGTCCGGCAGGGCACGCAGCCAGGTGGTGGCGCCGACCCGGTCCAGCGCGTCCAGCAGCTCGGCGTCGGTCGCGTCCGGGGCGGCCAGGCGCAGGTCCTCGGCGAGCGCACCGGCGAAGACGTGCACCTCCTGGCTGACCAGCGCCACGTCGCGGCGGGTGGTGGCCTCGCCCGTCCCGGTCAGCGGCACGCCGTCCAGGCGTACCGATCCGTCGGTGGGCGCGATGATCCCGGCGGCGATGCCGGCGAGCGTGCTCTTGCCGGCGCCGCTGGCACCGACGAGCGCGACCCGCTCCCCCGGCGCCAGGCGCAGCTCGACGTCGGCCAGCACCAGCGGGCCGTCGTCGTAGTGGTGCCGGCGCACCGTGACGTCCAGCGCCGCCGCGCCGCGCGGGCCGGCGGGCCGGGCGGCCGGGCCGGACGCGGTGGGTGGGCCGGACGCGGTGGGTGGGCCGGACGCGGCGGGTGGGCCGGACGCGGCGGTTGGCGCGGTGTCGGGCAGCTCGGCCACGCCGACCAGCCGGGCGAGGCTCGCGCCGGCCTGCAACACCGAGTCGGACTCCATCAGCAGCAGGCCGATCGGGTTGAACAGGCGGTGGAAGTACAGCGCGGCGGTGGTCGCCGCGCCGACGGTGACCAGGTCGTCGCGGACCAGGAAGAACCCGGCCACCAGCACCGCGGCCAGGCCGAGGAACTCCGACCTGTTGATCCGCAGCCCGAAGCGGGTGTGCAGGTTGAAGATCTCCAGCGACAGGTCCCGCGCCACGCCGGAACGCTCGGCGATCGCGGCCACGTGCGCGTCCTCGGTCCGGTACGCGCGCACCGTCGCCGCGCCGCGCAGCGCGCCGGCCATCGCCTGCGTCCGCTCGCCGGTGGCGATCCGCTCCCGGGCGTAGTACGGCGCCGAGCGCCGCAGGTACCAGCGCAGCGCCAGCGCGTACGCGGGCGCGGCGACCAGCCCGGCGAGGCCGAGCCGCCAGTCCAGCGCGACCAGCCCGAACACGGTGAGCACCACGGACAGCAGCGCGCCGACGAACGCGGGGCCGCTCACCGCGATCACGTTCGTCACCACCGCCACGTCGTCGCCGACGCGGGCCAGCAGGTCGCCCGTGCCGGCCCGCTCCAGCGTCGCGGACGGCAGGTGCAGCGCCCGGTCGAGGACGCGCTCACGCAGCCGGGCCAGCACCGTCTCGCCGAGCCGGGACGCGAGCGCGGCGCCGAGTGCCGTGAGCAGGCCGGTGAGCACCGCGGCGGCGGCGATCACCGCCACCCGGCCGGCGATCCGGGAGGCCGGGGCGTCGGCGATGACGTCGTCGACCAGGCGGCCGAGCACCCAGGGGGCGACCAGGCCACCCGCGGCGGCGGCGACGAGCACCGTCGCGGCCGCGGCGCTGAGGCCCGGCCGTTCGCGGAACCGGGCGGCGAGCGTGGTCCAGGTCTGCCGGGCGGACGCGACAGGCAGCAACGTCCGGCCGGGGGTACGCGGGTCGGCGGTCACCGCAGTGTCTCCTCGCGGTAGCGGGTGTCCTCGGCGAGCAGGCGCTCGTGCGGTCCCTCGGCGGTCACCCGGCCGTCGGCGATCACCACCACCCGGTCGGTGATCCGCAGCAGGGCCGGGCTGCTGGTGACCAGCACCGTGCCCCGGGGCGCCGCCCGGCGCGCCCGCGCCAGTCCGTCGGCGAGCTGCGCCTCGGTGGCCGCGTCGACGGCGGTGGTGGGGTCGTGCAGCACCAGCACCGGCGGGTCGGCGTGCAGCGCCCGCGCCAGCCCGAGCCGCTGGCGCTGCCCGCCGGAGAGGTTCGCGCCCCGCTCGACGAGCCGGTGCTCCAGGCCGCCGGGGTGCGCGTCCACCACGTCCTGCGCCGCCGCGGCCCGGACGGCGGCGTGCAGCTTCGCCTCCTCGGTCCGGGCTCCGGCGGCGAGGTTGGCCGCCACCGTGCCCTCGAACAGCGTCACGTCGTGCGGCTCGACGAGCACCGTGCCGCGCAGCGCGTCGACGTGCAGCTCGTCGGCGGGCACGCCGTCGACGCGTACGGCGCCCCGGCGCTGGTCCGGCGGCACCCGCCCGGACAGCAGCGCCACCAGCGCCTCGGCGTCGGCCGGGTCGTACGCGAGCACACCGACCATCTCGCCGGGGCCGACGCGCAGGCTCACCCCGTCCAGCCCGGCGTGCCCGACGTCGTCGAGGGCGAGCCGTGGCCCGTCCGTGTACGGCGGCGCCGCGGCGTCGCCGGGCCGGGTCAGCGGTTCGGCGCCGAGCACGCGCGCCACCCGGGCGGCCGAGGCGCGGGCCATCGCGAACAGTTGCACGCAGTAGCCCATGGTCTGCACCGGCTCGGCGACGAACTGCGCGAGCCCGACCACTGTGACCAGCTCGCCGATGGTGAGCCGGCCGCGCAGGGCGAGCCAGCCGGCCACCCCGGCCACCGCCGCGAGGAACAGGCCGTTGGCGGCGGTGGTCAGCCCGAGGTGCAGTCCCTTGGTGTTCGCGGCGCGCAGCGTCACGGCGAGGGCGTTGCGGCTGGCGGCGGCGTACCGGCCGGCGGCGTGGTGCTGGGCGCCGATGCCGCGCAGCACACGCAGGCCGGAGACGAGGTCCACGGCGAGCGCGGTGGTCTCCGCGAGCGCCTCCTGCTGGGAGGCGCTGCGCCGGGACAGCAGCGGCGCCATCCGTTGCAGCACCAGGACCAGCACCGGCACGCCGACGAGCACGCCGAGCCCGAGGGGGATGTCGATGACCAGCAGCGCGGTCGCCGCGACGGTCAGCGCGGTCACCGCCGCGACACCGAACCCGGCCACCCGCACCACGTACGCGGAGAGTTCGGCGTCGGAGGCGGCGACGGAGAGCAGTTCGCCGTCGCGCAGGCCGGAACGGTGCCCGCGCGGGTCGAGCGCACGCTCGGCGATCTCCACCCGCAGCAGGTGCGCCTCCCGCTCCACCGCCGCGAACGCCTGGCGGGCGCCGTTGCGGTAGGCGAACGCGAGCACGGCGAACAGGGTGGCGAGGCCGGCGACCGAGTACGCCAGCGCCCACGGGTCGCCGGTCACCACGGCCCGGTCGATGATGACGCCGATCGCCACCGGCACGAGCGCCTCGGCGACCTGGTGCAGGCCGAGCAGCGTGACGCCGATCAGCACCGGACGCCGCTGACGGCGCAACGCCTGACGGAGCACGTACCGGGCCGTGACAGCGCGGCCGGCGGGTTGCGGGGACACGAGGGGACGCCTCCAGTGCTCGAAGTGAGGACAGCCTAACCTCAGCCCCGGAAGCGACCGAGGCGGGTGGCACGGCTCACCACGGCCTCCGCCAGCGGGGTCCGGTGACCGCCGGTAATGTTGATCAGGCCGAGAGTGCACCCAAATGTCCGCTGCCCCAGAGGAGCGACCATGCTCGATCACGCGTCCGGCCGAATCGACATCGCCCGCCTCCAGGAGACGCTCGACGGACCGTGGTCCGAGGTCCGCCAGGCCCACCGCAAACACCTCGACGAGCGCTTCCTGCCGGTCTACGGCGAGACCGGCGACCAGGCGCGGGAGCGGATCACCCGGCTGCTCGGCGAACTCCCGGTCGAGCTGGGCATCGCCGCGGGCTTCCCGGCCGAGTACGGCGGCCGGTCCGACATCGGCGCCTCGATCGTCGCCACCGAGATGCTGGCGCAGGTCGACCTGTCACTCATGGTGAAGGCCGGCGTGCAGTGGGGCCTGTTCGGCGGCGCGGTCGCCGCCCTCGGCACCAAGCGCCACCACGACGCCTACCTCCGGGACATCGTCGAGGGCCGTCTCTTCGGGTGCTTCGCGATGACCGAGACCGGTCACGGCTCGGACGTGCAGCAGCTGCGCACGACCTGCGTGTACGACCCGCTGACGCAGACCTTCGACCTGCACACGCCGCACGAGGCGGCGCGCAAGGACTACATCGGCAACGCCGCGCGGGACGGGCGGATGGCCGTGGTCTTCGCCCAGCTGATCAGCGGCGGGCACCGCCACGGGGTGCACGCGTGGCTGGTGCCGATCCGCGACGAGCACGGCAACCCGATGCCCGGCGTGAGCATCGGCGACGCCGGCCCCAAGGCCGGGCTGCTCGGCGTGGACAACGGGCGGCTCAGCTTCGACCACGTCCGGGTGCCCCGGGAGATGCTGCTGGACCGGTACGCGCAGGTGGCCGAGGACGGGACGTACTCCAGCGCGATCGAGAACGACTCGCGCCGCTTCTTCACCATGCTCGGCACGCTGGTGCGGGGCCGGGTCAGCGTGGGCGGCGCCGCGTCGGCGGCCACCAAGGCGGCGCTCGCCATCGCGGTGCGCTACGGCGACATCCGCCGCCAGTTCAGCGACGGCGACGGCGACCGCGAGGTGCTGCTCAACGACTACCTGGCCCACCAGCGCAAGCTGCTGCCCGCGCTCGCCACCACGTACGCGCTGCACTTCGCCCAGACCGAGCTGGTCGCCGCGCTCGACGAGATCCAGGGCGGCGACGGGCCGGTCGACGAGCACCGGCAGCGGGAGCTGGAGTCCCGGGCCGCCGGGCTCAAGGCGGCGCAGACCTGGCACGCGACGCGCACCATCCAGACGTGCCGGGAGGCGTGCGGCGGCGCCGGCTACCTGTCGGAGAACCGGCTGCCCAGCCTGAAGGCCGACACCGACGTGTTCACCACGTTCGAGGGCGACAACACGGTGCTGCTCCAGCTGGTCGCCAAGGGGCTGCTGACCGGCTACCGGGACGAGTTCGGCTCGCTGGACGGCTGGGGACGCGCCTCCTTCGTCGCCGAGCAGGTACGCGAGATGGTGCTGGAGCGCACCGCCGCGCGGGCGCTCATCGCGCGGCTGGTCGGCGCCGTGCCGGGCCGCGACGACGAGGTCGCGGTCACCGACCGGGGCTGGCAGCTCAAGGTGTTCGAGGACCGCGAGGAGCACCTGCTGGACAGCGCGGTCCGCCGGCTGCGCGGCGGCGCGTCGACGAAGAAGGACCGTCCCTTCGACATCTTCAACGACGTGCAGGACCACGTCCTCGCCGTCGCCGCCGCGCACGTCGACCGGGTGACCCTGGAGGCGTTCGTCGCCGGCATCGACGCCACCGCCGACCCGGCGGTCAAGGAGCTGCTGTCCCGGGTCTGCGACCTGTACGCGCTGAGCGTCATCGAGGCGAACAAGGGCTGGCTGCTGGAGCACGGCCGGCTCACCCCGGCCCGGTCCAAGACGATCACCAGCGTGGTGAACGGGCTGCTCAAGGAACTGCGGCCGTACATGCGCACGCTGGTGGACGGTTTCGCCATCCCGGACGCGTGGCTGCACGCCGCGATCCTGCGCGAGGAGCCCGGACGCCAGGAGCAGATGGCCGCCCACGACGCGGAGGCACAGGCAGCCGCCGGCTAGGGCCGGCCGTGGCGCCACGGCCCCCGGTCAGGTGCCGGGGGCCGGCGCGGGTCGCGGTCGTACCGGCGGATCCGGCGTCCCGGCCGGGTCGGCCGCGGCGGCCCGCGACGCGGCGTACCCGCTCGCGCCGATCGCCAGGTACAGGCCGCCGAACAGCCAGAACGCGGCGAACAGGAAGCCGCGCTCGGCCATCGCGAGGGTCATCACGAGCGCCCCGGCCACCGCGGTCACCGCGTAACCGGCCCGCATGCCGTACGCGCACAGCGCGCCGACGGCGAGTGGTGCGGCGATCCACAGCGCCGCGCCCACCCAGCCGACGCCGACCGAGCCGCCCGCCGACGCGACCGCCACGAGCACGCCGGGCATCGCCACGAACCCGCCGGTCAGGTAGTGCCCCCACCGTCCACCGGCTCCGCGCCGCAACGCCCACGGCACCAGCGCCGCCGCACCGGCCACCAGCGCGAGCGGGAAGTAGTGCAGGCCGATCTCGCCGGACGCGCAGGCGAACAGCGCCAGCACCGCCGCGCCGGCGAACCGGGCCGCGCCGCGGACCCGGTCGGGCAGCACCAGCGGCGCGGCCGCGAGGAGCGCCGGCAGCACCGTGAGCATCGCGATGCCGGGGCCGAACCGGCGGACGAGGCCCTGCTCGCCGGAGTCGGCGCCGAGCGGGTACACCGGCACGGTGGACGGCAGCAGGAAGCTCACGCACACGGCGATCAGCACACCGGCCGCCACCGCTACCACTGACAGCATCCGGGCGGCCCGCTCCGCGCCGTCCTGGACCGGCAGGCCCAGCTCCTCCCGCGCCTGGCCCGCCACCTCGTGCGGCTCGCCGAGACCGGCGAGGATCTCGGCGATGTCGCGTCCACCGTCCAGCGCGTCGGCGATGTGCGCGCGGACGTCCGCGACGATCTCGCCCGCCGCGCCCGGCGGGACCTCGGACAACTCCGCGTCGAGGGCCCGCAGATAGGTCTCCGCCGCCTCCGGGAGGCCGTCGTCGCTCATGTCTCCTCCGCCATCAACTCGTCGACGTGCGGCTGGATCTCCCGCCACACCCCCGCGAACAACCGCAGGTGCGCCCGCCCCTGATCGGTGATCGTGTAGTACCGCCGGGCGTGCCCCTGCTCGGGCGCCACCCACCGGGTCTCCACGGTGCCCGCCTGCCGCATCCTGGCGAGCAGCGGATACAGGCTGCCCTCGCTCGCGGTCAGGCCACGGACGGCGAGCCACTCGGCCAGTTCCAGGCCGTACATGTCGCGCCGCGCGAGCAACGCGAGCACGCAGAACTCCAGCACGCCCTTGCGGATGTTCGTGGTGATCCGCTCGCGTGCACCGTCCATGCTTCGCAAGATACCTTGCTATGCAAGACCTCTGACGCGAGGGGTCCGCGGCACGCCACGCTCACGTGCCGCGGACCGGCGTCGCGGGGGTCGCTCAGAGCGTCCGGTACGAGCCGAAGGTGCCGCGCGTCGTCCAGCCCCGGAAGAGGCCGAGCCCGTACCCCTCGCCGCCGCAGTCGGCGGATTTGTAGCCGATGACGTTCTGGAAGCCTCCGCTCCAGGCCAGCAACCAGTCGGAGTCCGCCGGGAAGGGGCGGCAGAGACCGTCCGGCGCGGCCTGCCGGGCGACCACGGCGAGCGGATTGCTGGAGTAGAAGACCAGGCCCGTGTCGGGGTTCGGGATCGTCGCCGGCTCGGCGGCGGCGGGCGTGGCGAGCAGCGGGACGGTCAGGGCCGCGGCGGCGAGACCGGCGGCGATTCGCATGGTGGACGTGCGCATTCTGTCCTCCAGGGACGGTGGGCGGCCAGGGAGGGGCGGCGGTTTCCCGCCCCGCCAGGAGCGATGCGCATCGATGCCAACCGTGCCGGAGAAAAGTTGAGTTGTCAACCAAATCGGCGTCAGGCATCGACCGACGTGCATTGACACATTTGGTTACGGCGGTGATAGTAACTGCAAAGCTCCCGCCGGTCCCCCCGCGGGGACGCACCCGGCGGCGCCACGCCGACGTGGCCGACAGACCGCCACCACCACCTCCCAGGGAGCGCCGTCACGACGTCCCCTGGAGGACGCATGAGAACAAGATCGAAGATCTACGCCGGGCTGGCGGCCGCCGTCGTCCCGATCGCCTCGGTGATCGTCGCGCTCGGCGCGACACCGGCGGGCGCCGCGATCGGCGGCTCGGGGCCCTACCCCGCCGACTACGAGACCTCGTCGAGCCTGCCCAACCACACCATCTTCCGGCCCCAGACGCTCCCGTCCGAGCGCCTTCCCGTCCTGGTGTGGGGCAACGGCGCGTGCTCGGCCAACGGCCTCTCCCAGGGCAACTTCCTGCGCGAGATCGCCTCCCACGGCTTCCTCGCCATCGCCAACGGCGCACCGAACGGCTCCGGCTCCACGAACTCCCAGATGCTCACCCAGTCCATCGACTGGGCGGTGGCGGAGAACTCCCGGTCGGGCAGCAAGTACTACAACCGGATCGACACCACGAAGATCGCCGTGGCCGGGTTCTCCTGCGGCGGCCTGGAGGCGTACGCGGTCTCAAACGATCCGCGCGTCACCACCACCGGCATCTTCAGCAGCGGCCTGCTGAACGACGCCGACGACTACCAACTGCGCCGGCTGACCAAGCCGATCGCGTACATCGTCGGCGGGCCCAGCGACATCGCGTACCCGAACGCGATGGACGACTGGGGCAAGCTGCCGCCCGGGCTGCCCGCCTTCATGGGCAACCTGAACGTCGGGCACGGCGGCACGTACGACCAGCCCAACGGCGGCGAGTTCGGCCGGGTCGCGGTGCTCTACCTCAAGTGGCGGCTGAAGGGCGACATCGGCGCCGGGGCCAACTTCGTCGGCCCGGACTGCGGGCTGTGCCGCACCCAGTGGAGCGTGCAGCAGAAGAACCTGACGCTCGACGGCCCGCCGCCCACCACTCCCCCGCCCACGACCCCGCCGCCCACCACGCCGCCGCCGACGACGCCTCCGCCCACCACCCCGCCGCCCGGCGGGGCCTCCTGCACCGCCGTCTACGCCGTCCAGGACCAGTGGAACGGCGGCTTCGTCGCCAGCGTGACGGTCACCGCCGGGAGCGCCGCGCTGACCGGCTGGCGGGTGACGCTCACCCTGCCCGGCGGCGCCGCGATCAGCTCGCTGTGGAACGGCGTGCCGAGCGGCACCAGCGGCACCGTCACGGTGGCCAACCAGAGCTACAACGGACGGCTCGGCGCGGGGCAGACCACCACCTTCGGATTCCAGGGCACCGGCAGCGGCGGCGGCGCCACCGCCACCTGCGCCGGCAGCTGAACCACTCCGGCGGGGGCCGGCGCCGGACGCCGGCCCCCGCCGAGGTGAGTATCGTCTCGCCGGTACGCACGGCCGCCCGCCGATCCCTCGTGGACGGTCTGGACCGGCCTCGCGAAGACTGCCTGCTAGCGCGACCACCGGCGGCCGGAGGTAAACATTTCGCGCACCGGAAAGCCCTGTGCCGTAAGCCTTCCGGCCATCCACACGAAGTTGACATGGTAGATGGTTGGGCTAGGGTTCCGCCGAACGGTTGTCACCGAGGCAGGTATCCGGTCACCACGAGGACGGCATGACGGCACAGTGCAGTGGCTTCGACATCCGCTTGCTGGGCAGTCTCCGGATCACGTACGCCGGGCGGGAACTGCCACTGCGCTCGGCTCAGCGCCGGGCCGTCTTCAGCGCGCTGGCGCTCACCCCGGAGCGGGGCCTGTCCCGGGACGAGCTGATCGCCGCCGTCTGGGGTGAGCATCCCCCGGCCAGCGCGACCGGCAACCTCTACACGTACGTCTCCGCCCTGCGCCGCATGCTCGAACCGGACCGGCACAGGTGGTCCTCCGGCGGGGTGCTCACATCCGAGGGCGGCAGCTACCGGCTGCACGTCGACGCCGACGCGGTCGACGTGCACCGCTTCGAGCGGTTACGGGAGCGCAGCCGCGCGCCGCGCGCCGCCGGGGACACGGCCGGTGAACTGGCCGCGCTGGACGCCGCACTGGCCGAGTGGCGGGGCGACGAGGCGCTCGTCGGCGTACCGGGACCACGAGCCGCCGGCCATCGGATCCGGCTCGGCGAGCTGTACCTGACCACAGTGGAGCGGCAGGCCGAGCTGATGCTGGGCCTCGGACGCGGCGCCGAGGTCGTCGACCGTCTGCTCGCGCTCGCCGGCCGCCACCCGGCCCGGGAGAGCCTGTACGCGGTGGCCATGCGGGCCCTGGCCGCGCAGGGGCGTACCGCCGAGGCGCTGGCGCTGTACGCCGCACTGCGGGACCGGCTGGTCGAGGAGGCCGGCACCGAACCCGCCGCCGCGCTCCGGCAGATCCACGAACAGCTCCTGGGCGGCAACCCGGCGCACCCGCGCGCCCCCGGTCCGGCGCCGTCCCGGCACCCCGGCTTCCGGGGTCGCTCCGCCGCGCTGGCCCACCTGCGGTCGGCGGTCACCGGCCTGGCCGGCGGACGCGGCGGCAGCGTCTGGGTCAGCGGCGAGGCCGGCATCGGGAAGTCCGCGCTGCTGGCCGAGGGACTGAGCGGCGCGGCCCCGCTCGGCGTCCGGGTCGGCTGGGCCGTCGGCGACGAGCTGGCGTACCGGATGCCGTTGAGCATCGTGCTGGAGTGCCTGTCACTGGGCGACGCCGGCCTGCCCGCCTCCTTGCACGCCTGCACGGGCGGGGCGTCACCGACCATGACCGTGATCGACACGGTCCAGCGGTTCGTGGTCGCGCGGTGCGCCGAACGGCCGCTGCTGCTGGTCCTCGACGACCTCCAGTGGGCCGACGACATGTCGCTGCTGATCTGGCACGCGCTGCACAAGCTCACCACGCGGCTGCCGCTGCTGCTCGTCTCCGCCGCCCGCCCGGTGCCCGCCGGGTACGAGGTGCGGCTCCTGCGCCGGGTGCTGCCCCGCGACGGCACCGCGCTGATCGAACTCGGGCCGCTGGACGACGACACGGCGGCCGGCCTGGTGCGCACCTGGTCCCGCCCGCCCGGCCCGGATCTGGGCACCGCGCGCTCGTTCGTCGCGGCGGCCGCCGGGAACCCGTACTACCTGCGGCATCTCGTGCTCGCCGACCGCGACGGCCGGACCGCCGACACGCCCGGACCGGAACTGACCGACGCCGTCTCCCGGCACCTGCAACCGCTCGCCGACGACACCCGTCAACTGCTGCGGGCGATCGCGTTCCTCGGCAACAACTACCTGGTGACCGACCTCGCAGCGGTCACCGGCAGATCGGCGCCGGAGCTCCTGCCGGCCGTGGAGGAGGCGCTGGCCGCCGGCCTCCTCGTCGAGGACGGACGCCGCCTGCGGTTCCGGCACCCGGTCATCCGCCGGGTCCTGCGCGGCGCGATCCCGACCGCGCTGCGGGTGCTGATGCACAGGCAGTTCGCCCAGCGGCTCGCCGAGGCCGGCGGCGACCTCGGCCGGGTCGCGGGCCAGTTGCTGGCCGGGCCGGTGCCGGTCGACGCGTGGGTGCAGGACTGGCTCACCGCGCACGCCGCGCAGCTGAGCGCTGTCGCCCCCGCGCCCGCGATCGCGGTGCTGCGGCACGCCGTCGCCGCACCCGGCCTCTCCGCACCGGCCCGCGAGCTGCTCACCGCGCAGCTGGCCCGGGTGCTGCACCGCAGCGGGCTGCCCGCCGGCGCCGAGGCGAGCTGGGTGTCGGCGCACACCGGGGACGCCGCGACGCGCGCCGAGATGGACCGGATCGCCGTCGGGACACCGGTCTCCGGCCAGCGGTGAGAAGACTGCGCGTCACCGTTCTGGGGCCGGTACGCGCCTGGAACGGCGAGGTCGAGATCGACCTCGGCCCGGCCCGGCGGCGGGCCCTGTTCGCGGTGCTGGCGGCGAACGCCAACCGCCCGGTCACCCGCACCGAGCTGATCCGCGCGCTCTGGGGCGAGTCGGCGCCGAGCACCGCGGCGGGCAACATCTACACCTACGTCTCCGGGCTGCGGCGCGGCCTCGGCCCGGCCGGAGGGCTGCTGCGCTCCGGCCGGACCGGCTACACGTTGCGCCTCGAACCGGGCGCGCTGGACGCCGACCGGTTCGAGAGGCTGTGCGAGGCGGCCGGGGCGGCGGCCGCCGCCGGGCGGTCCGGGGAGGCAGTGGCCCTGCTCGACGAGGCGCTCGCGCTCTGGCACGGCGAGGCGTACGCGAACGTCACCGGCCTCTTCGCCGACCTCGACCGGCACCGCCTGACGGAGCTGCGGATCGCCGCGGCGGAGCGGCGGGCCCGGCTGGTCCTGGCCGGCGGCGGCGACGACGCGCTGATCGCCGAGCTGACCGGCCTGGTCCGCGACCACCCGCTGCACGAGCCGTTCCACGAGCTGCTGATGGGCGCGCTGCACCGGGCGGGCCGGGGCACCGAGGCGCTCGACGTCTTCCACGCCGCACGCCGGGTGCTCACTGCCGAACTCGGCGTCGAGCCGGGCCCGGCCCTGCGCGGGCTGCAGAGCCGCATCCTCGCCGAGCCGACGCCGGCCGCCGCTGCGGCACCGGCCGCCTCGGCAGCCGTGGCGGCGCCCGCCGTACCGCCGCGGGGTGCCCTGGTCGGACGCGACGGCGACCTGGCGTTGCTGGCCGGCCTGCTGGGAGCGGGCCGCAGTGCGATCGTGTGGATCGAGGGCGAGCCGGGCATCGGCAAGTCCGCACTGCTCGACGCCGCCCTGGACGAGGCGCGGGCGCGGGGCCACCGGGTCGCGCGCGGCGTCGCCGAGGAACTCACCAGCCGCATCCCGCTGCACGTGATGCTCCGGGCGCTGGCCCTGGAGGACGCGCCGCACGAGGACCTGGCCACGGCCGTCGACCGGGTGCTCGACCACGTCCGGACGCTGACCGCCACGGGCCCGCTGGTGCTGGCCGTCGACCATCTCCAGTGGGCCGACGAGGTGAGCCTGCTGGCCTGGGAGCGGCTGGCCGCGCTGACCCGGTGGCTGCCGCTGCTGCTCGTCGCGACCGCCCGGCCCGAGCCCGGTCGCCGCGACCTGGCCCGGCTGCGGCGCGGGGTGAGCACCCGCGACGGGCACCTGATCCGGCTCGCCCCGCTGCCCGCGCCGGACATCGAACAGATCTTCGGTACGACGGTGGGCGTGCCGCCCGGCGCCACGCTGCGGTCACTGGCGCCGCTGGCCGCCGGCAATCCGCTGTACGCCCGGGAACTGGTCGCCGGACTCGTGGCGGAGGACGCGGTACGGGTGGTCGACGGGCTCGCCGAGGTCGACGCGCGCGCCGACGACATGCCGCGCTCGCTCCTGGACACCGTGCGGGCCAGCCTCGACCACCTCTCCCCCGGCGCCCGGGAGGCGCTGCGTTACGCCGCCCTGCTCGGCGGCGAGTTCGCCGTGGCCGAGGTCGCGGCGGTCACCGGACGGTCGCCGTTCGACCTGATGGCCGGGCTGGAGGAGGCGGTCGCTGCCGACGTCCTCGTGGCCGCCGGCAGCGAGCTGGCGTTCCGGCAACCCGTGCTGCGGCGGGCGCTCGCCGCAGGCATCCCCGCCGCGCTGCGCCCGACGCTGCACCGGCACGCGGCGCAGGCGCTCGCCGAGAACGGAGGCGCGCTCATCCGGATCGCCGAACACCTGCTCGCCGGTCCGCCCGAGGTGGACGAATGGCTGGTCGGCTGGCTGGTCGCGCACGGCGACGAGCTGTTCCGCCAAGCGCCGGAGGCGGGCCGGGAACTGGTGCGCCGCGCCCTGGCGAGCCGCCGGCTGTCGCAGGCGCAGCGGGCGACGCTCGCCGCCCTCCGCGACGGGTAGGCCCTCAGCGCAGCCCGGGTACGCCCGTGAACCGGCGCGCGGCCGCCGCCGGGACCGGCGTACCCGGGCCGGTGCGGCGCGCGAGATGCTGGCGCAGGGCGGCCAGGGCGAGGGCGTCGAAGCGTACCCGCCCGTCGACCGGCGGCTCCTCCACTGTCAGTTCCCGCAAGAGCAGCCGGGCCGGGGCACCGGCCTCCGGCTCCTGCACCTGGAGCACCGTGAACGCCGTACCGGGGAGGAAGAGGACCCGGGCCGGCACGCCGTCGCCGGTCTCGAACACGGCGGTGCGCCGCGCCGTGGCCGACCAGATCAGCACCTCGACCGTGCCCGGCAGGTCGGCGGGCGGCTCGGCGAGCGCGTTTGTGAACCCCCAGTCCGTCAGCACCCGGCGCTGCGCGATCCGGCGCAGGTCCGCCGTGGTCAGCTCGGCGCCGGCGTACGCGACGCCGCGGTGCGCCGGCAGCCGGCGTACGCCCGCCGACACGCACCTGGCGAACGGCACGTGACCACCCGGCTCGGCGGACCGCAGCGCCTGGTCCAGGCCGTCACCGGCGGCGGAGAGGTAGAGGCGGACGGCGGTGGCGTACTCCACCGCGCCGGCGCCGCCGGCGAGCGCCGGGTGCGCGGCGAGCACGCCCGCCACGTCGGCGGCGACGGCGGCGATCTCCCGGCGGAACGCGCGCCGGAACCAGGTCCGTTCCTCGTCCAGGTCGGGCCCCGGGCGTACGCCCCGCGCGTCGTCGCCGGGCGTGCGCTGGAAGCGGACGGGCGCCGGTGCGGGACGGTGCACCGGCAGCGTCATCGTCGGGCTGGTCGCCCAGCCCGCGCCGCCGCCGAGCACCGGCCCGGCCACATCCGGTCCCTCGCCGTGCGGCCCCGCCACGCCTGACCCGGCACCGTGCGGTCCGGCCACCTCCGGCGCCGCGCCGGGTAGTCCGGAGCCGGCCGGCAGGGCCGCGTCCGGCGGGGCGGCGGGAACGGCCACCCCGGCAGCGGCCACCTCGCCGGTCGGCGGCGCGGGCGGACCGGCCACGGCGACGGGCACCGGTTCCGGCACGGCCGCCGGCACCGGGACGGGCGGCACGGCCGCCGGCGGCGCGGAGACCGGACCGGCGGCGTCACCGGTCGTGTGCCAGTACGTCCCGGCCTCGAACCCGCGAGCCGAGAGCCCCGGACGTCCCGGCGCCACGGCCGAGGACGGCTGTACCGCCGTTCGCCCGCGGGTCGCCGGGTCCAGCCGCGCGGTCAGGTCGCCGGCCAGTTCCCGGTGGCGGTCAGCCACGGCCGGTGCCGGATCGTCCACCACCAGCCGGGCGCGGTTCGGGTCCATCGGCACCGCGCGGATCCGGTCGGCGTGCCGGGGCGCCTCGGGGCCGCGCAGCCAGAGGCCGGACGGGATCACCTCGACCACCGCGTCGTGGGCGTACTGGTAGACGCGGGGGCCGACCGGCTCGCCGAGTTCCGGCGGCGCGCGGTGGCGCAGGATGCGCGGCGTCACCGCCTTCGCGCCCAGGGTCTGCCGGGGACGGTAGGCCAGTTCCTCGGCGAAGACCTGCCAGCCGGGCCGCCCGTCGGTGTCGACGGTGAACATCGCCGGACCGTCCGGACGGCCGGTGGGCACGCCGGTGAAGACGCGCACCGGGCAGCGCAGCAGGTCGGCCAGCGCCTGCCCGAACTGGTCGCCCTCGGGCAACGCGACCGGGCCGTACTGGACGAAGCGGGCGTGCTCGCGGCCCTCGGGCGCCAGCCCGCGCCAGAACCGGGCAATGTCGTCCAGGCGCAGCGGCGCCGTTCCGGGGCAGCCCACCAGCACCGGCATCGCGTCCGGCAGGCACGGCATCGTCGCGGTGAGGTGACTTCCGTGTACGGCGACGGCGGCCTCGTCGCGGCTCTCCCGCAACCACACGCCGCCGGGTAGCGGCTCGGCGGCGCAGGTCGAGCTGATCGTCAGGTGGTCGACGGCGGCGCCGTCCCACGCCGGTACGGGATAGCGCTTCGACTGCCAGACCGGCGTCTGGCCGCGCCGGTAGCAGACCCAGCCGCCCAGGTCGGTCGCGTGCACGAACAGCAGTCCCGCCGCGCCCGGGATCATCCGCCCGAAGGGGGCGATCACCGGCCGGCCCAGCCGGTCGGAGAGCCACTGGCCGGCCAGCGCCCCGGTCTCCGGACGGGCGCCGCAGACCACCAGCCGGATGCCCCGGCGCAGGCGCTGCCGGCGCAGCTCGGTCGCGACCGTGTCCCAGATGTCGAACGGCAGCTCGTGTTGCAGGTCGAGGATCACGATGTCGTTGTCGGGATCCCGGTCCACCGAGAGCGCGACCGTGCGGGCCTCCGTGCTGATCCGCTCACTGGCGTGCAGCACCAGGGCGTTGCCGACGGTGTGGCGCGTGATCACCTCAGATCATGCCGGAGCGCAGGGCGTAGGCCACCGCGTGCGAGCGGTTGCGCAGCTTCAGCCGGTGGTTGAGGCCGTAGATGACGTTCTTCACCGTGCGCTCGGAGTAGCGCAGCTCGTCGGCGATCTCGTTGGTGTCGAAGCCCTCGGCCATCAGCCGCAACACGTCGATCTCCCGCGCGGTCAGGCCGGAAGCGTTCAGCCCGTTGGGGTTGAGCACGTCGCGCTGGAGCCGTTCGATGTGTTTGAGCAGCTCGCCCACCAGGTTCGGGGGCAGTACGCCGCCGCCGGAGGCGGCCGCCCGGACGCTGTGCGCGAGGCGTTCGGCGGTGACCGCCGCGCGCGGCAGGACCGCCACCACGCGGCACTCGACGGCGGTCAGCAGTTCCTGCTCGCTGACCTCCGTGGTGATCAGGACGACCGGGGCGCCGATCTCGGTCGCCGCGAGACGCAGCATGGCGATCACGTCGGTGGTGAGCCGTTCGGCGGCGACGACGAGGACCCGCGCCCGCGTGCGGTCCGCGCTGTCCAGCAGCGTGATGTCCGGACACGACCGGAGGTGGGCGGTCAGGCCGGTGTGGGTCAGCGGGTCGGGCGCGTGCACAAAGACGGCAACTTGCTCCACAGCCATCTCCATCACTGTCAGTAGGGGCTGACAGTCTCATGGAGAGTCCTTCAGGAAATCTCCACAGTCTCCGGCCGGAGGGCTGTAAGGCGTGAAGATGTGCGAGTAACCGCTGGTCAGACTTTTTTCAGTCAGTGAAGATTGATTTCGACAGGGCCCATCTTCTCCGTCGCGAGCTTCCCGGCATTCTCGCCCGCGGCCTGGATCGCCTCCATGATCGCCGCCTGCAACGACGCTGCGTCACGCCGTTCGTATACCACCGGGTCGACCCGGACGGCCTGGACCCTGCCCAGGCCGCTGGCCATGACGACCACCGTGGCGTCCTGCGAGCGGCCGGTCACGACCGCCTTCGCCAACTCCGCCTGCGCGCCGCGCATCTGGTCCTCCAGGCGCTGCGCGTTCTCCATGAACTCCTGGAACGAGGGCGGGATCGGCTTGGACTCGGGTTGCATGCCGGGCCTTTCTGTCCGGGACGGGCGGGTGGTCAGCCGACGGCGGCCAGGCCGCCGAGCCGTTCGCCGACCGCCGGGCCGGGCGCGGCCAGGTCGGCGAGGGCGAGGGTACGGGAGCCGGTGCGCCGGGTCAGCGCGAGCGAGAACTGGTGGGCGGCGTGGACGGTGCGCTCGGGCAACCGCCCGGCCATCTGCGTCAGCGCGGCCCGGACGTCGTCGGGCACCTCGTGGCCCCGCCGCTCCAGGTGCCGCAGCACGATCGCGGCCAGCTCGTCGGTGCTGAACTCGGGCACCGACCACTGCTGGCCGAACACCTCGTTCACCGCCGGCACCGCGGCCCGCAGGCCCGCCAGCGCCGCCTCGTCGCCGGTCAGCACCACCACCGGGTCACCGAGCCGGGAGCGCATCCGGCCGACCAGCGCCTCGGCGATCTCCGGCGCCACGCCGGAGCCGTCGTCGACGTAGTCGAGCTGGAGCACCCCGCCGGCCGCGTCGTCGAGCACCGCGTCGACGAGACTGCCGGTCTGGCCGGGCCACTGCGGCGCCAGCTCCCGGCTGGTGCCCGCCCGCACCAGGTGGCCGACCGGCACCAGGCCCAGCTCGGACAGGCAGGCCGCGTAGAGCCGGGCGTACTCGCTGCGGCCGCTGCCGGCCCGGCCGGCGAGCAGCACGTTGCCGGTGCGGCCGGGGCCGCGCCGGCGGTTGCGCCCCTCGCAGAGCTGCAACAACGTCTGCCCGGCCGCCTCCTTCACCCGCTGCCCGCCGACCAGGCCGCAGATCCTTTTCCAGCTGCGGGCAGCGTTTATCGCGCCGGTGGGATCGGTCGCCGCGTCGGGTTGCTCACCCTGCTCGACCGGCAGGTCCTCCAGCAGCGCCAGCTCCGGTTCGACGTCGGCGGCGGTGAGCCGGTTGAGTTCGCTGTCCTTCGTGGGCGGCGTGGTGGCCAGTCGCGACGCCTGGTTGTTGATCAGCGCCTCGAACAGCTTGCGCGCCACCCGGCCGTTGCCGAACGTGGCGTTCCTCGGCACCCGGGTGAAGTACGCGGTGAGCGCGTCCACCGCGTCGTCGGTCAGCTCGTAGTAGTGCTTGCTGACCAGGTTCGAGGTGATGGTGACGAGTTCCTCGACCGAGTAGTTCGGGAACTCGATGGTACGGGTGAAGCGGGACGCCATACCGGGGTTGGAGGCCAGGAACTGCTCCATCAGCTCGGAGTAGCCCGCGACGATCACCACCAGCTCGTCTCGGTGGTCCTCCATCATCTTCATCAGCGCGTCGATGGCCTCCTGGCCGAAGTCCGGTCCGGAGCCGCCGGAACCGCTGGACAGCGTGTACGCCTCGTCGATGAAGAGCACGCCGCCGAGCGCCTTGGTGACCAGCTCGGTCGTCTTGATCGCGGTGGAGCCGATGTACTGGCCCACCAGGTCGGCCCGCGCCGCCTCCACCATGTGGCCCTTGGACAGGATGCCCAGCTCCTTGAGCACCGAGCCGTACAGGCGGGCCACTGTGGTCTTGCCGGTGCCGGGCGGGCCCGCGAAGACCAGGTGCCGGCTCATCGGCGGCATCGGCAGGCCCATCTGGAGCCGGACCTGCGACATCTTGATCAGGTTGATCAGCGCGGTGACCTCCTGCTTCACCCCGCGCAGACCGATCAGGCCGTTCAACTCGCGAAGCGGCTCGCTCAGCTCGTCCGAGCCGTTCCCCTCGGCCGTACCCTCGTCGTCGGCGACCGGGACCGACGCGGCGGCCGGCGGGCCGGCGGGCATGGCCTGCGGACGGCCCACCGTCAGCGCCTCGGTGGTCACCGTCGCGCCGGGCGCGCGGCGCACGTCCTCGCCGCCGCTGTCGCGCACCACGCACCGGGTGAGCGCGACCGGCTCCACGGTGTCCACGCCGATGCCGGCCGCGCCGCTGCCGAACACCTCCCCGTCGCTCACCGACCCGCGGGAGCCCGCCTCGAAGACGATCCCGTCGGCCCGGGCGTCACGTACCCGGGTCTGCGTGACGCTCGCCGAGCCGGTGACCCGCAGGCCGTCGCGGGCCGCGCCGACGATCTCGCTGTCGCCGAGCTGGAGCGCCCCCTCGGCCAGTACGCCGGAACCGCGCAGCAGGGCCGCGCGCAGCGTCAGGTCGGCGCCGGCGCCCACCCGGACGCAGGCCGCGCCGGTACCGGTGAGGCGGGCCTCGCGCACGACGCCCCGCGCCGGTCCGGTCAGCGCGAGCGCCGTCGCCTCGCCCGCGTCCACCACCAGGTCGGTGCCCTCCAGCGAGGCGCCGTCCTGGACCAGCACCCCGGAGCCCGTGGTGATCTCGGCGCGCAGCCGCTGGAGCACGACCGCCGACTCGCCCGCGAGCACCGCGACGTTGTCCCGCGTACCCCGCACGGTCAGGCCGAGGAAACGCGGGGCGCCACCGTTGACGGCGACGCCCACCGGCGCGTCCTGGATCGTGCAGTCGGTGAAGGTCGGCCGGCCGCCGCCGAGCACCTGGACCGCTGTGTGCCCGGCGCCGCCGAACGTGCAGTCGCGGAACGACGGCGAGGCACCCTCGGCGATGTGCGCCGACTGCACCGCCGCGCCGGTGAACGTCGAGTCGCTGATCTGCACGTCGGCCTCGCCCCGGACGAAGACGTCGACGTTGCCGCTGCCGGTGACGGACAGGCCGCGGATGCGGGCCCACGCGCGCTGCTCGACCACCAGGGCGGGCTTGCCGGCGCCGGTGATCTCGCACTGCTCGACGGTGAGCCGGGCGTCGCCGCCGACGCACACGCTGTTCGCGCCGGCCGTACGCAGCCGGCAGCGGCGCAGCGTCAGCGCGCTCTGCTCGCCGGCCACCACGCTGCTCGTGGCGACGTCGTGGACGTCGGTGTCCTCGATCGTGCTCGAACCGGCCGACATCACCACCACGCCCGCGCCCGCCGAGCTGGTCACGTCGCAGCCGCGCAACGCGACGGTGCCCTGCATGCGGGCCAGCAGCGTCACCCAGGAGGCGCCGCTGACCCGGCAGTCGTCGAGCGCCACCTCGCCCGCGTACACGTCGACAGCGGCGAGCGTGGCGTCGGCTGAGCTGAGCGTGATGCCGCGCAGGTGGGCGCCCTCGCCGCGGACGACGAGAACGCTGCCCTCCTCGACGTGCACCTCGACCGTGCCGGGCTGGACCGCGCTGATCGTCACCCGGTCGCCGACCACGAGCTTCTCGACGTACCGGCCGGGGTGGACGTCGATCGTGGCGCCCGGCTCGGCGCGGGACAGCGCGGCGCCGATCGTCGGATGGGAGCCCGGCCTCCGGTCGCCCACCACAAGAACCTGCCGACTCACCGCGTCACCCCTTCCGGTCCAGTCCGGGCAGCACCCGCAGGCGCCCGCGGGCCGCCGCTCCGACGCGTACCCGGGGCTCGGCCGTGGCCCAGCGGTCGACGCTGCGCCGCAGCGACGTGATCGCCAGCTCGTCGAGCGACAGCCGGTTGGAGTCGACCCGGCCGGTGTCGTCGATCTCGTTGGCGCCGATCTCCCGCAGCAGCACCGCGCCGCGCCCGCCCGCCGCGGGCCGGCGCAGGTCCAGCACCTTGAAGCTCGTACCCGGCAGGAACAGCACCCGGTCCTCGACGTGCTCGTCGCCGTCGGGTTCCAGCAGGCTGGTCCGGCGGGCGGTCATCGACCAGATCAGCACGTCGGTGTCGCCGTCCTCGGCGGCGCACGGCTGGGTGAGCGCGTTGACGAAGCTCCAGTCGGTGACCAGCCGCCGGTCCTGGTAGAGCGCCCACTCCCCGGCGGTCGGCGAGAGCCGGTAGACGGTGGTGCCCCGGAAGGACGGCATCCGGGAGACCCCGGCGACCACACAGCGCGCGAACGGCACGTGCGGCCCCTTGCGGCCTGACCGCAGGCCCGCGTCGACGCCCGGCCCACGGCCGGTCAGGTAGAGCCGCAGCGCGACCGAGTCGGCGAGGACGTCGTCGGTGGACACGCCGGAGCCCTGCATGCCCGGGTGCTCGGACATGATCCGGGACACCGAGCTGGCCATCACGTCGAACTCGCGGCTGAGCGTGCGGCGCAGCCAGGCGCGCTCGTCGGCGAGCCCCTTCTTCTCCGACAGCAGCGCGCCCGCGCCGGCCGAGGGCACCGGCTGCAGCCGCGCCTCGGCGGCCACCTCCGACGGCTCGGCGTCCTCCGCCGGCCCGGCGGTCGTTGCCCGCCCGGGTGTGTCCACCGGCTCGGCGCTCCGCGCCGGGCCGGTGCCGGCGTGCGCGGCGGGCGGCAGGTCGACCGCGACCGGCATCGACGGCGGACCGGCCGCCACGGGCGGTGGCGTCGCGAGCGCCTGGCCGAAACCGGCGGGCATGGTCGGCGGCGCCGGCTCGTCGAAGCCGGCCGGCACGGTGGACGGCCCGGGGTACGCCTCGCCCCCGGTGTCCTCGGCGGGTGCCGCCGACGGCCCGCGCCCGGAACCGGCGGGAACCACCGGCCCGGCGACCACGGGCGCGGCCGGCGCGGCGGGTGCCGTCGGCGCGGCGGGTGCGGCCGGCGCGGCAGGTGCCGTCGGCGCGGCGGGTGCGGCAGGTGCGGCCGGCTCGGCGACGGCGGCCGGCTCGGTGAAGGCGGGCGCGACCGGCTCGCCGACCCCGGCCGGGGGCGTGGGGGCGGCCACCACGACCGGTGCCACCGGCGGCGCGGTCGGGAGCGGCGGTGCTGTCGCAAGCGGCGGTGCTGTCGGGAGCGGCATCGCGGGCGGCGGCGGCAGCTCGGACCCGAGCGGCACCGAGGGTGGTTCCGGAAGCTCCGATCTCAGTGGCGCCGAGGGTGGTTCGGGCAGTCCGGCCGCGACCGGAGGGGCGGCCGGAAACGGTCGCTCGGACCGGGCCGGGGGCGGCGACGGGAGCGGCCGTCCGGACACGGCCGGCGGCGGGGCCGCCCGTTCGGACCTGAGCGGCACCGCCGGTGGATCCGGCAGCGCGGACACGAACGGCATCGCGGGCGGCGCCGGCAACTCGGATCCGGGCGGCGCCACCGGGGACGGGGGCAGTTCGGGCACCGCTGGGGGCGGCGGCAGCGTCGGCGTCCGCTCTCGCTCGGCGGAGAGGGCCGGGACCGGGGCGGGAACGGCTACCACCACACCGTCCGCCGCGGGCGGGGCGACGGCGGCGGGCGGGGTGACCTCCAGGTACCCGCGCACCGGCGCGGTCGTGCCCACAGCGGCCGCCTCGGCCTCCAGGTCGACGGCCATCTCCGCCCGGCTGGGCGGTTTCGCGCCGGGCACCAGCACCGACGCGGGCATCAGCGCGCGGCTCGTACCCGCCATGCCGTCGACCCGTGCGCCGAGGTCGAGCGCCAGTTCCCGCATCCGGTGGGCGGTGGAGTGGACGGTGTCGTCGAAGACGAGCGTGCCGCTGCGCGCGTCGAGCATCGCGGACCGGACCTGCTCGGCGTTCCTCGGCTCGGCGGTGGAGCGTACCCAGAGACCGGTCTGCACCACCTCGACCACGGCGCCGGGGGCGAACCAGTAGACCCGGGGTGCGACCTCCTCGGCGCCGGCCAGCGGCGGGCGGTGGCTGAGCACGGCGGGCCGGCGGGCCCGGGAGTTGGGGTGCGCCCGGGGCGAGTAGGACAACTCCAGCGCGTACGGCGCCCAGCCGAACGCGCCGTCGGGCAGCACGGTACGGATCTCGTACCGGTGCGGGCTGCCGATCGGCACGCCGGTGTAGCAGGTGACGTCGGTGTTCAGCAGGTCGGCGAGCGCCTGGCCGAACGCCTCCCCCTCGGGGATGCGGACCTCGCCGAACTGCACGAAGCGCACCCGGTGCCGGTTCTCCTCGTCGAGTCCGCGCCAGAAGCGCACCACGTCGTCGAGCGACAGCGGTGGCGTGCCGGGGCAGCCCAGCAGCACTGTCATGGTCTCCGCCTGGCAGGGCACGTACGCGGTGAGCCGCTGCCGTTGCGGGTCTACCACCTGCGGGTCGCGGTTGCTGTGGATCCAGACGCCGGCCGGGATCGGCTCGATCTCGGCGGTGGCGCTGGACGGCCGGGTGTCGATCGCGGCCCGGTCCCATCGCGGCGTCGGGTAGCGCTTGGCGTCCCAGGCCGGCGGGCGGCCGGGCCGGAACCGCACCCAGCCGCTGCCCGGGGCGGAGTGGACGAACAGCGTTCCGGCGGAGCCGCGTACCAGGTCGCCGTCCGGGGCGATGACGGTGCGGTTGAGGCGTTCGGAGAGCCACTGACCGGCCATCGCCGCCGAGTTGCCGTGCCGGCCGCAGGCGATGAGCCGGATGCCCCGGCGGCGGCGCGGCAGCACCCCGGCCATCGACTCCCAGGCGCTGATCGGCATCCCGTCGCCGAGGTCGAGCACGACCACGTCGTTCTCCGCGTCCTCGATCATGGACAGCGCCAGGGACTGGGCCTCCGGGCTGATGGCGTCCTCGGCGTGCACCACGAGCGCGTTGCCGACGGTGTGCTGGACGACGCCCTCCGGGCGGTCCTTGCCGCCGCCGAACAGGTCGCGGATCCGGGTTGCCATGATCGACCTACCCCACTTCTGCGGCCGCGAGGGCCCTCATGCTCAGCGCCGGGCCCTGGGGCACCAGCGCGAGCAGCTCTCTCGGGAAGGGAACGTTCACGACCCGGTCGAGCTTCAGCGCCCGTACCGCGTCCTGGTCGCCGATCGGGTACGCCTTTCCGTCGTCCGCGATGTACGTGGGCAGGGGTTGCGCCGCTCTGGAGCCGGCCGGTGCCGGGAGCACCGCCATGCCGCTGCCGGGTGCCAGGAGCACCGACGTGCGGCCGTCGGGGCGGACGCCGGAGCGGGCCAGCGGGACGAGCACCGCCGTGCTGTCGAACCGGGTGCCGTCCGCCGGGCCCTGGCGCAGGCACAGCGCGTACGGGCCGGGTTCCTGCGGGGTGAGGCCGGTCAGGTCGGGCAGCCGGGTGAGCAGCGACCTGTCGGCCGACATCCGCGCGGCGGCGAGCCCGGCGGCGCTCAACTCCACCGGTTCCTCCCCGGAGGCGGCGGTGGCCAGCAGGAACTCGGTCCGGCTCAGCGGCGCGAGACCGTCGCGGCGCAGCACCAGGAACTGTTCCGCGCCGGTGTCGGGCCGCTGCCGGAACAGCGTGCCGATCGGGTACGTGCGGTCGCCGACCCGTCCGGAGCGGCCCGCTCCCGGGATCGTGGCCGGCGCCAGGTCCGGCCCGTCGGGCAGGAAACCGAGCCATTCCCCCGGTGCGGGCACCTTGCGGGTGGTGGTGGCGCCGAGGGCGGCGAGCACGGCCGGGTCGGCCACCCGGTGCTTGCGGTCGGCGGTCACCAGGTAGGTCGGCCCGTCGGCGGTGCGGACGACGGCGAAGCGGTCGGCCGGCACCGGGACGGCTTCGGCGCGCGGGTCGAGGTTGAGGCCGAGCCGGTCGCCGGGTTCGTCGGTGACCGAGCCGGGCAGGCAGGCCAGCCACGGCCCGGCCACCATCGGCCCGGTGGCGACCGACTGCGGGGCGCCGTCGATGCCGATCGACGGCCCGCGCGGCACGTCCTTGATCGACTCCTGGGAGATCAGCTTCACGGTGGCGCCCGCGCCCTGGACCAGCATGGCCGAGGTCAGGTTCGGCGTCGGGCGCAGCGCACCGTCGAGGTAGACGTACCGGTTGCCGCTCTCCTTCTCCACCAGGATCACGCCGCTGCGGGCGTACGCCTTGCTGCCGCCGGGGACGATCCAGCCGTAGACGGCGAACCCGGCCACGACCAGGACGCTGATGAGCACGCCGAAGGCCAGGCCGGTGACGGCGCGCTGCCCGGGAATCTCCGCCGTCGACGGGTCGCCCTGCACCAGGGCGGAACTCAGCCGGCCCATCATGAACTGGTGGGCGTGGACGTGGTCGCGCTGGGTCTGCACGGCCGGCTACCCGAACAGCCCGCGGGCCCAGGCGTAGAGCCCCAGCACCTGGGCGAGCACCGGCAGCACGGCCAGGCCGGTGGCGACGTCCAGCCCGCCGGCCGTGTACTCCCAGAACGGCAGCATCCGGCGCGGCCACGGCCGCAACGCGGCCATCACCAGCGGCACCAGGAGGGCGACGAGCCCGCCGAGCAGGACGTACCGGCCGGTCGGGGCGAGCTTGTCGGAGAACATCAGGGCCACCATGAGGTAGCCGACGGTACCGGCCGCCACCAGGGCGACCCGCTGCCAGAAACCGAAGAAGGTACGCGAGCGCAACAGGATTGCACTCGATGTCACGAGCACGAGCGTCCACCCGGACCAGCCGGGCACCTTCATGGTGTGGTGCATCAGCACCGGCAGGACCAGCGCGGAGGCGGTCATGCAGGCGGTCAGGTAGGTGTCCGCCTCGTCGGCGCGTGCCTTGACCAGGTCGGAGTCCTCCGGCTCGATGTCGTACGACATGTCCGCGCCGGTCTTGGGCAACTGCGGCCCGCGCAGCCGGGCCAGCTTCACCGCCGCCCGGGGCGCGATCACGATCAGCACCAGGATCACCGACACGGCCACTGCGGAGACCTCCGGCGCGGTGAGCGCGAAGCCGTCGCCGGCCAGCAGCACGAGCACCACGATCGCGGCGGTCAGCGCGATGACGAGCAGTGGAGCGAACGGCATGACCGGCGTGACCGTACGCTGCGCGATCAGCAGCAACGCGGTCACCGCGACGATCGCGACGGTGGCGGCCAGCCCGGCGCTGGCGTTCCAGGCCACGCCCTCCGGGTCGCCGTCGACGGCGCTGGACGCGGCGACCGCCGCGAAGAACGCCGCGCCGCCGCCGAACAGCAGCGGGAACGCGCCGTCGCTCTGCTGGCGGGCGCTGACCATCGACGCGGTGAACAGGCCGGCCGCGAGCACCGCGCCGCCGATCACCTGGGGCAGCACCGGCCCCCGGTCCACGAGCACGGCGGCGATCAGGCCCATCGCCACCACGCAGAGCACCAGGAACAGCACCCGGCGGTACTCCGGCTGCCACCTGTCGGCCCGCCGGTTGACCACAGTGGCGACGCCCTCGGCCAGGTCGTCGAAGTCGAGTTCGGGCAGCGGGTCCTGCGCCGGGCGCAGGTGCAGCTCCTCACCCTCCAGCCAGTCCAGGCTCTCCGGCGTGCCGGACAGCTCGAACGGCGCCTGGCCGAGGCGCTGCAGCACCCACGACTCGTCGGGCGCCTCGCCGTCGGGGACCCGGGCCAGATCGGTGGTGTGCCGCACCAGCAGCGGCATCAGGTTCGCCACCGGCATCCGTGCCGGTACGGCCAGGTCGGCCCGGCGGGCCGGCCCGATCACCGTGATCCGGCACAGTTGGTCGTTCAGCGCTGCGGTCACCAGCGAGCCTCTCTCATCGGGCCGTGTCGGACACGAAACCGGTCTGCATCAGGCGTACGCCGCGCCGGGTGACGAGCTGGGCGCGTCCGGGCGGCAGTTGGCGGGGCTTCGCCTCGCCGAGGAACTTGCCCTCCTCCTTCGGGTAGGAGAAGAGCGTCGCGGGCGTGCCCAGCTCCCACATCCGCCGGATCACCGGGTCCATCATGGCCCGCATCGCGCCGGAGGTGCTGCGCGCGACGATCACGTGCAGGCCGATGTAGGCGCCCTGCGCGAGCAACGGCAGGAGCGGGTCGAGCGTCGAGCCCATCCCGGTGCTCTTGGTCATCAGGTCGTAGTCGTCGACGATGACGAAGAGCTCCGGCCCCTCCCACCAGTCGCGCTTGCGCATCCGCTCGGACGAGACGTCCGCGCCGGGCATCCGCCGGTTCATCGAGACCGACGCCTGGCCGGCCAGCTCGTGCATCTTGTCGCCGGTGAACGCGAAGCCCACCTGGTACGCGGCGCCGATCGCGGTGTCCAGGTCGCGGCGCGAGTCGCCGAGCACGACCTTCGCCCGCTCCGGCGGGTAGTGCTGCTGGATGGACCGCAGGACGAGCCGGAGCAGGTTGGTCTTGCCGGTCTCGCTGTCGCCCAGGACCAGCATGTGCGGCGTGGCCATGAAGTCGTGCCAGACCGGGGCGAGACGCTGCTCGTCCTGGCCGATGACGAACTTGAAGTAGGACTCGGGCGGTGGCAGCGTCTCCACCATCAGGTGCGCCGGAAGCATCCGTACCGGCGGGGCGGCCGGACCGGGCCAGAACGTGCCGATCTCCTCGACCACCGACTTGGTCGCCTCGGCCAGGTCGCCCACCTCGGAGCTGCCGTCCATCCGGGGCAGCGCGGCCAGGAAGTGCAGCGCGCCGTCGGTGAGACCGCGCCCGACCTGGTTGGGCACGGTGGCCGCCTTGCGGGAGCCGTGCTCGGACTCCATCGCGTCACCGAGCCGCAGCTCCAGCTTCGTGCCGAGCAGATCCCGCATCCAGGTACGCAGCTCCGACCAGCGGGTCGCGGTGACGATCACGTGCACGCCGAAGGACAGGCCACGCGAGGCGAGTTCCTGGAACTTCTGCTCCAGCTCCTGGAAGTCCTGTTTCATCGTGTACCAGCCGTCGATGACCAGGAAGACGTGCCCGAAGCCGTCCTCGATCGTCCCCTCGGCCACCTTGGCCAGGTAGCTGGACATGGAGTCGAGCCCGTGCCGGGCGAACTCGGCCTCGCGCTTCTCCATGACCTGGAGGACCTCCTCGACCGTCCGGACGACGCGGTCGCGTTCCATCCGGGTCGCGATCGAGCCGACGTGCGGCAGGCCGGCGATCGAGGCGAGGCCGCCGCCGCCGAAGTCCAGGCCGTAGAACTGCACCTCGCGGGGCGTGTTCGCCAGCGACAGCGCCAGGATCAGGCTGCGCAGCAGCGTCGACTTGCCGCTCTGCGGGGCGCCCGCGATGCCGACGTGGCCGTCGGCGCCGTTCAGGTCGACCACCAGCAGCTCGCGCAGCTGCTCGGCGGGCCGGTCCACCACGCCCACCGGAACCCGGAGGCCACCCTGGACGGCCGGGTCGTCGATGGTCATGCCGCGTACCGGGTCGGGCAGCACGCTCGGGATGAGCGAGTCCAGGCTCGGCGCGTAGGACAGCGGCGGCAGCCAGACCTGGCGGGCCGGCGGGCCCGAGCCGGCGAGCCGGTCCAGCAGCACCTCGACCAGGCTCGGCCCGTTCGCGTCGCCGGCGGGCTCGTCGACCTGCTCGGCCGGACGCTCCGGCCCGGGGTCGTGGCGCACCGCCACCTGCCGGGTGGTGAACGGCACCACGTCCGCGGTGGGCTCGTCCCCGGCGTCCGCGACGCCGCCGCGGCGTCCACTTCCGGTGTACGCGCCGGAGACGTACGCCGCCTTGAAGCGCACCAGGTTCGTGGTGTCCACCTTGAGGTAGCCGTTGCCCGGCTCGGGCGGCAGCTCGTACGCCGCACCCACACCGATCACCGACCGCGACTCCATCGAGGAGAACGTGCGCAGCGCCAGCCGGTACGACAGGTGCCCCTCGACCCGGTTGATCCGGCCCTCGTCCAGGCGCTGGGAGGCGAGCAGCAGGTGCACGCCGAGCGACCGGCCGAGCCGGCCGATGGACACGAAGAGGTCCATGAACTCGCTCTTGCTGGACAGCAGCTCGCTGAACTCGTCCACGATGATCAGCAGCACCGGGAAGGGCACGAGCTGGGCGCCGTTGCCGCGCGCCTTCTCGTAGTCGAACAGCGAGGCGTAGCCGCTGGCCCGCAGCATCTCCTGCCGCCGGGTCATCTCGCCGTTGAGCGCGTCCTGCATCCGGTCGACAAGCGGCAGCTCGTCGGCCAGGTTGGTGATCACCGCCGAGGTGTGCGGCAGCTTGTCCATGCCGAGGAAGGTGGCGCCGCCCTTGAAGTCGACCAGCACCAGGTTGAGGATCTCCGAGCTGTGCGTCGCGGCCAGGCCGCAGACGAGGGTACGCAGCAGCTCCGACTTGCCCGAGCCGGTGGCGCCGATCAGCAGGCCGTGCGGGCCCATGCCGCCCTGCGCGGACTCCTTCAGGTCCAGCTCGATGACCTCGCCCTCCTCGGTGACACCGATCGGCACCATGAGGCGGTTGCGTTGCGGGGTCCGGGTACGCCACAGGGCCTGCACGTCGAAGGTCATCGCGTCGCGGATGCCGAGCAGCGTGGTCAGCTCGAAGCTGGTGTCCAGCGGTTCGTCGGACACCTCCAGCGTGCCGCTGGTCCGCTTCGGCGCGATGATCCGCGCGAGGGCCTCGCACTGGGTCCGGTCCAGACCGTCGCGCTTCGCCGAGCCGGTCGTCGCGCCGGCCGGGAACTCCACGACGTCGCCGGTGACTGTCAGCCGCAGCACCTTGGGACCGCCGGGCATCGCGCCGGTGAGGTCGAGCAGCACCACGTTGCGGATGCCCGCACCGAGCAGGCGGGAGCTGTCCGGCAGGTCCACCAGATGCGCGACGATCACCAGGAACGGCTCGCTGGTGGTCGGCCTGACGGCCCGGTCGTGGTCGCCCCGGTCGGTGATCTCCGGACCGAGCATGTCCATCAGCGCGTCGTGGCTGCCGGCGAACATCCGTACCGGACCGGCCGCGTCGTACGCGGTGGGATGCGCGTTGTGCGGCAGCCACTTGACCCACTCCCACGGGCCCCGGTGCACCTCGGCGGCGAGCACCGCGATCCGCAGCTCGTCCGGGGCGTGGAAGGTCGCCAGCTGCGCCACCATGGCGCGGGCCAGGTCGATCGCCGGGTCGATCGCGCCCTCGAACTCGACGCTTGTGAAACTCGGCAGGCCGACCGAGGTCGGGATGCCCGACACCGTCCGGTACGCCTCGGAGAACCGCCGCAGCGAGATCGACGACAGCGGTTCGAGGTCCTCGATCGGCTTGGTGGACGGCGGGTTGAACTTCAGCATCGCGGCCTGCCGGCCGAGACCGATGCGGACCCGGCCGAAGTCGTCGTGGCTGGGCCGGCGCTCCCACAGCCGGCTGCCCATCGCGATCGACCACAGCCAGCCGGGTTGCGGGTTGTTCCAGAGCACGTGCCGGCGCTGCTGGTCGGCCGCCTCGCGGGCCTGCTTGCGCAACTGCCCGATGTAGCGCAGGAAGTCACGCCGTTCGCCGCGCATCTTGCGCTTGCGCTCGGACGCCGCCCGGCCGATCTGCATGACGCCCATGAGCAGCATGCCACCGGCCATCGCGCCGCCCATCACGTACATCACGGGGGTGCGGTTGTAGAGGCCGAACATCGCGAGCATCGCGCCCATGCCGAGGCCCATCGGCACGACCATCGCGAACGAGCGGAAGTCGAGCGGGGCCTCCTCCGCCATCAGCGGCGGCTCCTGCAGCTCGACCGAGCCTTCCGGCGCCTCCGGGCCCGGCGCGCGGGGCGGGCGCTTGACGGTGACCGTACTCATCCGAGCGTCCCCGCGTCGGCGCCGTCGCCGCCCCAGACGGTGCGCTCCTGGCGCAGCAGCTTCACCGCGTAGCGGTCGTTGCGGTAGCGCTCGGCCACCTTGACGTCGTCGTCCTCCTCCGCCTGGCGCTTCTTCTCCCTCTTCGCCCGCTCCTCCTCGTCCCTGCGGCGTCGCTCCTGCTCGGCCCAGAACGCCTCGGCGCGAGCGGCGGCAGCCGTCTCCTCGTCGGCGAGCGACGCCGTGAACTCGGCGTCGCTGACGCCGGGCTCACCGCACCGGGGCAACTTCTCCAGGTCGGCGCTGAAGAAGTCGAGCGTGCCGTCGGACGGCCTGGGCGCCTTCGCGGGCGCCACCCGCCGCCACACGGCACGCGGGGGCTGCGGTGTCTCCGACATGGTCACCCTTCCCTGCCGTCGTCAGCTGACGGGCCGGTCAGCCAGTCCGCGTCGCTGAGGTCGTCCCAGCCCGCCGTGTCGTCCGGGTCGTCGTCCGGGCGGACCAGCGGCACGTGGTCGCCGGCCGCCGGCCGGGCGCGGTCACCGCCCCAGACAGCGTCGTCCTCGCGCAGACCCGCGGCGGGTTCCCGGCCGGCACCGGGCTCGCGCTCGTCGTCGCGATCGGAGCGCGCCCGGACCGTACCGGTCCGGCCCGGGTCGTCGGGGCCCGCGCCGGACGCCGCGCGGCCGGACGTCTGTGGACCACCGACTCCGGCGACGGCGGCGGCACCGGCCAGGCCGAGCGCGCCGGGGACCGCGACCGCCACCTCACCGTCGGCCACGACGGCTGTCCTCCGCTGCGTCCCCTCCGGACCGCCGCCCCCCGGCGAGACCTGTTGGTTCGACTGCGCAGGCGAGTTCGGCTGAGCAGGCGGGTTCGCCTGCCCGGACGGGTTCGGCGCGGCCGTCTGGCCGGGTGGGCTCGCCGCCTGGCCGGGCTGGGCGGCCTGGCTCGGCTGCCCGGGCTGGGCGGGTGGGTTCGGTACCGGGCCGGGCGCGGCGGGCAGACCCGGCTGACCGACGATCACCGGAGCCGCCACGACACCGCCGACCACCGGCGGCACGACGGCCGCGGGCGGCTCCGCCCGTGACGGCGGTTCCACCGCCGGGGACAGATCGACCACCGTCGGCACCTCCACCGCCGTCGGCGGCACGACCACTTCCGGTACGGGCACACCCGGCGTACCGCCGGTGCCGGACACGGGTGCCGCCGGAACGTCCGGCGCGGGCTCCTCGGCGGCGGCCTCCGGCACGCCCGGATCCGGGCCGGCAGGTGGACCGTCCGGTCGAGAGCCGGGCACAGCGGTGACCGGTGCAGCACCGTCGGGATCCACCGTCCCGTCGCCCGCCTCCGGCGCGCAGTCCTCCGGCCGGGCCGGGGTCCATTCCGTCTCGTCCGGGCGGATCAGATCGGACGCCGCTGGTGCGGTACGTGGTGTGGTGCCGGCGGGCGCGTGGCTGCCCGGCGGGCCGCCCATCGGCGGCAGCACACCGGCGACCGGTGCCGACACGTCGGTGCTCGGGAGCGTCACACCGGTGCTCGGCGGCGCGACGGGGACCGGCTCCACCAGTCCGGCGCCGCCCGTGCCCGCTCCCGTGGGCGCCTGCGGCGCACCGGCGTCGGGGGTCGACGGGCGCCAGTCGTCGGCGTCCGCCTCGACCAGCCCGGAGGCGTCCGGCGCGTCCGGCACACCGGCGGGCGCGCCCGCACCGGCGCCCGGCGCACCCGGCGCTCCCGGCATCATCGGCATCGCGGCACCGGCCGGCGCCGTGACCGGCGAGTCGACGCCGACGCCCGGAGCCACCGGCGCGGCGGGGATCTGCGGGCCGTCGACGCCGAGCCCGTCGCCACCGGCCGGCGCGCCGCCCGACCCGTCCGGCACGCCCGCGTCCACGCCCACCGGTCCCCAGGTCTCGGGGTCGCCGCTGACGAGTCCCCGGGCGTCGGGCGACTCGGCCCCACCGGGGTTCGTCGCGCCACCTGCGGGCCCCGGCATTCCGGGCATGGGCGGCATGCCGGCGCCCAGCCCGGCGCCGCCGGCCGAGACGCCGGCCGGTGCGCCGGGAACCTGCACGCCGTCGAACCCGGGTGACCGCCAGTCCGCCTCGTCGCCCTCCACCAGGCCCTTGGCATCCGGTGCCTCGGGGACACCTGAGCCGCCACCGGCACCGGCGCCGGGAGCGCCCGCGCCGGGCATGCCCGGCATCATCGGTGACTGGAAGCCACCGCCTCCGGGCACGGCGCCACCGGGAGCGGCCGGGATGTCCACGCCGTCGACGGCCCCGGGGACGAAGTCGTCGCTGTTGCCGAGCAACCCGTTCGCGTCCGGTTTCTCCGGCAGCCCGGGGCTGCCGCCCGCGCCGGGACCGGCGCCGCCGGGCGGGCCGAATCCCGGGATGCTCGGCGCGGTGAACCCGCCGCCCGGTTTGCCGATGCCCGTTCCCGTGCCCGTACCCGCCCCCGGCTTCGGGCCGCCCACCTCACCCGGTCCGGAGAACGACGGCGGCTTGACCGATCCGGCGCCACCCGCGCCGCCACCGAGGTTGGCCGAGCCCGGCGGCTTGATGCCCGGCGGAACGACACCGGAACCGAGCCCGCCCGGCAGGCCGCCCCCACCCGGTACGCCGACGCCGGGGAAGCCGGCGCCCCCCGGCCCGTTGATGCCCGGCGCGTCGAAGCCGGGCAGCCCGCTGCCGCCGCCCCCGCCTGGCGTGGGCCCACCGATCTCGCCGGGGCCCGAGAACGACGGCGGGGTGATGGCGCCCGGTCCCTGGCCGGAACCCGGACCACCGATGTCGGCGAGGTTCGGCGGCGTGATCGAGGGCACGGTGATGTTCGGCGGCGTGGTGAACCCCGGCGTGGTGATACCGCCGGCGGGTGGCGCGGTGAATCCCGGCGGGGTGATCGTGGGCGGGGTGGTGAGGGTCGGCGTCGTGAGGTTCGGCGACGAGATCGGCGGGCCGGTCGGCACGTTGATGCTCGGCGTCGGCATGGTGACCCCGGACGTCCCCGCCTTGTCGGTGGTCATCCGGTACTTCTCGGCGACCGTGTGGACGACCTCGGACATCTGCTGGGCCATCGGCTTCTCGTACTCGGTGCCGCTGATCGGCACCGGGCCGCTGCCGCTGCCGACGCCGTTGTCCGAGGCGATCGTGGCCCAGGCGCCGTCCAGGTAGGCGATCGTCTGCTGGGCCCAGGACAGATGGTTGGCGGCGTCGTAGAGCTGCGACGGCAGCGAGTTGCGGTTGGTCGAGGAGTTGATGCTGTTGGCCGCCGTGGTGGAGTCCGGGACCGCGCCGCCGGCCAGGTGCTCTGCCTGCTTGCCGAGCAGGTCGGCGTAGAAGTTCATCTTGTCGCGGAACCCGTTGGCCGCCGGCCCCTTCCACGCCTTGTCGTCTCCGACCATCGAGGTGACAGCGGTACGGATGGTCTGTTCGAGCCAGATCAGCAGGTCCTGGGTCGCCTGGAAGGCCTGCGCGGTCTCGACGACGGACCGGACGCTCACCAGCGTCTTGGCGTGGTCCCGCCCGCTCTCGGTGGTCAGCGCGGCGCCGCCGTTCACCGCGGCCTCGAGCTTCCGCCAGCCCCGGGTCTCCTTCGCCCAGGTCTGGTAGTCGTACAGGTCGCTGACGGGGACCACCTTGGGTGGGAAGGTGGCCGCCTCCTCCGCGGGGTCGTTCCACCCGTCGAGCTTGCTGTCACCGAGGCCGTTGCCCATGCCCTGTCCCTCTTCGCGAGCGGCGAGACCGTTTCGCCCGCGTCAGTTTCCGTCGGTCTTGACGATCTTCTGGCCGTAGGTGCTCAGGTTGTCCAGGCCCTTGAAGGAGTCACCCATGATCTCGCCGAGCTTGTCGGTGGTCAGCGCGTTCAGCTCTTCGAGGTTCTCGTACTCCGCGGCCATCTTCAGCAGGGCGGTCTGCACCGCGAGCAGGGCGGTGTTCATGTTGACGAGCATGTCCTTCATGTCGCCCTTGACGCCGCCGTCCTGGGCCGTCGCCCCGACGATCGCCTGCCGCAGCACCTCGGCCCGGGCGAAGGCGCCGGGACGCGGGTCGATCGCGCCCACCTGGTCGGCCGTGGTGAGCAGGATCTTCCCGGCGCCGGTGATGCTGCCCAGCACGTCCTCCGCGAACCACTTCAGGGCGGCGGTGTTGACCGCCACGCCACTGGTCGAGGCGGTGTCACCCTTGAACGTCGGGTTGATCGCCGGCGGTTTGAAGCCCGAGCCGGTCGAGATCTCGTCGTCGATCCAGTCTGACTGGTCGGTGAACGCGGGCGGCTTCACGTTCGACGGGTCGGTGATGTTGTCCTTGTACGTCTTGACGAGGTTTTTCCAGCCCTCGGTGTCGAGGATGTTCTTGTCGTACCAGTCGCGGGCCTCGATCCACTCCGGATGCTCGGCGCGGACCTCGTCCTTCCATCGCTCGTAGTTCACGCCGGTGCGGTTGTTCTGGTGCTTGTTGTAGAAGGCCATCCAGGAGTCGTGCGCCGCCTGAACGGTGCCGTCCGGCTTCCCTATGGCCTCGTCACCCATGCCGTAGGCGTTCATCGCGCTGATGGCTTTGTCGTTGGGGTATCCCCAGTCAATGCGGGCCAAGGAGCTCACTCCACTCGAGAGTCGACGACGGAACGTTGGCACAGACCCCAGCGGCCCGGGTCGTCTAGCTCACCGGGCCGGGGACGGACGACGTGGGCCGCCACGCCGCGTCCGCGGCGGCCGTCCGGCGGTTCAGCCGCCGCGGACGTCGTTCCAGATCATGGCGTGACGCTGCTCGGTGGTGCCGTAGTTGTCCGAGATCTGCAGCAGCGTCTGCCGGGCCTGCTCCAGGTAGCCGACCATCGAGTCGGCCGCCTGGTTCCAGGCCAGCTTCGAGACCCTGTACTGCTCCTGGGCGGCACCGGTCCACTGGGCCAGGCTGGCCTCGACGGTGCGCTCCATCTCCTCCAGCGACGACTGGATCTGGCCGTTGATGCGGTTCATGTCGGTCAGCACGGCGTCTGCCTGCACGAAGTCGAAGGTGTAGTTGGACACGTCAGTCCTCTCGGGAGATCGGGGGGATCCGGATGCGGCTCAGATGCCCGGCAGAGCCGCGCCGAAGGAGTTGGCCACGCTCGACGCCTCGTCCTCGGCCGTCTGGTAGCCCTTCGTGGTCACACCCATGACCTCGAGCATCTTCAGCAGCTCGTTGATGACCCGCTGGAACGCGTTCTCCCAGTTGTCCATGGCCTGGTTGAAGCCCTGCGACGCCTGGCCGGTCCAGGAGGAGATCAGGATGGCCATCTGCCCGTTGACGGCGCGCAGCTGGCCGGTGAAGGCGGTGGCCTTGTCGGAGAACTCCTGGGCAGCCCGCTGCATACCCTCTTCGGTGGTGCTGACGGTCGGCATCGTCACGGCCGGACTCCTCGTGTCAGGGAAAGGTGGCAGGGAAGAGTGTTGATCCGCGGCCCTGCCCGGCGGCAACCCGTTCGCGCCACCATGTCCGAACGTCACCGAACATTGCACGGCAGCGCCCCGGGACCCGGCGCCGCCGGCCGACCGACCGGGAAGAGTGGTTGCACTTTCATGCACTGATCCCCGGCCGGAGTTCCGGCGCGACGGCGGTGGCGTCTTCACTTGACGGCGACGTCGAGGGAGTGGTCCGTCGTGAACTACAGCGAGCGCATCGAAGGCCTGTTCCAGGAGTACGAACGGCAGCGCAACAGCCTCGCCGAGATGCAGGCCCGGATGAGCGCGCTCTCGGCCACCGCGACGTCACCGCGCCAAGAGGTGAGCGTCACCGTCGGCCAGAACGGCGTGCTGACCGACATCCAGTTCCCCTCCGGCGCGCACAAGCGGCTCACCACCGCCGATCTGACCCGGCTCGTCCTCGACACCTACGCCGACGCCAAGGAACAGGTCATGAACCAGGCGGCCGACGTGCTGGCGCCGATGCTGCCGGACGGTCTGGACGCCCACAAGCTGGTCCGGGGCCAGGCCGGGGCGGACGCGTTCCTGCCGAAGGAACCCCGCATGGTGACGAGCGTGCGGGAACTCCTGACCCGGGGGCCCGAGTGATCAGCAACAATCCCGGCGGGCGGCTGTGGGTCGACCCGGACGGGGTGGAGGGGCTCGGCAAGGCGTACGAGTCGCACGTGCAGCTCTACGACACGTACCTCACCCAGTTGACCGCGCTGCGCGCCCGCTACGCCAGGGCCTGGGGCGACGACGACATGGGCGAGCAGTTCTCGACGAAGTTCCTGGAGGGCCTGGACAACCTCGAAGCGATCATCGGCGGCGTCCGGGGAACCCTGCGCTACACCGCACAGGGGCTCACCGAGAGCAGCCGGGCGTACCGGGAGGCGGACGAGGCCGCCCTCGACGTCAGCCGGAAGATGACGAAGGACTTCGACGGCCTGGACGGCCTCACGTACCCCCGGCGGGCGGTGGTCGCGGACCCGGTGCTGGAGCCCACCGCGGAGGGTGAGCCGCGCCGGCCGCATCTGACGTCCCGTCGGCTGGCGCTCACCGAACCGGTCGCCGAACAGGCCGGGGTCGCTCCGCGGCAGTACGGCGCCCCGATGCTGCCCGTCCAGCCCGCCGAGCCGCTGATCCCGCTCACCGCCGCCCACCCGGCCATCTCGTCGTACTTCGTGCGGCCGGAGTACGCGACCGCCCACGTCGGCGGCCGGCCGCTGCCCGAGGGGTACCGGCTGATCGCACTCAACCCGTTCGAGGACGGCAGCGCCCGGGTGGACGCGAACCTCTACGACTCGATCACCCCGCTGGCCGGGACGCCCGTGACCACCCCGGACGGCAAGCCGATCGACCCCGGGCAGGGCCGGCTCTTCGTCGTCAGGGAGAACCCGGCCGTCGACCCCACCGCACCCGGCTACCAGCCGCTTTACCTGAGCTACGCGCCGGACGGCACACCCACCCCGATCATCCCCGGCGCCTGAGCCACCCACAGGTGCCCCGGTAGGACATGCCCGACTTCCACATCCCCAACGACCCGCAGTGGCAGTGGGCGTACGACCTGATCCTCGTCGCCGTCGGCGAGGAGTATCCGAAGGCCGACCCCACCGCCCTGCGGGCCATGGGCGACGAGCTGTACGCGCTCAGCAGCACCATCCTCAACGGGATGGGTGCCACCGCCAACCTCGGCTACGGGCTGGCCGGGAGCCTGTCCGGCCCGGCGATGGACGCGTTCCAGCACTACCAGGTGGGGATCACCAAGAACGTGCCGGCCGGCGGCAACATCGCCCTGGCCCTGGGCGGCTCGGCCTACAACTTCGCACTGGACTCGGAGAACACCCAGTACAACATCGTCATCGCGGCCTTCACCCAGGTCGTCGAGATCGCCATCGCGCTGGCCTCCGGCTTCGGCGCGGCGGCGGTGCCCGCTCTGATCAGGATCGGTCAGGAGATCGTCGGGGCGCTGATCGGCCTGCTCCGCCAGCGGCTGCGGAACCTGCTGATGCGGCTGACCTGGGAGGCGTTCCAGGAAGGGCTGGAGGAACTCTGGCAGAGCGCCGCCGCCCAGGTGACCCAGATCATCGAGGGCAACCGCAAGTCCCTGGACTACAAGGACCTCGGGCTGGCGTTCGCCGGTGGCGCCTTCATCGGCGCGGGCGTCAGCGGCATGCAGATGATCGGCGGCAAGTTCTTCCCGAAGATCAATAACAACGTCCTGTCGCGGGAAGGGCTGTCGGCGCTCGCCGAGACGCTGTTCGAGGGCCTGTTCACCATGATGGTCGGCGGCGGAGGCTTCAACCCGTGGGCCACCATGAGCTCGTCGATGATCGGCGGGATGGCCCACCACTACGCCACGGTGGCCGGCCAGAGCTACGGCCCCGGCGCCGCCGCCGGGGCGCCACCGCCGACGATCGAGACGAAGAACCTCACCACCACCGCACCCACGCCGCCGACGACGACAGTGGACGGGCCAGCAGTACCCCCACCCGTCGGCTCTCCCACCGGCCCGGGCGGTCAGAGCGGTGGCCCGGGTCCGCAGCCCTCGGGCGGGCCGACCACCGGAGGCGCCGGTCAGGGGTCCGGCCCGGGCGAGGCCGGAACCCGGGGGCCGTCGCCTCAGGGCGCCGGTGATCCGGCTGCCGGCCAGGGCAGTGCCGGGGACACCACTCCAGGCGGCCAGGCTCCGGGCAGCCAGACCGCCGAAGGTCAGGTTCCGGGCGGACAGACTGCGGGCGGCCCTACCTCCGGCGGACAGACCGCCGACGGCCGAGCCCCGGGCGGACAGATCTCGGGCGGGCAGACCGCAGGCGGACAGGCCGTGGATGGTCCGGGCGTCGGCGGTCAGGTCGGCGACGGGTCACAGGGCGGCATCCAGAACGGCGACACGAGCCCGAACGGCACCGGAGGCCAGAGCCCGAGCGGGCTCGGCGCCGCGACCCCGGCGACCGGCACCGACCCGCGTGGAGCCGGCGGTCCCGCCCCGGGGCCGAGCCCGGCCGCCGGCACCGAGGGGACGTCGCCGCGCGCGGACGCGACGGGCGCGCCGAGCGGCAGCCCGGCGAGCACCGGTGCGCCCACGACCGGCACCCCGGCCGCCGTCGCCGGCCTCACCACGCCCCACGGCGGCGGCCTTCCCGGTTTCGACGCGCCGGCGTCGAACGGCGGGCCGGCCGCTCTCGACACACCGGCGCCCGTGGCCCCGCCCGCCACCGCCGCCGGCCCGGCGGCAGTCCCGACCGGCCCGTCACCGTCCACCGGCACGCCCGGCACGGGCGCGGCGACCGCCAACGGCACACCACCTACCGGCACACCGGGCACCTCCACGCCGGGCACCGGCACACCGAGCACCTCCACACCGGGCACCGGCGCACCGAGCACCAACGGCAGCCCGCTTACCGGCTCGCCGAACACTGGCTCGCCGCCGACCACCGCGTCCACGGGTTCGCCGACCGGGACCCCGAGCACCGGCCAACCGACCACGAGCACGTCGTCCACGGATCCGGCGACCACCGGCCGTCCGGCCGCTTCCCCGCGTGACGTCGCCGGCGCCGCGGAGGCGCCCCCGCCGCCGCTGGCGCCCGTCGGCGGGATCTCGGTCGACGGTCCGGCCGTGGCCGCCTCACCGGCCACCGACCCCGGTGTCGCGGGACCGTCCTCACCGGAGCCGGTCGTCGCGGTGCCCGGCCCGGTCGCCGCCGTCGACACGCCGGGCGACGGCACGTCGGATGCCCAGGTCGACGCCGACGGTCCCGGCACGGGGACGGGCCGGGCCGGCGACCCGGAGACGGGCGCCGTCGACACCACGCCGACGCCGGACGGAGCGACGACGCAGCAGCACGGGACCGTCGAGCCGACGCCGGCCCCTCCCGCGCCGATCGCCGGCGCGGACCTTCCCGCGCCCACCCGGCCCACGCCGAGCCCGCAGTTCCAGCAGGCCAAGGCGAGCGCGGAGCCGAAACGGCTGCGCACCGAACGGTACGTGCCCTGGAAGGACACCGTCGTCCCCGGCACCCACCTGCTGCGCGGCGAGATCACGACGATCGACTTCACCACAAGGGAGTTCACCGCCGACGGCCGGGACTACCGGTCGTTCGACGTACACCTGGATCTGGTCTCGAAGAACGACCAGATGTCCCCGCGGGAGTTGCGCGACTTCGCGGCGACGGTGCAGCGCACCGTCGACGAGATGGTCAACGGCAGATACACGCTGCCCGACGGTCGCCTGCTGCACATCGACCTGGTCGTCGACACTCCCCCGTGGCGCGACGGCATGACCCGCGACTGGCAGGCCGACCCACGCCGTAACCCGCCGGTGGAGGTGACCTCGCAGGACGGGGTGAGCACCGACCAGCACGTGTGGAACACCGGCGACCGCCTGCCAGTGATGGTGCACGAGGTGATGCACTACCTCGGGGCCAAGGAGGGTCACCAGGCCCCCGAGCACCTCTTCACCACCGTGCCCCGGCCGGGGGTGATGGGTGTCGAGGTCGACACGCTGCCGATGTCGGAGCAGGACGGGATTTCGGCCGGGCCGGTCGACTATCTCACCGCACAGGATCTGGCGACGATCCACGACGTCGCGCTGACCGCCGGACCGGTGCGCGACCTTCCGGCACCGCAGGCGCCGCGCGAGCAGACACCGGACCCGTACCCGAACCCGCAGGTCCCGTCGCGCGCCCCGGCCCCGCCACCACCGCCGCCGCCACCGGGCGTCCCGGTGCCACCGCCGCCACCGCCGGGTGTCCCGGTACCGCCACCACCGCCACCGGGTGCCGCGCTGGGTGTTCAGGGCCCGCCGCCTCCCCCGGGGATGCCTCCACCGCTGGGGATGCCGCCGCCTCCGGCCGCGCCCGGGTTCCCGCCGCCTCCGGCGCCCGGACCGGCGAACCGGAACTCCGCCCCACCACCCAGGGCGGACCTCTCCACAGCCACGCTGCCGCCCCGGCAGCAGCCCGTGCCGACGGCGGTCGGGCAGAGGCTCACCGCGAAGTACCAGGTGGTGCACGTCCTCGACCAGGGTTCACCCGGACTGGGCCACCAGGCCGCGACGGTCGCCATGCTCGACGGGCTGGCCGCTACCGGCTACCGGGGCACTGTCGTGCTGACCTATCCCAGCAACAAGACGCCGTACTACGCGGGGCAGCTCGGCCGGCAGTCCGACTTCGACGACCCGGTGGGCTCCTACGATCTGTTCCACCGCGAGTGGACCGGTCGCCGGGGCGACATGGATGTCGTCATGCGACCGCAACAGCCGGCCGAGCAGAAGGCCGCCGCCGCCCTCCGCACGGAGGTGAACTGGAAGACGAGGCAGTGGCCCGGCGCCGCGCAGGCCCCCGAATGGCAGAAGGAGCTGCAGCCGGGGTTCCGGAAGAAGACGGAGGACGAGCAGAACAACACGCAGGGCCTGCGCCTCGACCAGATCGGCGCCGACCCGCTCCCCCCGGGCACGGTCCTGACCGTGCTGCCCGCCGTCGACGTGCCGAAGAACGACGACGAGTCGGAGCTGACCGACGATCAGCGGAAGGAGTGGTTCCAGGAGTCCTGGGTGCGCCGGCTACGCGACGCCCACGGCGACCACGACCTGCTCACGCTCCAGCCGTTCCTGTGGGACAAGTTCCCCCGCCAGTTCCACAGCCCGAACGCGCCGGTGAAGGATCTCGACACGATCCTGACCGGTGTCCCGTCCTACCGTGGCCGACCATCGGCAACCCCGCCGCCCAGTGCCGGGGCGGTGATCAGGGACACCGGCGTTTCCGGGGCCGACGGCCTCGCGGACCTGGTCGACGACGAGGGCACCGACGTGGTGCTCGTCTACTACGGCAAGACGCGGGTCACGCCGGAGCACGGCGACGTGGTCCGCCGGCTGACGACTGGCGCCCGGCAGGACCGGCCGACAGTCGTCCTGGTGGTCGGCGACGCGACGCGGGCCCTTCCCACGGCCGGGGCCCCGGTCCACGTCGCCGCCCTGCCCCGCGTCACGCCGGAACAGATGGCCGGGCTGCGCGAGCGCGCCACGCTCGTGGCCACCGAGGGCGCGAACACCTGGCAGGAGTCGCTCGCGGCGGGCAGACCCACGCTCTCCGTGACCGCGTCCGCAGGTGACACCCGCCCCTGGCAACACGAGCCCGCGTCGTTCCACGACGACCCCGAGCTCACCGGTGGCCGCACTCTGCTCGACCGGGCGTCGCACCACCTCCGTACCGGGACGGACCCGGACGCGCTGCGCGACTTCGTCGAGGACCGCGACGGCGCCGTCCGCACGTACTTCGACAGATGGCGCGAGGCGCTCGGCGAGCCCGGCTCCGATCAGGTCGACCAGGCCCTCGCCACGGTCACCGGCCTGCCACTGGACCCGGACGCCCGCCCGCGCGCCGACACGTCGCCGAGCGCGCCCCCGATCGACACCGCCGCACGTCAGCAGGGCACCCCGCCGCCCCGGTTCGACGTGCCCAAGACCCGCGACGAGATCGCCCAGGCACGCGCCGCGCAGCGCGACACCGCGCCGCACCGGGTCGCGAACACCAGCGCGTACGACGTCATCGACCGGGGACCCCACCCCGACACCCGCGTGCCCGGCGTGGTCGCGCGCTCGTACGAGCAGGCCGGTCTGCCCCTTCCGGCCGACGACCGGCCCCGCCTGCGCCTCGACGCGGTCGACAACCGCATCGCGTACGACCATCGGGTGCTGGGCCTCGGCGACCGTGACGTGCAGGACTTCACGGTCAAGGTCTTCCTCGACGCGCGGGACGCCACGGCGGCCTCCGCCCGGCCCGACATCCAGACCCGGGTACGCGACGCGGTGGACCGCGTCTACAACCAGGGCTTCCGGATCGGCGACGATCAACTGAACGTCACTGTGGAGTTCGTGGCGACGCCCAGCGAGGCGCACGCCACCGTCGCGCTGCACGGCACTCCGGCGCCGGCCACCCAGACCACCTGGTCGACGCACTCGTCCGACCTCGATCTCGCGCACGAGATCGGGCACTTCCTCGGCCTGCGCGACGAGTACCCGGTGGCGGACCGCGCCCTGGACGCCACGTTCGTCCAGGGCGACACCTCGCTGATGGCGACCACCACGCCGGAGCACGATCCGGGGCTGCTGGCGCGCAACGTCGACCGGATCGCCGGTCAGCAGGATGCCGTGCTCTCGCCCGACCGCGGCGGGCTGCCGCCTCGGACGGCGCCGGTCCGCTTCGAGCCGGTACGGGTGGCGGGCGGCCGCAACGCGCGGTTCGACGAGCTGACCCGGCACACCCGCGAGGTCGGTCCGGGCAACTACCGGCAGGTGAGTGCCGCGCTCAAGGACGAGGGAGCGCCGATCGGGTTCGTCGTCAACTCGATGCTGCCCGCCGAGGACGTCGACCAGATCCCCGAGGTGGTCCGCGCCGTCACCGAGGGACTCGCCCCCGGCACCACTGTCGCGTTCGTCTTCGGCGTCAACACCACCGCCGAGACGCCCGACCTCGCCTTCCGGGACGCGGTCGCCCGAGCCGCCCGGCTGGTGGAGGGCCTCGACGTGCCGGTGGCGGTGAACGGCTACGCGGTCGGCACGAAGGGCGGCAAGTTCCCGTACGGCCGCACCCGCAACCAGGTGCTCCGCGACCCCGACACGGTGGCCGCGATCCAGGGCCTCGTCCAGGGCGACCCGGCCCGCGAGGAGCGGCGCTACCCGTACGTGTCGATCCAGGACTTCGACCGGGGTGCCCGTACGACGGCGGACGGCACCCACGTCTTCGACCGCATCGACGGCCGGACCCGCTTCGACCCGGAGTCGACAGGACCGCAGGACGAGCCGCCGGCCCGGCCTTTGATGATCTCCGGTGGTTACCGGGTCGGCGACACCGAGGAGCTGATCCGGCGTACCCGTGAGCGGCTGGACCGGCGTGTACGCGACCACCAGGCGAGGATCGCCGACCTCACCACACGCGGCCCGGGCGCGCGCCGGGAACTCGGGATCGAGCGGCAGAAGCTGACCGCCGTCCTGGAGGGCCTCGCCACGTTCGACACGCAGGCCGGGCGGGACGCCTTCGTCCAGGACTTCACCGACGCCGTGGACGAGGACATGCGGTCCCGGGACCGGCAGGCCACCGTCCACCCGATGCTCCCGTACTCGCCGGAGCCGAACCTGTTCGTCGACGGCCTGCTCACCCTCGGCCGGCCCGAGGTCCGGTTCGGCGAGGCGGGCGCGGAGTTCCTCATGCTGGCCGAGAGCCTGCACCAGGCGTACGGCGAGGAGCTCGCCGTCGCCCACGGCGCGGCGACGCCGGCCGGCCTGCCCGCGGACGTCCTCACCGTCGACGTGCAGGTCCAGTCGCAGAACAACAGGCATCCCGACCGCGACCTGGCGTTCATGACGGACTTCGTGGGCGCCGCCACGCCCACCGACCTGTCCCGGCTCGCCGCCGACTTCGCCGTCGTCCACGCCCTCCCGCAGTCGCACGCCGTGCCCACGAACGCCAACCGGCAGCTGTTCTACACCGAGGGCACCGGCTTCAAGGAGTACCGGGCCGACCTGCGCAAGCCAAACGTCGCCGCCTCGACGCCGTTCGCCGCGCCCACCGACGCCGGAGCCGGATCGCCGACGTGGCAGCAGTCGCTCACCGCGCGGCAGCTCCGGCAGCTCGGCGCGCAACCGCACAACCGGTACGTCACCGCCGTCTCGCTGCCCGCGCCGGACACCGGTCCGGCGCCGGACGTCCCGCCCGCCGTCGACCCCGACCTGGATCCGTCGCGGCCGGCCCGGACCGTGGGCCTGCCGAACAGCCAGCGCCTCGTCGCCGCGCACCTCATGGCGACGTCCGACGACCCCGGGACCATCCAGCAGGAGTTCGCCGTCGCCACCGCCGTCGCCGTCCGCGGCGGGATCGACAGGCAACCCGGTTCGCTCTACGACGCGATCGCCGCCGAGCTGCCCGGAGGGGACGCGGACGCCCTGCGGTTGAGCACGCTCCGCGCCGGACGGGACGTGATGAGTCTCGACGAGGCCGCGGCGATGCGGCGGCGCAATCCGTACGACAACAGCCAGTTCGTCCGGGCCGCGCTCGCCCCCGACCCCGGCGGGCGGCGCCGCGACACGCCTGTCGACGACGCCGAGCGGCGCGGCATCGGCAACGCGCACGACGTGGTCGAGCTCGCCGCGGCCCGGGGCACCCACGTGCACCTCGTCGTGTACGACGACCCGGCCGGTACGCCGCGCGACTACCCGGTGATCGGCGCCCGGCCGCTGAGCCGGCTGGAACTGGTCCGCACGATCGACCCGGCGGGCCACGTCACCTACACCCGCCGGGAGCCACCGCCGCCGGCCCCGGCCGACGACACCGACACCGGCAGCGAGCCCGGCGGCTTCGACCTGTTCGGCGACGGCGACGACGACGGCTTCGGCGACTTCGGCGCCGGCTTCGGCGAGCACGACGACGGTGACGGCAGCGACGACCACGACGGCGACGACGCCCCGGTCACCCGGTCGACAGCCGAGGACGACACGACCACCGGGACCACCGCCACGAGAGACCCCGCAGAAGAAACCACAGCGGGCGAGACCACCACCGCGGAGACGACCACCGCGGAGACCACCGCAGCCGAGACCGCCACCGGGAGGGCCACCGCGGAAGAGAGCGCCGCGGAAGAGACCACCACCCGGGAGGACGCCGTGGGCGGGGCCGGCGCGTCGCCGGCGACCACCGGGACCACCGGGACCACCTCGGCGCTGCCGTCGTCCGACGAGGTACGCCGGAGCCTGTCGTCCTACCTGCGGGAGAGCCGGACCCTCGGGCTCGCCGAGCAGTTGCGCGCCACCGAGAACGCGGACCTCGGCGCGGCGCTGCGCACCCTCGACCCCGGCCTGTCCGACGAGTTCGTCGACGCGGTGGCGGCGGACAGCCGCGACGACGTGGACCAGTTCCTCGGCGAGGGCCGCCCCTACCCGGTCACGATCGGGGGGCACCCGGCCGAACTGCTCGTCACCGCCGTCCTCGACTGGGACGCGGTCCGCGTGGACCGGGCCCACGACGACAAGCGCAAGGTCACCGCCAAGACCCGGGAGAACCTCACCCACAAGCTGCGCCACAACCGGGACCAGCGGGTCGAGCCGAAGGTGACTGTCACGGCGATACCCGGTGTCGTGGTCGGCGTCGGTGGTTCGGTGCCGACGGCGCCCGTCACCGAGCACTCCGCCGAGCACAAGGACACGTTCACGTCCACCACGACGGTCAAGGTCGCGGGGCTGACCGAGGTGACGGTGCCGGTCCGGTTCGTCGCCCGGCTCGTGCGGCCCGGCCGTCCCGCCGCCGGACCGGTGGAGGCCTCGGGCACCGTGGCTCTCGCCGTACACACGGGGTTGCGGACGGCAGACGCGACAGCGCCGGCCGCCGCGGACCGCACGCTCGGCGCGCCGGTGCCGGACCGGTTCGGGGTGGAGAGCGTCCGGAGCCGGCCGGCCGATCCGGACGCCACGTTCTTCGACCAGGTGGAGGCGATCCTCGCCGAGGACGGCATGGCCGACCTGGTCCGGATCGGCGCACCCGGCCGCCCGGTGATGCAGAAGCTGCTCAGCACGGCGTCGATCTCCGGCAGCCTGCCGAAGATGGTGGTCACCGACCCGGCGAACGTCCACGACGGCTGGGTGCGGTCGGGTGCGCTGCCGCGCGCCGCGCGCACCGGATGGCGGCGCTTCTTCCCGGGCCGCGCCCGGCAGGTCGAGGTCCGCCTGGTCGCCCGGCACGTCGAGGAGGTGGAACGGGTCGAGGGGGTGACGCACATCGACACGGCCGCGCTCGCCGGCGAGGGCACCGGCGGCGCCACCACCAAGCGGCCGTGGGGCCTGTGGGGCCTCGGCGGCGCCGGACTGGACGCCGCGCCGTTGAGCCTGGTCGTGGGGCCCCGGGTCGGCGGCGGCCGGGAGCGTGGCGCCACCCAGACGATCGCCGAGCGGACCGGCGGCAAGCAGACGGTGACGGGCACCGCGCCGGGCGTCCGGTACCGGGTCGAGTACGGCGTGCAGGTGCGCGTCCTGGGCCGCGCGCCACGGATGCTGTCCGGTTCCGTCGACGCGCTCCAGTGGACCACCGGCGACCGGCTGCCCGGCACCGCCCTCGACCCGAACGGCCTGGAGTGGCGCGGACGGCGCGGCGCCGCCCGCACCCACTTCGCACCGGCCCGCGTCGAGCACGGCGAGTCGTTCGGCGGCGCGTACCTGACCCGGGTGGGCGACCGGAGCCTGTACGAGACGGTCGCCGACGCGGTCCGCTCGGTGCCCGGTCACCGCCGGTTCCGTCTGGCCACGCCCGAGGAGACGCTGCGGCACTTCGGCGACGCGCGGCTCGCCGACGGGCTGACGCCCGAGCTTCAGGCGGCGCTGAACCGGGACACGGACCTGAAGACCCAGCTCTCCCCCGACCAGTTGCGCCACCTGGCGGACCGGATCGTCGGGCCCGGGCTGAGGATCCCGCTGATCCGCACCGGCACGTTCCACGACCACGTCACTGTGGTGACCATCCGGGGCAGCCTCGGCGAGGTGTCCGACGGTGACCTGGTCAACCGGGACAAGATCGGCACCGCCGACAAGCGGACCGCCAGGTCCACGGTGACCAGTGCCCGCGACGACAGCCGGTCGGCCGAGCTGAGCCTGGAGCCCCGCGTCCTGGGCCCGCTCGGCCAGGCCGCCTCGACGCTGCTCGGCGGGCCGCGCGCCGCGATCACCTGGGGCACCACCGACGAGAGCGCCGTCACCGGGGGGCAGTCCGTCGAGAGCGACCACGGGCCGGAGCTCGACGACGAGGGCAAGCCCACCGGGGTACGGCTGCGCGAGTTCGCCGCCACCCTCGACCTGACCGTCACGACCCGGTCCACGGTGCGGGTCAACCAGGCGGGGCGGCAGCTCTCCCTCGGGACGTACGGCCGGGACGTGCCCACCGTCGTCGCCTCGTCCGAGACGCGTCCCCGCACGCACCGCCTCGACGTGCGCATGCTCGTGCCGGAGACGCGGGTCTCCCGGCGACGCCCGGACGCGGAGCCCAGCCCGGCTCCCCGCGACGTGGAGACCATCGCGTACCCGCCCCCGTTGAGCCGGATGACCGGCGGACCGCACGACCTCGACGGACGCCGGGTGGAGTCGTTCGTCGGCGCCGACCGGTTGCAGGAGGCGGTGGTCGAGACGCTGCGTGAGGCCGCCCGGGACGACGTCTACGCCGTCGAGGACGGCCGATTCTCCACTGTGGTCGCCGACGAGCTGTCACCGGAGCGCCTCACCGGTGACGCCGAGCTGTTCAGCCGCCCGCTGGCGCTGAGCAACCTGTGGCACGGCCGCCGGGCCGCCGACGCCCGCGCCGACGTGCGGGTACGGCTGCGCCCGACCAACCCGACGGTGCTCGACGGCGCCGAGTTCGCCCGGGTCAAGCGGACCTTCGCCAGCGGCACCGCCCGCAAGAGCACGCACACGCGCGCGGCCGAGCTGAGCGTCTCCGGCACCGGTGTCGCCGCTGTCAGCGGGCCGGTCGCCGACCACGGCGGCAGCACCGGCCGGCCCGGCGGCGCCGTCATCCTGTCCGTCACGCCGTGGCGGCGGGCCTGGGGCCGGATCAGCGAGCGCAGCGCGTCCGGGGTCGCCAAGCTCCGCCTTGGCGGCGGCCGGGCCGAACGCGAACTGCTGGTACGGGTGGACGTGGAGGCCGAGGTGGTGGCCGAGGCCCGGCACGACAGCAACCTGCGCCCGCTGGGCCGCTGGCCCGGGTCGCCGGCCCGGCGGGCCGGCCGGCGGCTCACCCTGCCCGGCGCGGTGGTCATGCGGATGACACCGGCGGAGCTGAGGCGGCTCCAGGACCGCGACCGCGCCCGCCGGCACGGCACCGCAGACGTGCGCCTGCAACTGCGGCACGCGGAGGACGCCGAGACGCTGCGCGCCGACCAGCGCGAGCAGGTCGCCCGGATGGTGAGCGAACAGGCCACCGAACGCGGTTACCTGCTGCGGCGCCAGCACACCGAGCTGCGTGCCGCCCGCGCGTACGTCGACCGGGTCCGCCGGGACCGCGACGTCGGCGAGACGGACCGGCGGCGCGTCGACGACGCCTTCACCGACCTTCAGGACCGCCACCGGCGCGAACTCGGGGAGCTGGACGCGCGCCACAGAGCGGCGGTGGATGCGCTGAAGCAGACGCAGGAGCGGGAGCGGGCCGCGCGGGCCGCGCATCAGCAGCGGGAACGCGACCTGGTACGCGAGGCGCAGCAGCGGCAGGACGAGGAGGCGGCCGGCTCCGCCGCGCCGGCCGACGCGACACCACAGCCGTTCCGGCCCGGGCCGGAACGATCGTTCGGCATCGGCGGCGTCACCACCCACGTCGACCTCACCGACCGCATCCCGCACCTGCGGCGTGCCCTGGCCCGGGAGTCCAGTGAGGAACTCGCCCAGGCGATCCTGCCGGCCACCCGGGACCGCGGCCCCGGCGACCCGATCCGGGGGCTCGGCAGCAGCGGGTTCCTCGGCGCCGCCCACCTGCACCTGGCCGACGCGCTCAACGGCGGCCGCAGCGAGACGGTACGGCTGGAACGGCGGTTCCGGGGTGCCACGTACCACGTCACGCTGACCGCCGAACCGGTGGCGGAGCCGAGCTTCACCGGCATCGAGCTGGTCGACGAGCTGTCGGTCACCGACCGCTCGGTCGTCGGCGAGGCGCAGACCCGCACCACCTCCCGGACGGCGGCGCAGGTCACGCTGACCGCGCGGGGGCAGGGCACCGAGACCGACCGGGTCCAGGACGACGCCACCCGCACCACCGGCCACGGCCCGTCCTCCGGCACCGTCGCCGCCGGCCTCAGCGGCACCGCCGCCCTCGGCAACCAGGCCACCAAGACGACCGAGCGCACCGGCCGGACGTACGAGCAGTCGCTTACCGTGTCCGGCCCGGTGCCCACGTACCGCGGGCCGGTCCGGCTCACCGTCACCGTCACCGGACGCGGGCTGCCCGAGGGCGGCGTGTCGATCCAGGCGGTCCGCGACGTCACCACGTACTCGGCGACCGAGGGCAGGCCACCTGCCGTCTCCGGTCCGGTCACGCCGGTGCCCGCCGGGCAGACCACCGACGAGGGCCGGCGGCCGTGGCGCGAGGCGGCCGGCTTCGACCGGCTGCCCGAGCCGGGCCGGTTCGCCGTCCAGGACGTCCTGGTCGACCTGCCCGGCCTGCACGAGGCGGCCCGGCAGGCGCTCATCGCCTCCGGCGCCGACCCCGGCCGGGACGTCGCCGCCGCGCTGCGCGACACCCTGACGGTGAGCCGGATCAAGGCGCTGCCGGCGATGCAGGACGGCGCGTTCCCGCTGCCGATGCCGGCCGCGCTGGGCCGCGACCTGTTCCTCGACGCCCGCCTGGTGGCCCGTCCCACCCTCCTGCGGGCGGACGCCACAGTGAAGATCGGCGGCTCGGCGAAGCGCAACACGGACACCGAGTACGAGCGGACAGCGGGCAGTTCGCTCACGGTGAAGGCGGCCGGGCCGCTCGTCGCCGGCGGGGTCGGTCATCCGGGCGGCGCGAGCCGGGTGGGCGAGCGGCAGGACTTCGCCGCCGTCAACGCCTCCTCGCTGGTCGAGCAGCAGCTCTACCGCACCGACCCGGGCGCCCAGGTGAAGGACGAGGGCAAGGTGGCGGTCAGCGCGACCGGCAAGCCGATCCGTCGCACCGACCCGGACGACAAGATCACCGCGGCGGTCCGGTACGACGTCGAGTTCCGTTTCGTCGCCCGTTCCCGTGACGGCCGGCACCGGGCCGGCACCGAGGTCCGGGTCCCGGGCGGCTTCGTCGTCCGGCTGGACGAGGCGGCCGCCCGCGACGCCACCGGCCGGGACCTCTCCCCCGCGCTGCGCGCGTCCGCGCTCGCCGTCGCGGACGCGGCGAAGAAGATGTCGGAGGCGGCGGCCCGCCTGGACGGGCTGACGTCCCGGACGGACTCGACAGCGGAGTCCGTCGCCGAGGCCGAGCGGGCCCTGACGGAGGCGGAGAACGCCTGGTGGAACGCCTACCGGGCACACGAGGACGAGGTGGCCCGGCCACCGGCCCCGGTCCCGCCGGTCGCCGGACCGGCCACCGGGGCCGCCACGCCCACCGCACCGGCGTCCGGCGCCGGCGGTGCCGTGCGCCCGCCCACCCCCGGCCACGACGACAGGCGGCGTCCGGTCGAGGTACGCGACGCGGACCGCCGCCACCCGGAGGAACCATGACCGACAGCGCCGAGCCGCTGGACGTGCTGCTGCGCCGGATGATGCGCGGCGACGCCCCGGTGGAGCGGGTCCAGTCCGCGCTGCGCGGCTCCCGGTTCGACCTGGCGATGAACGGCGACGGCCGCCCGCTGATCGTCCGTTCCTTCGACGACATGCCCTGCGTGGTCGTGGCCACCTCGGCCGAGAAGCGGGCGCGCACCTTCGCGCCGCGGTGGCGCCGGGTCGAGACGGCCGAGCTGGCCGAGTTGCTTCCGGACGGCATCGACGTCCTCGTCGACCCGTCCGGCCCCGAGCCGGTACGTCTGGCCGCCGCGCTCGTCTGGCACGCGCTCCTGTTCACGGACGAGGACGCCGGATGAGCGACGTGGACTTCCTGTTCCTGCTCGACCCGGAGTGGCCGGCCGACGACGATGATCCGCCGTTCGAGGCGGTCGTCGGGGTGTGGCAGGTCGGCGAGGACGGCGAGGTGGGCGAGTTCCGGAGCAACCCGGACTACCGCCCGTCCTTCCCGGACTCCCCCACCGACCCGGTCGACGCGCTGCTGCGCCTGATCGCGGCCGGCGCGGCGCAGCCGGCGCACCTGCGGGCGGTCCTGCGCGCCGGCACCCTGCACCTGGCGGTGAACGGCGACGGGCGGCCACTTGTCATACCCGCCCCGGACGACGAACGGTGCGTGGTGGTAGCGACCGGCGAAGCACACCGGGCGCGGGTGCCGTCCCCCGGCTGGCGGCAGGTCGACCTGGCGGAACTGGCGGCCGTGGCCGGTGACCGCGATGCGCTCGTCAACGCCGGCGGGGCCGCGCCGGCCCGGCTGGCCGCCGCCTTCCTGCGCGAGACGGCGGCGACGCGATGAGCACCGGCGTGCTGCACCTGCTCTGCCTGCGCGCCGCCGGCCGGATGCCGGACCAGGAACTCGCCGGCTTGCGCGCGCGGCTCGCGCACGGCGACCGGAGCGCCTGCGCGGCCGGGCTGCTCGGCGCGTTCCCGCAGTCCGCGGCCGAGATCGCCGCGCTCACCGCGCTGCTGCCCCCGGAGACGCCGCTGCTGCCCGACCCGGCGGCGGACGAGGACGTGGACACCGGCCCGGCGGCGGTGTTCATCCCGTTCCCGCCGGCCGACCTGCCGCTGTACGCGACGGCCGCGCCGCCGGTGGTGGACGAGACAGCGGGCGGCACCGTGGACGGCCTCGACCAGGTACTGCTCGACGTGCTGGACCCGGCGCACACCGCCGGGGTGTGGCGCTGCTGGCGGATCACCCCGGGACCGGACGACACGGTGGACGCGGCGCGCGTCTACCTGGTCGAGGCGGCGACGCCCGACGACGAGCTGCCCGTGATCGCCGACCGGGGGCAGGCGGCGCTCGCCGACGCCGGGCACGCCGCACCGGTCGAGGTCTACCGGCACGACCTGCCGCTGCCCGCGTACCAGTGGGCGGCCCGGTCGCGGTCCGCGCTGATCTGGGCCCCGGAACCGCCCGGCGAGGTACGCCTGGCCGCCGACGGGGACGCGCGGCTGCCGGTCGACGACGACGAGGTCGCGCCGTTCGTCGCCCACCTGCGGTCCGCGCCCGCGCTGACCGCGCGCCTGCGCACCGACGGCGTGTGGGTCTGGCCGGCCGACGTGGCCGACCGGCTGCTCGACGAGGGCACGCTGGCCGACGAGGGTCTGCTGTGGCACCTGCGGCGGTGCCGGGCCGATCCGCCCGCGCCGGCCGGCGCGGTCGCCGTCCACCGGGCGCTCGCCGCGCTGGTACGCGCCGGAGCGCTCTGACCGGGTGTACGAACGGCCCGGGTCGCGGTGTCTCTCGGGCACGAGCCCCGGCGCCGCGCGGCGCTCCCGGCGGCCCGCGTGGTCGAATGCGCCGGCGCCCCGCCCACGAGGACCAGAGGAGGCCGGAGATGACGGACCAGGACCACCTGCACACCGCGCTGCTGCACCTCGGTGGCCGGGTGCCGGACGCGACGCTCGCCGACGCCCGGCTGCGGCTCGCCGACACCGGCACGGTGTCCCTGCCCGAGCCGCCCGGGCCGGTCGACCTGCCGTTCACCTTCGCGTCGGCCGTACCGAACCCGCGTGTCTTCGGCGGGCGGGTGCCGCCGCTGGCCGACCTGACCGGCCGCGAGGGCCTGATGGACGACACCGACCGGGTCGCCGTCGCCGCCGTGCGGCAACAGCCCGGCGCGGTGGCGCTGTGGCGCGGATGGCGGATCGCCCCGGAGTGGGCCGCCTCGGTGATCCCGCCCGCGCCGGTCTACGTGCTGGAGACGGAGGGGCCGCGGGCCGGGACGGCGGCGAACGTCATGCGGGCGCTGGGCGCCGCCGGGATCTCCGCCCCGCTGGTCGAGGTGTACCGGCCCGGCGACAAGCTGCCGCCGTACTCCGCGGCGGCCCGCCGGTCCGGCGCGCTGCTCTGGGCCGACCGGGACACCGAGCCGCCGCGGATCGCCCGCGTCTTCGACGAGGTGGACGACGACGGGGCACGCTTCGCGCCGGACCACGAACGACTCTCCGGCACCGACCTCGCCCGGGCGGCGGCGTACCTGGAGACGGGCACGGCGGTGCTCGCCACCACCGCACGCGGGCCCGACGTGGTGGAGCCCGAACGCGGCCGGGTCGTGCCGATGACCTACCGCACCGACGGCCGGTGGCTCTGGCCCGAGTCCGTCGCCTACTACCTGCGGGCCTACGGGCTGGCGCCGGAACCGGACCTGCTGGCCCACATCCGGTCGCGCGGCGGGCTGCCGCCGGTCACCGACCCCGCCGACGAGCACCGGGCGCTGGCGCTGCTGTTCCAGTCGTACGCCCTCGTCCCGGCGGAGGCGGAGGCGTGACGATCTTCGTGGCGATCGCGTCGTACCGGGACCCGGAACTCGTGCCGACGGTGCTGGACTGCCTGGCCAAGGCGGCGCACCCGGAGGACGTCCGCGTCGCGGTGTGCTGGCAGCACCTCGGCGACGAGGACATCTCCGCCATCCGGGACCTGCCACAGGTCGACGTGCGGGAGTACGACGCCCGGGACAGTCGTGGCGCCTGCTGGGCCCGGGACCAGACGTTCCAGCGGTACGGCGGCGAGGACTGGCTGTTGCAGGTGGACAGCCACACCCGGTTCGCGCCGGACTGGGACGTCCGCCTGATCCGGATGGCGCGGGAGACGGGCGCGGCGAAGCCGATCCTGACCGCGTACCCGCCGAGCTACGAGCCCGACCAGGAGTTCACCGGCGCGGGCGCGCCCGCCGAGATCATCGTCAGCGACTGGACGACGTTCGGCGTGCCCGTCTTCGGCCAGCGCCTGATCGAGGGGGCCGCGCCCGGCGTACCACCCAAGCCGGCGCTCTTCCTGGCCGCCGGGTTCCTCTTCGCGCCCGGCTCGTTCGTCGCCGAGGTGCCCTACGACCCGGGCATCTACTTCCACGGCGAGGAGATCACCCTGGCCCTGCGCGCCTTCACGTGGGGCTACGACCTGTTCCACCCCACCGAGGTGCTGACCTGGCACTACTACATCCGGCAGGACCGGCCGCGGCACTGGAGCGACCACGTCGAGCAGGACTGGGCCCGCTGCGAGGAGCTGAGCCGCCGCCGGGTGCTCTACATGCTGCACACCCCGCCGGCCGACCGGCTCGGCATCGGGCCGGTACGCACCCTGGAGCAGTTCGTGGCGCACACCGGCTGCGACTTCACCCGGCGCACCTGGACCGACATGCTGGCCCAGGAACTCGTGCTGCTCTGATCAGCTCCCCCGCGCCGGCTCCCCGGCCCCGCTCGACCAGCGGGTCTCGGCGATGGCGGTGGCGAGCCGGGCCAGCTCCGGATGCTGCCGCGCGTACGACGTGACGTGCTCGGCCAGCTCGTACTGGGACTGCCAACGGACCTTCCCGGCCCGGACCAGCGCCCGGTCCAGCGCGAGCGGGTCGCCGCGCAGGTGACGCCGGACGTCCACCAGGACGCCGGTGAGCGACTGCTCCTGCTCGTCGGTGCCGGGCAGCGCCGTCACCATGGCCGGCAGCGCGGCCACCGTGTCGTCGTCCATGCCCGGCACCAGGCCGATGAGCGCCTTCTCCCGCGCCTCCGGGCGGGTCTCGGCCAGGTACGCCATCCCCGCCTCGTCTGCGGCCAGGTGCCGCAGCGCGGGGTCGCGGCTCAGCTCCGCCACCGCCGCCGTCACGTCCGGCCCGACCGGAACGGCGTCGCCCGGAACGGTGTCCTCGGGGGCGGGGTCAGCGGGTACGCCGCCGGCGGTCGCCCCGGTGCCGGCGGGCCCGGTGTCCTCGGGAGCGGCGACGGCCGGCCGGGCTGATGCCGGGGCGGCGTAGGTCCGGTGGGGGCCGGCCTGCTTCGCGAGCGCCGCCTCGGGGACTGCTGGATCCACACGGGTCGCGGCCGGTTCCACCGGGGCAGCACCGGCGGACACGGCTGTCGTCGTGGCCGGCGCCGCCTCGGCCGATCCGGCACCGGCGCCCGTTGCCGCCCGGCGGCGGGCACGCAGGCCCAGCAGAACCGCGGCGAGCGCCGCCAGCCCGGCGAGCGTCAGCAACGCCGCCCGGCGGCCGATCCCGGTGGTGGAGCCGGACACCGGTTCGGCAGCCTGCGCGCGGGGCGCCTCCTCGGGCAGCGCGGCCGTGACGGAGGCGGTCAGGTCGATCTCCGGCGCGACGCCGCCGGTGGTCCTCGCGGTCTTCAGCACCCGGTTGCGGACCCGCGCCGGGTCGAGGTCCGGGTACGCCGACCGGATCAGCGCCGCCTGCCCGGCCACGTACGCGACGGCGAGGTGGGTGCCGGTGCCGTTCACCGGCCGCGTGCCGGTGATGCCGAGGCTTGTCACGTCGACGCCGGGCGCGATCACGTCCACGCCGCCGGAGCGGTAGCGCTCGGCCGTGCCCCCGTCCGGACCGATCCCGCCGACGCGCAGCACCGCGTCGTGCAGGGGCACGTCCGGGTCCGGCGCCGCCGCCTCGCCCGCGGCGCCAACCACCACCACCGCGCCCCGGTCGACCGCCTCGTTGACGGCGGCCACCACCTCGGCCTGACCGAGGTCCACCTGCGGCCCGAGCGCGATGACCGACGCGCCGGAGCCGACCGCCGCCCGGATCCCCGCGACGCTCGCCGCGGCCGAGGCGCCGGGCGTCCGGCCCGCCACCCGGACGGGCATGACCGCCGCGTCCGGCGCGACCCCGGCCACCGTCGACCCCTTCACCGGCCGCGCCACGATCAGCCCGGCCATCGCCGTACCGGTGCCGAGACAGTCGGTGTCACCGCGGGCGGCGCCGGCCGCCCGGTCGACGCCCGTCGTCACGCGGCCGGCGAGCGAGGGCAGGCTGCCGGCGACGCCGGAGTCGACGACGGCCACGAGCTGGTCCCGGCCCCGGCTGTGCGGCCACGCCCGGTCGGCGGCGACGCGCGGACCGGCCCACGGCGACCGGGCGCGCGCCGTCGCGGCGGTGCGGCACCCCTTCGGCGGGCCGGCCGCCGCGTCGCCGTCGGCATCCGGTTGCCGCCCGGACGGCGTGGACGCGCCGGGCGTCCGCTTCGGGGCCGGCGGGACGCCCTGTCGGACCTCGCTGCCGTACGCGTCCCACGGCAGCACGAGCACCCAGCCGGCCCGGAGCCGGGCGCCGTCGGTCAGGGTGGCGCCGTCCGGCTGGATCCGCCCCGCGTTGAGGGTGAACAGCTCGGCCGACCGCGCGCCGTCGCCGAGGAACCGCTCCGCGATCTCGGTGAGGTTCTCCGGCTCGCCCTGGTGGGTGGCCCCGACCCGGTAGTACTTGACCTGTTCACCGTCGGCGCGGGCCGCCGGTGCGAGCGGGGCCAGCGCGAGCACTGCCACCGCGACGACGACGGCGAGCGAGGCCCGGACCACCGCCGGTGCGGTCCGGGTCACCCGCCACCACCCCGGGTGCCGGCGCCGGTCACGGGCGTGGTCGCCGTGGTACCGCGAACGCCGGGCGTCCGAACCATCAGTCATCGATCCACTCTTGAGCCCGGTCGAGAAGACTGTCCATACCAGACGGGCAGGCTAGCATCGCGGACTCCCGACGCCCGGCGGCGGTGCACCTCCGGTCGAGTACGCGGTCATCCGCGGAGGGCCTGCCGCCCTCCGCGGATGTGCCGGAGCCACAGCCCGGGTGTCACTGTCCGAAGCTGCCCGAGGCCCTGGCGCTCTCCGCGTCGGCCAGCAGCCGCGCGATCGCCGTCTTCCGCCGGTTGACCACACCGGCGAAGTTCACCAGGATCCCCATGTACACGACTGTCTCCGAGGCCCACATCGCCAACCGGGAGCCCCCGCCGGGCTGCGGTTCGATGTCGATGGACAAGGTGATACCACCCCGGATTCCACGCCGCCGCATATTGATCATTCCCGGCCCGTTCGCGCCGGTCCACAGCACTGCGCGGGGACCACCGAAGGCCCCCCGTACGACCTCGGCGGCCAGTGCGGTATCGCACGTGGTGTCGACGGTCGTGGTCGCCGTGGCATTTCGTGTCTCGACGAACTGCCAGACGAGAATGCCGATCAGTGCGGCCACGATGCCGAAGCAGACTAGTCCTTCCACGGTGTTCATTCCCTCCTTGCGATCGGACGAAGTCGACGCCGATCGCGGGTCAGCCGCGCTGCGCGCGGATCTGCTGGAGCCGTTGCTGCTCGTAGCCGGTGAGCAGGGCGTCCGGAAGCCCTCGCGCGGCCTTGAAGGCGATGCCCGCGTCGATCAGCGGCCACGCCGCGGGAATCGTCAGCACGTCCCCGCCGAACATCTCCCAGACGAGCCGGGCCGCGCCGAAGGTCGCGAAGCCGCCCTGATCGTCGGCGACGAGGTCGCCCAGGGCGGCCAGGAAGCCCTCCCGGTCGCTTCTCGCGTACTCGTACAGCGACCCGACGCGTTCCCACATGCTGCTGTCGTCGATCCCGCTGCCGTGCACGTCGAACGAGTACCGGCCGAAGAGGTCGAGCCACCGCAGCATGTCGTCCGGAAACGGCGAGCTGGACGGTCGTCGGAAGAATGCCATGCCCCCTGCTGACGGACAGCTGTCCGTCAGCAGGGGGCGAGGTCCGGCAGCCGGTGCCGGCGACGCACACGAGGACGGTCACCGCGTTGGTTCGACGCCCGCCACCTACCTCCTACGGATACCTGGCGCCACCCGAGGCGGCAGTGCGGGGCTGGGAGTGCCGCAACGACGGCTGCTGGACGAGCGACGTCCCGGCGCCCCGGTCGTGGCCGCACCCGTGTCCGACGTGCGGAAGGCCGACCGATGCGACCTTCGAGGAGCCGTGGGCGCACGAGGCCAGGGGACAACGGATCAGGCACGACCTGGACAGCCCGGACGACGACCGGCGGCGGATGGCCGAGGCCGCCCGGGATGTGTGGGCGTACAAGGACGCACACCTGCGGGGCAGCCCGGCCGAGGCTCACCGGGCGTGGACGGCGCACCGTCAGACCCGGCCGCGGCAGTGGCAGAGCACCGGCGACTTCAACCTCTGGCTGGGGAGGCTGGAGGACCTGGTCCGCGTCGCCAGCGCGTTCGACGACCTCGACCTGGCGATAGAGGACCTGCTGAGCTGCCATCCGTTCATCGACACGCGGAACGTGGACGAGGACAACCTGACACGGACGATGGCCCGCGCCTACGTATCCATGTGCCTGATGGTTTTGAAGCGCGAATCCTCGATCGGCCACCCGCAGGAGAACGCACTCTTCGCAGCGCTGCGCGACGTCGCGGACCGCATCTCCGGCGTCCTGCTGCCCGCGCATAACGCCGCCTTCCGGAAGATCGCCGAGATGCGGGCGCTGCACCACACTCGCGCCGCTCTGGGGCGGAACAGGTCGGCCTCCGTTCTCGTGGCGGGTATGCCGGCCGTCCTGGCACCGCGCGTCCTCCGGGGAGGGCCCGCCCCGACGGGCGACGTGCCGGACCTCGCCACCGTTGCCCTGTCGGACGAGGGGCGCGTCCTCGCTGTCGCCGAGGCGGCCCTCGCCATGGCGGAGACCCACGACGACACCGCGCCGCTCGATCAGTTGATCGACCGGCTCGACCTCACCGGTTCCAGCCGTGGTCTGCTGTCTCTGCTGCGGGGCCGCCGTCACGTGCTGAACGGGAACCTCCGCGCGGCGGTCGTGGAACTGACGAGCGGCTGGCAGGCGCAGGACAGGCTCTCCCGGGCGTTGCGGCCCCAGATCCTCGCCACCCTCGGCCTGGTCGCGGCGGCCAGCCATCCACATCGACTCGACGAGGGCATCAGATGGTGCCGGTCAGGCCGGGCCGCGGGCTCGCGGTGGTGGCGTCGTGCCACTGCCGCGGATGCCGCGCTCGCCAGGCTGCTGTTGCGACGGGCCGCGTCGTCCGGGGCCGCGTCCGCCGGCGACATACGCGAAGCGGTGCGCCTGGTCCGTGGCCGCTGCCGCCCCTGGCGCCGCCCGGACGCGGACGATCGCCTGCTGCTCCAAGAGGCGCTGTCCGCCCGGGACGCGCTGGCCGGCGTACCGAACGACGAGCGCCGCCACCGGGCGTGGCGCGAGTCGATGGACGCCACCGGGACCATCGCCGCGCGGGCCCGGCTGGCGGTGGCGTGGGCGGAGTGGGCCGTCGGCACTGGTGATGCCGGGTACGCCGCCGAGGCGTACCAGTACCTGGTGGATCTGGCCTCCCAGGACGCCGTCACGCGATACGGAGCGCGCGCGAAGCAGCGGGTTCTCGCCGCCGCGCAGGAGTACGCCGAGGAGGCCGGATACTGGCTGGCGCGAACCGGACGTTACCGGGAGGCGGTGCTCGCGCTGGAGACCGGCCGGGCCGTGGGACTGACCGAGGTGATCGGCCGGGACGACGCGGCGGTGCTCCAGCGCCTCGGAGCGGCCGGCCGGGCGGACCTCGCGGAGGAGTACCGGCATGCCGTCGAGGACTTCGACGATCGGACGCGCCTCTCCTCCCCCGATCTACGGCAGTCGTGGTCGCACCTCCGTGACGTCGCCGGGCGTGTCGCGGAGGTGACCGGAACGGACCCACTCGCCCTCTTCGCCGACTACGACACGATCACCGCCGAGACCGAAGACGGCGCTTTGGTCTACCTCGGCGCCGCGAAGGCCGGCGGGTACGCGCTCGTGGTCGCCGCACGCCACGACCCGCAGTACGTCGACCTGCCCGAACTGGACCGCGCCACGGTCACCGAGCTGGTCCGTGACGTGGCGGCCGGTACCCCGACGGCATCCGGTCGAACCGTCTCCTTGAGCACGAGCCCGCTCCTGCCCGGGCTCCGCGACATCGAACCGCTCGGAGCGACGGGCGTCGACCGGACTGCCGCGGCGCTTCGCACCCTCTGGGAGGCAGGGCTGATGAACGTCGTCCTGTGGAGTGCGAGGGGACGGGTGGTCACGCTGGTGCCCGTGGGCCTCCTGAGCCTCCTGCCGCTGCATGCCGCCGGAATGCCCGGCATCCCTGGTGACGAGGACACCGAATGGCGTCACGTCGGGCAGTTTTCGGCGATCCGGTACGCGCCGAACGTCCGGAGCCTGCGACGATGCCGCAGCACTGCCCGGCAACTCGCCGGCCCGGAGCAGACACTGCTCGCCATCGACGTGCCCGACGGGCACGGCACGAGCCTCGGCGAACACCTTCGGTATGTCGGCCGGGAGACCGCCGAGATCACCCGCAGATGGAACGGCAGGCCGACGTCGCCACGGCACGGCTGCACCTGGGCGGAGTTCCAGGCCGCAGCCGACAGACACACCGTGTGGCACATCGCCTGCCACGGCAGCGTCGACCCTGACTCGATCATGGACAGCAGGCTGTACTTCGCGGACCGGCAGGTCACGCTCGAGGAACTACGCCGGACCTTGAAGCCGAGCCGCCGCCGCCTGGCGGTGCTGTCCGCCTGTCAGACCAACCGCAGTGGATCGGCGCTGCCCAACGAGACTGTCGGCCTGCCCTCGGCCCTGATCCAGATCGGGTTCGCCGGGGTGATCGCGACCGCCTGGTCGGTCGACGATCTCGCCACCACCTACCTGATGGTCACGTTCTACCGGCTGTGGTGCCAGGAGGGCTGCGAGCCTGCCGAGGCGCTCAGCCGTGCCCAGCGGTGGCTCCGTACCGCGACGCGGACCGACCTGGCCGCCCTGCTGCCCGATGTCGAGCCGCCGGGCCGGGCGGACGACCGTCCCTACGTCGATCCGAGGTACTGGGCCGCGTTCGCCTACACGGGGGCATGATTCCCGGCACACCCGCCAAGGCGTCCTAGGAGGCTGATGTGCCGGGCGGCGCGGCGCCGGCAGCGAGCGGCCGCTACGTCACGGGCAGGGCCCGCCCCCGCAGACGTCGATCACCTTGCCGGTGAGCAGGAACACCGCCTTCTGCCGCTGGGCGCCGGGCTGGGCGCGGGGGAACTCGTGCGAGTCCTCGCCGTACTCCGGTCCGGCGGGCGCGAGGTTCGTCGTCGGCGGCGCGTACGCGGCTCCGCTGTTCCAGACCACCATCGCCGAGCCGGCGTACGGGTACCTGCGGATCGGCGCGATGCCCCAGAACGGCCGCACGTCCGGTGACCAGCCGTCGGCGAGCGCCGGGGCGTGCAGGCGGGCGCCGATGGTGCGCGCCTGCACCTCCGCCGCGGCGGTCGACACCTGGTGGTCGCCGAACGCCACGTGCATCAGCACCCGGTGCGCCGGGGTACGCGGCAGCGGCCGGTCGGTCATGTGCTGGGCGTACCCGTTGGCCTCGGACCGGTCCCACAGCATCTGCAGCAGGCCGAAGATGAGCTGCTGGTCGATCCGGTCCGGGTAGTAGCCGTCCATGACCGTCTGGAACGGGGCGAAGTCGACGCTGCGTTGCAGCAGCGTGGAGTAGTTCATCGCGGGCACGCCGAGCACCGAGCGGGTCCAGTCCTGGGCGATGGCGGTGAGCGCGCCGCCGTTGATGCCGCCCTGGCTGTTGCCGTCGTAGTGCAGTCCGCCGGCCACGTCGATCAGCGGCCGACCGGCGGCGTCGCGGAACGCCGGGTGGGCGGCGAACCCGTTGCGGTGGATCATCGTCCGGCCCAGGAAGAGGAAGTTCAGGAAGCTCTGCTGGAGCCGGTCGGCCACCGCGGGGAAGGCACTGAGGTCGGTGAAGGCCCCGGCGACGTACGGGACGTCGGCGGCGGCCATGCCGATCCAGCTCGTCGCGCAGAAGGTGAAGTCGTACGTCTGCGACATGGTCTTGACATTCGCGGCGTTGATCTCGGTCGGGCGGCCGAGCAGGCCGTGGCCGTAGAGCGAGAGGTGTGCGGGTCTCGTGGCGGACGCGCTGCGCGGGATGTTGCAGACGAAGTCGGCAGCCACCGTCGTGCCGGACGGTGTGGGCAGCGCGTCGCGTGTCGGCGGGGTGCCGTCGCCGCCGACCGGCCCGTAGTGCAGCCGGGAGCCCGGCCCGCCGTCGCCGGTCAGGTAGGACGGCACGGCGACGGTGCCGGTGACCTGCCGGGCGATCAGCGGGTCCTGCTCCGGCGTGTAGTCGGTGACCTGCGAGACGGTGAACGTGGGCGAGCGGCGGCCGAGCGCGGCGAACGCGCCGTCCCGGACCGCCAGCATCCGCCCGGTCAGCCCCTGCCGGCTGGCCACGGTGAAGTCCCAGGCCAGGTAGAGGCTGTGCCGCTTGACGCCGGCCCGGTTCAGGTCCGCGAGGATCCGCTTCATCTGCGGCGCGCGCGGGTCACGCCGGTCCAGGCCGGAGCCGGTCACGTACTTCCGGAACGCCTTCGGTGCCGGGATGAGCGCGCCGTCGCCGTCTCGCATGCCGCGCAGGCCGACGACGTACCTCGTGCCCTCGGTCAGCGCGACCGCCGGCCGGATGATCAGCGCCTGCCGGTCCGGGCTGCCGGCGGCGTGCGCGTCCAGTTCGGCCCAGTACGGCGTACGCCTGCCGGTGCGCGCGTCGAGCAGCACGATCGGCGCGTCCGGCGCGAGCGATCGCGCGACGTCGGTGACCGGCGCGATCCGGGTCCGCGCGGCGTCGAGACCGGGTACGCGCGCCAGGATCGGCGAGCCGGGGCTGAATCCGTCCTGCCGGTTCCACTCGGCCGGGTCGATCGGCACTCCGAGCACGTTGGCGGGCATCGCGGAGGCCGCGAACCGGACCCGCTTGCCGGTCGGGGTGCTGCGGTCCGGCACTGTGAAGTAGTCGTTGGGGAACGGCAGCAGGCAGGCCGCCGGGTCGATCGGGTCGCAGGGCCGCTGCCCGGCCGTCGCGGGAGGCGCGGACGGTGCCGCGGCGGCACCGGAGCCGAGCAGCACGGCCGACGCGGTCACCAGCGCGGACACGGCGAGACGGAGCCGTCGGGGTGTGCGCACGCGCGTCTCCTTCGACATCGGACGGTGGGTTTCTTCCTACGCTCGTGAACGGATCTCGGCAAGGCACTCACGTCCACCGGAGGACGTCATGAGCACTCCCGCCCCCACCCCACCGCCTCAGCTCCAGGTCGCCCTCGGCACGCCGGGGATCCCGGCTCGGTGGGTCCCCCTCGCCGAGCGCGAGGGGGATCGGACAGGGCTCGTGGCCGGCCAGCCAGCGTTGCTGCCGCGGCGGGAGCAGGACCCGGTCCAGTTCGGCGGCGCCGAGCCGGCCGGCGGTGTGCACGACGTTGCGCAGCCGCACCCCGGCCGACTCCCGCCTGCGGATCTGCTCCCGCTCGTCGTCGTCGAGTCGATCGCGGGGTACGCGCCGGAAGGCGATCTCGACGATGTCGTGCCACTTCCGGCGGTGCATGCCGAACCGCGCCACCACGTCGACGGCCTGCCCCACGTACCGCTCGCCGTCGGCGAAGGTCAGCTCGTAGATGCCACATCGGCCGCGTGACTTCGGCAGCAGGTGCGCTATCGAACCCACACCGTCGACAGTCAGCTGGTCGACCTCCGTGCCGTCCACAGTGAACGATGATAGGCGCGTCAGGCACTGCCTCCGGGCGTCAGGTCACGAACCCGGTGCCGCCCCGAGCCCCGACGTCTCCGCCCGGGCCCGGTCTCCGTCCGGCGGTACGCCGAGAGCGGCCGACAGGACCCGTGCGGCCCGCTCGGCACCGCCGGCCGTGACCAGGGCGAACACGAACCGGTCCGGCCGTAGCACCACCAGGTCGGCGCCGTGCCGCCGCAGCCACCCGCCGAGCACCCCGTCGGCGTCCACCACGTCGACCCGGTCCGGCCCACCGGCCACGGGAGGGCCGGAAAGCGGATCCGGCAGGTCGCCGGACGAGCCCGGCAGGCCGGCGAGCGGCGTGCCGGACGGGTGGACCGCGACGAACCGCACCGGCAGCCCCGGCCGCCACGCTCCGAGCGGAGCGTCCACTCCGGCGGCGCCGAGCACGACGAAGCCGTCGCCGAGCGCCTCGTCGAGCAGGCACTCGCCGGGCACGCCCGGGATGAGCACGCGCGGCTGGGGGAACATCGTGCCGACCACGCCGTCGCGCCGCCCGCCGGCCATCAGGCCCCGCCGGTACGCCGGCACCGGCTTGAACTCGAACCGCTCGACGAACCGCCGTACCTGGGGGATCGTCTGGACCGCCCGCAGCGCGACGTCGCGCACCCCGGCGGTGACCCGGTTGCGGGCCAGGAAGACGCGTCCCAGCCGGACGCTCGTCTGCGCCATCTCCACCGTGTGCGGGCGCCGCTCCGTCTCGTACGTGTCGAGCACCGCGGGATCGGCGGCGCCGGACAGCACCAGCGACAGCTTCCACGACAGGTTCGCCGCGTCGCGCAGGCCGCTGCACAGGCCCTGGCCCATGAACGGGGGCATCTGGTGGGCGGCGTCGCCGAGCAGGAACACCCGCCCCTCCCGCCACCGCTGGGCGATGAGGTGGTGGAAGGTGTAGACCACCGCGCGGGTGACGGCGAACCGATCCGGGTCGACGTACGGGGACACGAGCGCGGCTACGGTCTCCGGCCGCCGCATCCGCGCCTCGGTCTCACCCGGGCGCAGCATGAACTCCATCCGGTAGCTGCCGGCCGCGCCGGGCGACACGAACGCCGGGCGCTGCCAGTCGCAGACGAACGTGGTGTCCGGCACCCGTACCGCCTCGGGCGGCACGTCGCCGGAGACGGCCAGCCACGGCTCGGCGTAGCTCGCCCCGGACAACGGGATCCGGACGGCGGCGCGGGTGGCACTGCGGGCACCGTCGCAGCCGAGCACGTAGCGGGCGCGGACCGCCAGCCGCTGCCCGGTGCCCACGTCGGACAGCAGCACCGTCACGCCGTCCTCGTCCTGGGCCAGGCCGACCAGTTCGGTGCCGAGCGCGAGCTGGACGTGCGGGAAGCGGTCCAGCCCGGCGCGCAGCGTCCGTTCCAGTCGCGGCTGGTCGAAGAAGCGCAGCGGCGCGTGCCCGTACCCGAAGTCCGTCTCGGACAGCTTCATCCGGGCGAAGGTGCGGCCCGCGCGGTTGACGTACTCGACGAGCGGCGGCGCGATCGTGGAGTCGCGTACCTCGTCGAGCAGGCCCGCCTGCTGGTAGACGCGCAACGCCTCGTCGTCGCAGGAGAAGGCCCGCGGCTGGCCGTGCGGCGTGGCGCTGCGCTCCACGACCAGCGTGGTGACGCCGCGCGCGCCGAGCAGGTTGGCGGTGAGCGCACCCACCGGCCCGCAGCCGATCACGGCGACCTCGACCTCCGGCTGAACTGATCCCATCAGTGGTGCCCCTTCGAAACGTGCCCCGGGACGGCTCCGGCCGCCCTACCCGACACCGACCAGGGCACCAGCCCGGCGTGGAAGGGGCGTGGAGAAGGCGTGGAGGCGGGCCTCCACACCGGTCAGAAGCCGGTGAACCGGGGCAGCAACAGCCCGGCGCCCTGGTCGGCGGCGATCCGGGCGCCGAGGTCCCACTCCGCGCGGTCGCGCCGGGCCGCGCCGCGGATCCGGTGCAGCTCGGCCACGTAGACGCGCTCGCCGACCCGGTCCGCCACCGCCAGCGCCTCCCCGGCCAGCGTCGCCGCGGTGTCCGGACGGCCGGCGGTCAGGTACGCCTCGGCCATCGCGCAGAGCGTGATGGTCCGGGTCGAGCGCAGTCCGGGCCGGTAGAACTCGTCGGCGGCGGCGCGCATCGCGTCGAGCCGGCCGTGGTCGCCGCCGCGCGCCGCGGCCCACTCCAGGAAGTACGCGCCGGTGGCGGTCATGTGCGGCAGTCCGGTGGCCCGGCCGATGTCCCGGCACCGCCGTCCCGCCGCGTCGGCCGCCGCGACGTCGTGTTCCTGCATCGCCAGCCAGGCCGCGTAGAGCGCCGCGTTCGCCCGGCCGTACGGGTCGTCGAGCTCCTCGGCGAGGGCCTCGGCGGCGGCGATGTCGGCCCACGCGCCGGCCGGGTCGCCGCGCATCGAGCGGACGAGCGCCCGGAAGTTGTGGCAGGCCAGCACCGGCCGGCGGCCGGCCTCGCGGCGCAGCAGCGCCCGGTCGACGGCACGCAGCCGCTCGATCCCGGCGGTGAGCCGCCGCTCGCCCTCGGCCTGCCGGCCGGTGAAGTAGCCGACGGCGCCCAGCAGGTACTCCCCGGCCACGGCGATCAGCCCGCTGCCGTCGTCGGGTGCCCGCACGAGCCGCCCGGCGAGGTCGGCGCAGATCGCGTACTCGGCCCGGTTGGCGGCCAGTTCGCCGAGCGCCCAGAGCGCGGGCCCGATGTCCGCGTCCGGGCCCACGAGTGTCAGCAGCTCACGGGCGCGGGCGCAGACCCGGTCGACAGCGTCGCTGCCGACGCCCACTGTCATCTGGAGCAGGGACGCGCGGTGCAACTGGACGGTCAGCTCGGTGGCTGCCGCGTCGGGCGACACCGGCGCGGCCGGGGCCAGGCGGAGCGCGGCCCGTCCGAGGTGGCCGAGCGCGTCCTCGTAGGCGACCCGCCGGGTGGCGTCGTCGGCGGCACGCAGTGACCACCGCAGGTGGTCCTCGCCGTGGCCGAGCCCGATCGCCTCGCCGTAGTGGTGGGCCAGCTCCGCCGGTGCGGTGCCGGCGGTCCGCTCGTACGCGGCGGCCAGCCGGGCGTGCAGCGCGGCCCGGCGCGGCGGGACCATCTCGGCGTGGGTGACCTCGGCGATCAGCGGATGACGGAACGCGAGCGCGCCCGGACCGGTCTCGACGACAAGCGCGGCCGGGTACGCCGGGGCGAGGTCCTCGGCGACCGCCTCGGCCGTGCGGTCCAGCGCCGCCGCCAGCACCGCCAGGTCCAGGTCGTGTCCGGCGACGCTGAGCAGGTCGAGGCAACGCCGGGTGGAAGCGGGCAGCCCGGCCAGCCGCAGCCGCACCGTGTCCCGGATGCTCGGCGGCAGCTCCGCGTCGGCGCCCGCGTCGGCCCGGGACCGTAGCAGCTCGGTGAGGAAGAACGGGTTCCCGCCGGTGCGGGTCACGAGCCGGGTCACCTGCGGCTCCGGCGGCGCCACGCCGGTGCGGTCCCGGACCAGGTCGGCGACCGCCGCGGCGTCCAGCCCGGCGAGCCGGGCCTGACCGAAGCCGCGTCCGCGCGCCAGCTCGGCGACCGTCGCCATTAGGGCCGGATCGTCGTCGTACGGGCGCAGCGTGGCGACCACCAGCGCCCGCGACGCCGGCAGGGCGGTGGCGAGGAACCGCAGCAACAGCAACGAGTCCGGGTCGGCGGCGTGCAGGTCGTCCAGCACGACGAGCAGCCCGCGTTCCCGGGCCGCCGCGTGCACCAGGTCGGCCACCGCCTCGTACACCTGGAACCGTGCCGTGGGGTCCAGACCGTGACTGTCTGCCGGCCCGGCCGGCGAGCCGGCGGCGAACCCGTCCAGCCGGTGCGCCGAGCCGGCGGCGTGGGTCCGCGACATCGCCGTCAGCGCGCGTACCACCTGGCTCCACAGCCAGAACGGCGGTGCCTGCCCGACGTCCGGACAGCGACCCCAGACCACCGGGACGCCGGTCGCGGCGGCCCGCGCGCCGAGCGCCGCGGCGAGGCTGGTCTTCCCGATGCCGGCCTCCCCCACCAGCGCGAGCACCCGCCCGCCCTGCCCGGTCGCCGCGTCCAGCGTCTCCCGCAGCAGTTCGAGCTCCGCGTCCCGCCCCACGAGCGGCCCGCCGTCCCGCTCCGGCGCCACCCCGGCCGGACGTCCGGCCGCCGCCCGGCCGCCGGCTCCGGCCGCGGTGCCGGGGTCCTGCGGTACGGCGGGCTCCGCCGGTACGGTCTGCGCCAGGATCAACCGGTGCGCCGCGCGGATCTGCTCGCCGGGGTCGAGCCCGTACTCGCCGGCCAGGATCCGGCGTCCCTCGTCGAAGACGGCGAGCGCCTCGGTCTGCCGTCCCGACCGGTACAACGCCAGCATCAACTGCGCCCGGGCGCCCTCACGCAGCGGGTTCGCCGACATGAACCGGCGCAGCTCCGGCAGCAGCGTCGCGTGCCGGCCGGCCGCGACGGCGGCTGTCAACCGCCCCTCCTCGGCGCTGGACCGCAGCTCGGCCAGCCGGGCCGCCTCCGGGCGCACCGCCGCCAGGTCGGCAACGCCCGCCAGCGGCTCACCACGCCACAACGCCAGCGCCTCGGTGTAGATCCGCTCGGCGTCCGCCGGCCGCCCGGCCGCGAGCGCCTCCGCCGCCCGGTCCACCAGGGCGCCGAACCGGACCGCGTCCAGGGCGTCGGCGTCCACCCGCAGTTCGTACCCCCCGGGGTGACCGCGCAGGACGCGCGCCGGCTCGCGGTGGGACCGTTGCGGTTCCACGGCCCGGCGCAGCCCGGCGACGTACGTGCGCAGCGTCGTCTGGGCGCTGGCCGGCGGCCGTCCGTCCCAGAGCGCGTCGACCAGCCAGTCGGCGGCGACGAACCGGTTCGGGCGCAGCAGGAACAGGGCCAGCAGGGCTCGCTGCTTCGGCCCGCCGAGCGGCGCCACCCGCCCGTCGCGGACGACCTCCGGCGGACCCAGCACCCGGAACTGCACAGTCACCTCGACGACGACCCTCGTGTCCGACGCCGGGTCAGGCCGCCGCCATCTCCCGCAACTTCAGCACCGAGCGCCAGTTGCGTGTCGTCCCGACCATCCCCGTCTTCTTCTCCACGAAGGCGTTGCCGATCTTGCTGCGCCCGTACCCGTCGGGCACGTGCACGAACACGTCCCGGCCGACGAGCGTCAGCGTCCCGGTCTCGCCGGGCGGGGACGCGAGCGCCGCCTGCTTGTCCGCGCCGGGATCGCTGCTGAGCATCGTCACCAGCAACTTCGTCAGATCGGTCTGCCCGGCGGCGTACGGATTCGCGGCGATCATCGCGTCCAGCTCGGCCAGGCTGCGCAGGAGCACGGGCACGTCCCGGCCCCACCGCCGCTCGATGGCCCGGCCGATCTCGGCGAGGATCGCGGCCTCGTCGGTCTCCGGACAGCCGAACACCACGTTGCCGCTCTGGAGGTAGGTCGCCACCTGGTCGAAGCCGCAGGAGACGAAGACCTCCTTCAGCTCCGCCATCGCCATGGAACTGGCGCCACCGATGTTCACCGCACGCAGCAGAGCGACGTATCTCGCCATGACTCGGGATGGTAACCGGCAGTGGCGTCACCGTGGTACGTCCGTGACCTCGACGCACCGGCCGACAGTCGCCTGCGTACGCTGTCCGGGCAGGCCGGCGGTGCGAGCCGGCCGCCTCCCCGCCGGTTCCCGGCACTGACGTCGAGGTGGGACTGACCGACCCGATCACGGGCGCGGCGGCGCGCAGTTCGCGCTCGTCAGCCGCACCGAGTACTCGCGGTCGTCGGACGTGATCCCGGACGGCACGCCGTCGAAGTGAGCCTCCACCTTCTCCCAGCCCCGGCGCTGCTCGTAGTGCAGGTGCGGGGCTCCGGAGTTCCCGGTGCTGCCGACCCGTCCGAGCTGGTCGCCCCGGGCCACCCGCTGACCGGCCCGCACCGACGGCGGTTCGAGCAGGTGCAGGTACTGCGTCTCCCACTTGCCACCATGGTCGATCTTGACCCAGTAGCCGCCGCCCCGCCCGCGCGGCCCGTCCGGGTCCTGCGGGGTACGGCCACCCAGCGAGCCGTTGATCCCCGCGACGGTGACGGTGCCGTCGGCGGAGGCGAGCACCGGCCGCCCCCACGCCTCCCCCGCTGTCGGGAAGAAGTCGACGTCGTAGTCGTCGTGCCCCGGATAGGTGGACAGCCGCCACGTCTCACCGCACGCCACCGGGAGCTGGAAGTCCGGTCGGGGGCCGGGCGGCCGCACCAGCGGCACCACGACCGCCGCGACGGCGGCGAGCGCAACGAGGACGCCGACGATCAGCAGGACGCGCGGGAGGCGGGAGCCGCGGGGGCGCTCGGTGGTCATCGTTTCGAGCATGACAGGCCGTGTCCGGTGGCAGACACGGGTCTGCCGATCAGCGACGCACTGGCTAGTCTCATGGCGCTCGCCACGACTAGGAACGGCGGAACGGCGTGACGGACCATCAGCAGGTGCCGGTGTGGACCCTGGCGACGGAGCCCGGGAAGATCTCGCGGGCGGCGGAGCTTCCCGTGGACCACAAGGGCATGTCACCGGAGCGGTTGGCCGGGCTGCGGCAGGCGCTCGCCGCGTTCCTCGACACGCCGCTCGTCACGGTGGAGGCGTACCCGCTTCCGCCGGCGACGGACATCCGAGGCGGACGGCTCCTCGACGCCGCGTCGCCGCTCGCGATGGAGCTCCGGCGGCTGCTGAAGACGCCGAATGCCGGGTCCGCGGCGACGGCCGCCGCAGGGTCGACGGAGACGCTGTACCGCATGGTCGTGCCGAGGTCGGTGGCCTCGCAGCTCGGTGACGGTCTCGTCCGGTCCATGCCGTCCAAGGCCGTCGCGGGTGGCATCCATGGCGATATCCTCGGCAGGACGGGCATCGTGCAGAAGGCCACCTTCGTGCCGGTGGCGGCCGACGCGTCCCGGCCGGGCGTCACGGGGGCGTGTACGCCGAAGAGCAGCGTCGTAAGGCCATGGAGAGGGTCACCGAGCTTCTCGAGGAGCTGACCGCCGAGAACCTCGACGCGGAACGCGACCGCCTCCACGGCGCGACGGCGGCCGTCGAACGGGCGACCGCGCTCCTGCTCGACAAGGGTGAGGCGGGACATTCTCTCGGCCTGGACGCGGCCGTACACACGGTCGACACCGCCATCGCCGCGGCCCGACGCAGGGCGGGCGCATGGCGGGCGAAGGTCGCGGCGTTCTCATCCGACGGGGTGGAGGTCGCCGACCTCATCAAGGTCTTCCCCGGGATCGACAAGCCCGACGGCGCCTTCCGCGTCGAGCTCCGGCTGGCGTCACTGGCCATCGCGACGAAGCGACGGGTCGCGGTGCTGCAAGCCGTCGAGCACGCCCAGAAGTCGCCCGAGCTCAGTTTTCGCCGCTTCACCGCGATGTTGCAGGACGAGCAGCGGAGCGTGGACGAACTCCAGGACGAACTGCACGCGCTCCTCGGCGCCCTCGCGGACCTGCGGCTGCGGGCACCCACCAAGAGCTTCACCGATCGCCTGCTGACCCAGGGCGAGGTGAACAACCTGCTCGCCTGGCCGGGTCGCCTGCGTCAGCTCGCGGCCGAGGAGACCGTGTCCGTGTCGGATCTGCCCGATGTCGAGATCGGCCTCGTCGAGAAGGAGGACGGGAAGGTCCTGGTGCTGCCCACCCGGGCGTTGCCACGCGACCGGGTCGCTTAGGGGCGCGCGGACGCTGACACCAGGTCCTATCCCCTCAGCCATCGCGCGACGAGTCGGTGGTCCGCGTCGGTGAGGCCGCGGCGGGCATCGACGCGGTGCAGGAGCGCCGGCGCGCCGTGGTTCCCGGCCACCCACCTCCGGTCGGCGTCGGTGATCTCGTCGTCCAGCCAGACGAACCGGCGTCCGGCGGCCCACTCGACGAGCCGCCGTGTCTTCCAGTGCAGCCGACCGCCGTCGTCCTCGTCGTCCGGCCAGTCGACGACCGGCAGCGGAGGCAGCCCGAGCCGCGGCGCGAGCACCTCGTTGGCGTCGTGCATCCAGGTCGTGGCCCACACGAGATCGCACGGCAACGCGGCGAGCCGCCGGCCAAGGCCGGCGTCCAGACCGGCCAGCAGTGGGTTGGCGCCGTCCTCCGGCGGCCCGGCGGAGCCGCCGAAGGGCAGAAGCGTCCCGTCGACGTCCAGGAACAGCAGCGGACGATCAGTCATCGCCTGCCGCGCCGGAGGGTTCGCCGGTCCTGGCGTCCATCCGGGCCTCAGCCCAGCTCGATGACGGGCCGGGTCAGGATCTCGTCGGCGTATCCGTCGTCGGAGGCGACCCACTGGCCGAAATCCTCGTCGCGGTACGCGGTCGCCAGGGTGAGCCAGCCCAGGAAGAAACCGCTGCCGCCGCAGGTGGCACCGCCGCCGTCCCCACCGCACACGACGGTGCGCTCGGTCGTCGCCTCGTGCCGGTATGGGTCCTGCCCGATCGCCAGACCCCAGAGGTTGTCCTGCCGGTGCGGGCCGGTCCTGTGGTCGTACGGGTAGCCGTCGCCGGGGCAGTCGTCACCCCAGCGGAACAGCGTCGCCGCGCCGGCGCCACACGCCCACTCCCACTCGTCCGGAGTGGTCGTCCGCAGGCCGAGGTCGGCCAGCCCGGCCATCGCGTCGTCGTACGAGACCTCGCGGATCGCCCGGGCGCGCACCACCTGCCCGGCCCGGTCGAATTCCACGGCCAGCCCGTCACCCGACCGGAAGGTGCGCACCCCGCCGAACCGGCCCCCGGCCGACGAGACCAGCTCCCGCACGCGAGGGTCGTCCGGCGCCAGCGGAACCTCGCACGGGTCGAAGGCGTCCACCGCGACCAGCATCGCCGGCATGTCGAGGTCGCGGACGGGCGACGTCATCGCGTCCACGTACTCCGTCAGCGACGGAAGGCCGAACTCGGCGGCGCTGTCGGCGTAGTCGGCGGCCTGGTGCGCGGCGGGACGGAACCGGGCCGCGTCGTAGCCGAGCGTCGACCGGCCGCCGGGGACGAGAGCGAACCGCATCCCGCCGCGGTCGAACAGCGCCGTGCGGTGCGACCGCCCCGCGTACGCCCTGTTCTCCACACCGGCCACTGTCAACTCGTGCCGGCCGGCGATGTCCTGGGCCAGCCGGCCGGCAGCGCTGTCGGAGAGGTCGTTCCACTGCGCGGAAGTGAGATCGGCGTACGACACCGCGAAAGGATAGCCACGGGCTCCGACAACACCGGATCGACGCCGAGCTGTCCGGCTACGCGGCAGCGCGCGACCCGCCGACGAAGCAGTCAGGCGCCGTCGACGTCGGGCGGTTCCTCCGTCCAGCTCGACGCCGCCGCCCGCGCCCACCTCGCCGGCCTCGCGTGGCCGGCGAGGCGCAGCAGCCGGCAGATGCCGGCCCAACGGGTACGCCCGGCGATGCACCAACTGCTCGCCTCGATGACCGAACACCCCGCGTTCATCCTCGGCCGCCGCACGGACGTGCTCGCCTCGAAGCGGATGAGCCATCCGGCGGTCGGGCCGATCACTCTTCACTACGAGGCGCTCGCCCTGCCCGGCGACCCGGACCAGACGCTGTTCGTCTACACCACCGATCCCGGCAGCCCGTCGCACGACAGTTCCCTGGCCGTCCGGGCCGAGCCGGCCCCCGGCAGGGCCTCGTCCACGCCGCTGTCCGACGCGAGCAGGACCGAACCGAACCCGTCCTGACGCCGGCCGGGCGTCGTTCTCAGGCTGGCGAGGCGTCCGCGGCCCGCGGGGCCCCGGCCAGCCGGTCGCGGCAGAAGTCCCGGAACGTCCGGGCCGGCCGGCCGGTCACGTCCGCGACGGTCGTCGTGACCCGGTCCTCCGAGCCCGCGGCGACGGCCGTGTCCAGGCCCGCGAGGAAGCGGGCGTAGTCGGGCGCGAGGCCGTGAGCCTCGTGGTACGCGGTGAGCGCGTCCTCGTCGACCGCACGGTGCCGGACCGGGTGACCGAGGAGGTCGGTGAGCGTGGCGGCGACGTCGGCGTAGCTCAGCCGCTCGGGACCGGTGATGACGTGCTCGGTGTCGTGGGGCGCCGGGTCGGTGAGGGCACGCACCGCCACCTCGGCGATGTCGGCCGGATCGACGAAGCCCACGCGGGCGTCGTCGGTGGCGCTGACGATCTCGCCACGCTCCCGGGCGCTCGCGGCGTGCGGATGGTCGCCGACGAAGTTCTCCATGAACCAGGACGGTCGCAGCACCGCCCACTCGGGGATCATCTCGCCGAGCTGGGCCTGTACCTCGCCCAGTCCCGGCGTGCCGGCCTCGATCGCCGACGAGCTGAGCAGGACGGCCCGCCGTACCCGGGCGTGCCGGGCCAGGTCCAGGAACGGCAGCATGGTCGGCGCCGGGTCGGCGTCGCCGAGGGGCGCGATCAGGTAGAGCCCTGTCACACCGTCCAGCGCCGTGGCGTGCGTGCTGCGGTCGTACCAATCGAAGCGGACGCCCTCGGCGGACGCCCGGCGGCTGGCGACGCGGGCCCGGCGGCCGGCGGCGGCGAGTCTCGCGGCGACGAGCCGGCCCGTCGTTCCCGTGCCTCCGACGACGAGGATCATGCCCGCACCCCCTCGCCGAACAGTTCCCGCACGGCCAGCGGGTTCCAGTAGTCGCGGTAGCGCACGATCCGCCCGGCCCTGATGGTGAGGACGGCGATGTACCGCAGCCGGTACGGCTCGCCCGTGGCGACGACGACGCCGGTGGCGGTGAACTCGGCGACGATCACCTCCGGGTCCGCGGTCTGGTGCACGGTGACGTCGGCGATCTCGCGGATGTCCAGGGTCCGCGGGTAGTCGATGAGGTAGTCGTGCAGCTCGGCTCGGCCGGCCACCCGGCTGGGCCGCCCGGCCGGCGCGAACGGGAACTCCATGACGGCGTCGTCGGCGAACAGGGCGATGAAGCCCGGCATGTCCTTTCCGAGCAGAAGATCCAGGGCCTGGTGGAACACATCGGTGGCGGTACTCGGCACTGCTGTTCCTTCCTGTCGCGGGCCGCCCGCGGTGATCTACGATAAGCGGACGGCCGGTCCGCTTCACCATAGCGGACTGGCGGTCCGTTTGCGAGAGGGGGCAGGAGTGCGGGCTGACGCGGCGCGGAATCGGGAGGCGGTGCTCGCCGCGGCCGACCGGCTGTTCGAGGCGGCGACCGACCCCGACCGGATCTCCATGGACGACGTCGCCGCTGCCGCCGGCGTGGGCAAGGGCACGCTGTTCCGCCACTTCCGAGACCGGCTGGGCCTCATCCGCGCCCTCTACGGCGCACGCGGCGAACAGCTTCAGGCGTCACTCGCGGCGAGCCTGCCCGGCGACTCGCCGGCGGACCGGGCCCTGCGCCTGCTGCGGGAACTGGTCCGGTTCAAACGGGCCAACCGGGTCCTCACGCTGGCCCTGGAGAACGCGGGAAGCGGAAGCCCCTATCGCAACGAGTCGTACGAGGAGTGGCACGCGACGCTGAGCGCCATCGTGTCCGAGGCCCGGGGCCCCGAGTCGGCGGAGTTCCTCGCGCACGCCTTGCTGGCCGCGGTGCGCAGCGATCTCGTGGAGCATCTTCGCGACTGGCCCGACGAGCGCTGGGATGCCGGGCTGACCGCGCTGACCCGTTCGGTGCTGGCCTCCGGGCGGTAGTCATTCCGGCGGACGCCAGGGTGGCGGGGCGTGAGCCGTGCCGCGCTCAGGCCCCCGCCCTCACCTGGTCCGCTCGATCACGGCGGTGAGGCGGAGCCCGGCTGTCGACACCGTGCCGCTCCCCCAGAACGACGAGGTCCCCGGGATGTTTGCGAGGGCGTCCAGGCTCGGGTCGTTGCCGTCCACCTTCGGCCCGTACGCGACGCTCCATCGGCCGCCGGTGTAGCGCAGCAACAGCGTGCCCGGGTACTCGACGTACGGCGGGACCGGATTCGTGCCACTGATCCAGACGTCGCCGTTCGCGTCACCGGCGACGGCGTACACCCAACCGGCGGGTGCCGGTCCGGCCACCCGCTGCCACGTCCGGCCGTCCCAGTGCAGGATGACCGGCTTGGGGGTGGAGTCGAAGTCCTGGGTGCCGACCGCCCAGGCGTCGGTCGACGAGCGGGCCCACACACCGGTGAGCCGGGCGCTCGGGATCGGCGGCAGCGATGCCACCCGCCACGACCCGCCGACGCGCTGCGCGATCATCGGCTCCGGGTAGGGCGCGTCGGCGACGTACCGTTCACCGGCGGCGAACACGCTGCCGTCCTGGGTGCGTGAGACCGCCCGCAGGACGCCGTCGATTCCCTCAGTCCCCGGCACCGCGACGCGGTCGAAGCGACGGGCGTCACCCTCGACGACGAGCGGCCGGCCGCCGTCGTGACCGACGAGCACGGCCCGCCCGCCAGCGGCGGCGGCCACGTCCAGCAGCTCCGAGGTCCCGGCCGGTGCCGTCCACGGCGCGTGCGCCGTCCAGGTCTCGCCGTCGAAGTGCCCGGCGTACGCCTCACCGCGGCGCCCGATGCCCACCGTCCAGACGTCCCGGGCGTTCGCCGCGTCCACCTTGTACAACACGTATGCGGCGTGCGGCAGCCGTCGTTCCGTCCACGTCCGCCCGTTCCACCGCAGCAGCGCGTACGGCTCGTCGATCGAGTACCCCGTGTAGGTCGACGCCTGGTAGCCGACGGACCAGGCGTTGTTCGGGCCGGTGGCGGCCACGTCGGTGAGCCGGCTCTCGTGAATCAGCGCCGGGACCGTCGCCGTCCACGTCGAGGGCGTCGCGGCTGCGACAGGCGTGACCGGCGGGAGCAGCACGCCTGCCGCCAGTGTGGAGACCGTCGCCGCGGACAGCCCGTACCGTGCCAGTGATCCCATGGTGGCCCCTCTTCCTGCGTTGACAGCCGGCCCTCAGCATCGCGCCCCGTGACGCTTCGGGTACGCCCGCGTGCTGTCTCGTAAGAGAGCGGTAAGAACGGCGTACGCCGCCGGGTTCGCGGGCCGGATCCGGCGGCGACGTTCGTGGATGATCGCGCGCCCTGTGCTCGACGCGATGGACGAGTCACGCATCCCGGCGACCGCATCCGGCCGGCGTGTCCGTCAGCTATCGCTACAGGCAACCCGAGCACCGGCCAGGGAGACACCATGACGGCGGACGCCATCGACCTGCTGCACCCGTCCGATGTCCTAGCCGGACGCGAACTCGTGTCCGCGTCCGGGCGCTCCGCCGACGACCGGGAGGTCCGGGTGGTCGGCGACGGGGTCCGCTGCGGACGCCCGGTGATCTACCCGGTGCCGGCTGCGGACCTGCCGCCGGCCCTGCGGCGGCGTGCCGACGCCGGCTACCGGTACGTGGGCGCCATCTTCGCCTTCGACCTCGGCGATCTCGCCGACGGCGAGCGCTATCAGGCGGTCCGGTTCGAGGTCGAGCTGACCGACCGGCGCGCCGTGGCGGTGCGGCTCGACGGTGACGGCGGCGCGGTGGGGCTGACCTTCGACGACGCCGGCCCGGCCCCGGCCTCCACGACCGCCGCGCACACGGTCACCGCCGCCCGGGCCCGGCCGGACTGGCTCCGCCGTCTGCTCAACCGATGGGGCGTCCCCCGGGCGTGGACGCTCGGCCTGCACCAGCACCGGTTCCGCTGGACGTACGAGGACCCGCGCGGCGTCCTCCTGTTGCCCCGGTCGTACGCCGTGCACGCGCTGATCGAAGTCCCCGCGGACCTCGCGGAGCTTCACGGCACGATCGACATGCACGTGGACGTGTCGACACGGACGTCCACGGTCCTGCACGCCGACCTGCGTGACTCGATCGCCTTCAGCGAGTCGATCCAGGTCACCGCCGGGCCGGCCGACGTGGCCGGCTCAGCGGCGGTGCGGCTCTGCATGGCCGCCGACGTGTCGGGTTACAGCAGCCGGACCAACGCCGAGACCGAACGGATCCAGAGTCTCCTCGTCGACGTTCTCGCCCGGGCCCGTCGCGCCGCGGGCATCGCCGACTCCGCGGTGGCGCCCCAGGCACACGGTGACGGCCAGTTCACGGTGCTGCCCTCCGGCATCGACGAGTCGGTGGTCATTCCACGCCTGGTCGAGGAGCTCGGCGCCGCCCTGTGCGAGGTGAACGCGATCGCCGCGCCGGAAGCCCGGCTGCGCCTGCGGTTGGCGCTGCACCGAGGTCTGGTCAAACCGGCGTGCAACGGGTGGGTGGGCTCGTCGACAATCGCCGTGCACCGCCTTCTCGACAGCCCTCCGCTGCGAGCGGCGTTGCGCGACAACGCGGCGGCCGACTTCGTGCTGGGCGTCCCGGACGTGCTCTTCAAGGACGTGATCGTGCACGCCGCCGAACCGCCGCTGCCGGGCGACTTCACACCCGTCATCGTCGACCTGCCGGAGAAGAGCTTCGTGGAGCACTGCTGGGTGGCCGCCAGCACCACCCTGGCGGTGCGAGCCTGACGAGGACGCCGGCCGGCTGACGACCGCGTCGCCGCCCCCTGCCGATTCCGGTTTCGGTCGGATTCCGCACGCCGCTTTCCCGATCTGATTCCGATCAGCGGCCGGGATGTGGCCGAAGGGGATTCCCACACAACCGGGGGGTGGCCGACGTGGAGTCGCACTGACCTGCGTTGACGGCGGCGCGGAGAGGCACTTGCCTGCCTTCCCGCGCCGCCTGTTCCCCCGCGTGCGGCATCGACCACTGCCACCAGCCCACCGCCACCCACACCCGTCCGTCCTGGCGGGCGGTCCGTCAGGAAGGGGTACGCCGGCGAGAGCCCGGCGGGACGGAGGTGGGCCGCCGATGACGACGAGGACGGCCGGTGCGGCGCGGACAGCCGGGCGGACGGACGTGCGACAGTCGCGGGCCGCGAACGTGATCGACACCTTCGCGGTGCGGAATCGTCTCGTGATCATTCAACCGGCCGGCCGGCGGTGCGGGTGAGACTCTCGCCGGAGCAGAGCGCGAAGCTCCAACGCCTCGTGGAGGAGGAGCTTCGCGCTGCCGTGCGCGCCGCCGCGGCCGACGGTGTCCCCACCGACGGGCTGGCCGCCGACCTCGACGAGCGCCGCCGGGCTGTGGAGTCAGCGCTCGGGGCCACGGACGATCTGCTGGACGGCCGCGACCACCCGGGCAACGACGGCGGGGTCGGCGAGTCTCGCTGAGACCCGCTCGTCGAAGGCGGGCGCCGATCCCGGCGCGCGGTCCAGTTCGTCTCCCCCGGTGCCCTCCCCGAACACCGCGGTGACGATCCGCACGACGGCCTCGTCCGGATCGACGCCCCGGCCCAGCGCCTCGTCGAGTGCCTCGATGACGGCCGCGGCGAGCGCTCGCAGTCTCACCTCGTCGATCTCGCCGCTGGTCGTCGGCGGGGCGTGGTCCGCGCTCTCGCCCACCGGCGTCGCCGCCACCGGGGCCGGCTTGGCGCCCATCGGCCGCTCGACGTACATGGCGAACCAGGCCGGGCGGCGCCGCATCGCCGCGAGCACCTCCTCGACCTCGCGCACCACCGCCGCCGGGTCGCTTCCCACCCAGTCGCCGGTCGCGGCGACACGCCGGGCCGCCCAGCTCTGCAGCGGCCACACATCGGCACCGGCGCTGGCGGTGACACCCACCCAGTTGAGGATCTCGACGGCGAGTTCCATCAGCCAGGCGTCGTAGCCGAGCGCGTCGGCCAGCCAGCCGGGGACGCGCGGACGTTGCAGCGCTCCCCGCCGCCCCCGGCGCCGTCGGTGCGCGTCGACTGTGACAGCGGTCAGCCGTCGCGTCATCCACGCCTCCACGCTCCGGATCGGCGCCACCGCGTGCGTCAGGAGATCCTCCACGACCGCCTCCACGTCATCGTGGAAGCCGTCGAGGCAGTCGTCGGCCAACTGCGGCACGGCCGCCGCGCAGACGAAGTGGCCGCGCCGGTGTTCGACCGGCCGGGTGACGCGGGCGAAGACCAGCGGCCAGGCCACCGACCACGCGCCGGCGGTCAGCCGCCGGCGCTCCGCCGGTGACGCGGCCCGCGCCACGGCCGCCAACTGACCGTGCCCGGCCAGCAGACGGACGTAGGCGACCTCGGCGTCCGCGGCGGGGTGCGAACTCGTCACAGCGCTCCTTCCGATGCGGTGACTACCGGTGTGGAGCGTGCGGAGACCCGGCCGCGCGCTGGCTGCCGGTCGGCCGGTCAGGCAGCTCACCCCACGAATGACAGATCAATCGTGGGGTCGCCGCCGGTCGTCCGCCGGTCATCGCCCGGCCGACTCTGTGGCCAGTTGACGGCCAGCCGCCGGCCTCAGCGCCCGAAGTGGACGAACGCGGCCCAGCCGACCGGATCGGCCGTCGTGGTCCGGCCGAGCGCCGCGCGCAGCACGTCGGGCATCTCGGCGGGCACCTGACGCGTATCGGAGATCATCCACCGCTGGGCCGCGCGGAGGGCATCGGCCGGCGCGAGACCCTCGCGACGCAGGTAGTGGTGGAACATGTACATCAGCACCGACGTGGCGGCGTCCGGCACGCTCCACTGGGCACCGACGACAGCGCTGGCGGTGTTCGCGAGCAGCGTGGTGCTCAGGCTGAACGCCTCGTCGTCGGCGCGGCCGCAGACGCCACTGCCGCACGCGGCGAGCACCGCCAGGGCGATGGAACGGGCCGGGGCGAACCGGACGATCTCCTCGGCCGACATCCGCTCCCCACCGGCCAGCAGGAGGTAGGACGTGTCAGCCCCGGTGCGGCCGGGGCTTACCACGCCGTGGCAGGCCAGGTGCAGCATGGCGCCGGCGTGCTCGTCGGCGAGCCACCCGAGCAGGTCCGCCCGGGTGCCCACCCCGCCGTCGGCGGCACCTCCGTCCGGGGTGCGGCCGACATACCGGGCGCGCGGATAGAACCGCTCCCGCACCGCCTGCGCCTCGGCCCGGGCCGCCGGCAGGTCCGCGGCGGCGCCCGCCGTGTCCGGGTCGCCCACCACCAGGCCGGAGTCGGACAGCGGTACCGGTGCACGCCAGGCCAGGTCGCACAGCAGACGTGCCGACGGCGCGTACGAGAACACCGCGTCCTCGATCGCGTACCGCACTCCCCCGTCCGTCACCTGGCGGGCGGCGTGCCAGGGAATGCGGGCCAGCTCGCCCACCGGGATCAGCACGAGGCGCGGCGCACGTCCGTCCGCCGGTTGCGGGCACCGTTCCAGCAGCGGACCGATCGCGGCCGTCCACGCCCAGTCGCAGACGTCGTCGAGGGTCTTGCGCGCCGTCCCGGCGGCCTCGGACCACGATCCGGCCACCGCCACCCGGCCGGCGAGGCTTTCGGCTGTGGTCGCGGTAAGGAACGCGTCGAAGCCTGCCGTGCCCTGCTTGCTCAGCGTCGCCAACGGGAACCAACTCGGCGGCTCCGCGCGTGGCACCATCACCACCGCACCCGACTTCTCGTCACCGGGCATCAGATAGACGAGCATGTCGGCGCCCAGTCCGGTCAGCGCCGCCCGCATCTCGTCGAGGTCGGGCGGGGCGAGCAGCCGCGTCGCCGCGGCGTCGGGCGCGACCGTCGTCGTGCCGTCCTCGGTGATGGCGATCCCGGCCAGTGCCGCGATGACCTCGCGGCGCAGCTCGCCCGGCACGAGCTCGGGCTCGGTCTCGGCGACGGCGTCGCGCCAGCGTGCGGCGAGGTCGGCCCGGCCGGCACCGGCCAGGCGCGCGCCGAGGTCACGGGTCTCGGTGGCCGTGTAGAGGATCAGCGCGCGACAGGCGTCCAGCGCCAGCGCCGCGGATCCCGGATCGTCGTCGGCGAGGCACCACGCCGCGACGTCGAGCGCGTCGTCCGCGGCGTTCCGCGCGGCCGCGTCGGCGTCGCTGACGCTGCCCGTCAGCAACACGTTCCAGGCGTGCCCGCGCAGCCCGGCGAGCGCGACCTCCCGGCCCCGCCGCTTGTCGCCGGCCATCCGGTACGCGTGCGCCAACGGGTTGGACAACCGCGTCCACTGCTGGTGCTGGTTAGAACCGGCCAGTTCGCGTCCCTGTTCGAGCAGCCGGATGGCCTCGGCGAGATCCGCGCGGCGTGCCAGTTTCTCGACTCGGCGCAGGTACGCGGTGCCGAGGCTCGCCAGGTACGGCACCCGCCTCGGGTCATGGTCCGGCACCAGGTCCACTGCCGCGCGGAGGTCGCTGATCGCGGCGTCCAGCAGGCTCCTGTTGTCAATCCCGTGAGCCAACTCCGCGAACCCCAGCGCATGCAGGTGCATCGCGCGTTCGTGCGGCGGCTGGCCGGGCTGCTCGGCGAGCGCGCGCAACGCGGCGAGCTGCTCGTGCTGCTCCGGGCCGGTCGGATCGCTCCGCCACGGGGCGGTGCCCGTGTTGGCGGGACTCGTCATCTCCCGCAACGCTTCCATCTGCATCCGGGCGGCGCGCAGAGCGTGCCGCAGGGGCTCGGCGGCGGGTAGCGACGACGCGGCCTCCTCCGCCCGGTCCAGGGCCGGCCACATGGCCGCCAGGTCGCCGCGGGCCGCCGCCACGTTGAGTTCGAGGAAGCCCTTGACCGCCGCGAGCCGCACTTTCGCATCCTCGCGGTCGGGCATCAGGCCGAGCACGAACTCGATCGAACGTTCCAGGTCTGCCGACGACTCCGTCACCCGTGCCGGATTACCCTCCAGCGCACTGAGGAGGAAGCTGAGGCAGACACGCGTGTGCTCGACCATCTGCGCGTACGGCTGCCGATCGCCCACGACACGGGCCAGCCGCTCCACCTCGGCGAGAGCTCCCCGGGGAGTGACCCCGGGCGCGCTGTCCGCCACCGACCGTGCCAGGGCGGTGGACCGCACGACCGCCGCGCCCAGCTCCGCCTCCGGCAGGGGGTGCGGGTCGGCGGCGGCGATCTCACACAACGCGACCGCTCGTTCGAGGTGCGCGGTGAAACGTCCCGAGCGGAGGATGGCGTTGACCAGGATCTGCGCGAGCTTGCACCGCCCCGGCAGGTCTTCGGGAAGCATGTCGCAGTCCGCGAGAGCCGCCGACAGGTCGTCCGGCCGCCGGCCGTGCTGGTCGAACGCGACCAGGCGCAGCCAGCAGCGGGTGAAGCGCCACGGCCCGCTGTCCGCCTGGCCGACCGTCGTCATCGCTGCCGATGCCGAGTCGACGAGCGTACGCAGCGCGTCATCGGGTACCTGAGCCAACGTGACCCCACAGAGTACGGTTCCGGTTGACCACTACTGACGGACCGGGGAGGCGGTCGTGTCCCTTCAGGACGAGCTCCACCGGGAACTCGTTGAACTTCGCCGGCGGCGGGGCCTGCTGAGCGCGTCACTGGGCCGGCTCGTGGGACCACGGCTGCACGAGCTGAGCGGGACCACGCCGACCGACCCGGACCGGGTGGTGCGTGAGCGGGTCGGGCGGACGTTGCTCTCGCTGGCCCGGGACCTGCCGGCGGACCTGGTCCGTGTGGTCGAGCTGACCTACGCCCTCGACACCGAGCACGCCTACGCCGACCTGACCACCCGGCAGTCTCAGCTGGGCCGGGAGCAGAGATACGAGATGCGGACCGCCCGGCGCCGTTCGGAGCAGGTGACCGAGTTGCTGGCCGCGGCGGCGGAGGCCGACTGGGCGACGCGCCTCGCGGGGGATCTCGACTCCGGGTGGCGGGTCCGGTCGCTGGAGGCGCTGCTGCGGCTCGACACCCCGACGCCGGAGTTGCACGAGGCCCGGACCATCGTCGCCACCCGGGATCTCGACGAGATCGTCGTCCGGCTCGACCTGCCCCGCCCGGACACCGACAGCTCGGACGGCGCCGACCTCCGCATCGACGTGCTCTACGGCGCACGTATCCGCAGCGTCGAACGGGGCAACGGCAACCGCCACTTCGAGGTCCGGCTCGCCCTGCCCGAGACGCTGAGCGCCGACCGGAACCACAAGCTGTGCATGCACTTCCGGGTGGCGCCCGGGCAGCGGATCCGCGACCGCTACGTGATCACTCCGCTGGATCCCTGCGACTACGGACTGGTGCGGGTCCGCTTCGCCGGTCGCGAACCCGCCGCGCTGTGGCGGATCGACGGGCTGCCGCAGGGGCTGCTCGACGATCCGGACCGCCGGCACGACCGGCTCAGCGTGGACGGCGCGGGTGACGTCGTGTCGGAGTTCCGGCGGCTGCGACAGGGGCGCGGCTACGGCGTGGGGTGGCGGTTCGCGCAGCCGTGACCCGGCGGGCGTCCCGCTGTCCGTCAGTGACGGATGTGGCCCGGTTCTGTCGCGGGCCGAGGGCGACGCACCGGAAGGCCGGTACCGGAGATGGACGGCGAGCACCTGTTGAACGTGATCGTCGGCATGTCGATCGACGACCTCCCCGACGCCATCGACCATTTCACCGAGTCGGGTGACCGGCTCGCCCGCGCCATGGCGTACGCCCGTCTCCATCAGCACGACCGCCGGCCGGAGACACTCGCGCGCGCCGAGTCGGACTTCGCGGCGGCCGGCGGCAGCCCCGCCGACCGCGCCCAGGTGGCACGGGTGCTGGCCGCCCAGCGAGCCAAGGAGGCCGCCTTCGGCGCGCCCGGTGACGTGGGGCCGCTCCAGCGGATTCTCGACGAGGCCGAGGACGACCCGGCGAGTCCCGGTGACCGCGCCATGCTGGGCGTCATGACCGACCTGGCCGGCGCCCTGCGCGGGGGACCCGCCCATGACCTTGAGGGCACGCTGGCGCGGCTCTCGTCGATCAGCGTTCCGCCCGACAGCCCTCACGCCGCGATGCTGCCGTTCATGAAGGCGGCGCTGGCGGCGCAGATCGCCGCCCCCGACGATCGAGCCGCCGTGGAGGATCTGCTCGATCAGGCCCGGTCGACCCGCAGGGAGCTGTGGAAGCACGGACAGCATGCGTCGACCGGCGAGTTCCTGGAGGCCTCGGCCCGGCTGATCGACGCGGCGCAACGGCAGGACCTCCGATCGGCGGAGGGGGCGCTCCGGAGCATGCGCGAGGCACTCGACCGCACGCCCGCTGACCATCCGGGTGTGGCCGACCTCCTTGAGCACGTCAAGCAGAACAAGGCTCAGCTCGACGGCCTGCTCTCGACCATCGCCGCCGGCCCGCCCCCGGCCTCCGATGACGCCGCCACGCCCGCCGACGACGTGGCTCGGCTGATCGCCGACGGCTGCCGGCTCGTCGCGCAGGCGCAGACCGGCCAGGACCTCGGCCTGCTGCGCCGTGGCATCGACGACCTGGCCGGCGCCGTCCGGGTCGCTACCGAGGACGACCCGCGGCTGCCCGCCGTACGGATGGTGCTCGGCCACGCGCTCACGCTGGCCCACCGGGTCGGCCGGGACGGCGCCGCGCTCACCCGGGCGGTCGACCAGCTCACCGCTGCGGTACGCGAGGCGGCCCAGCCGGGCCACCCGGTCTTCGCGCCGGCCGCACACGCCCTGGCTCACGCGCACCTCGAAGCGGGTAGCGCCCGCGCCGCCTGCGACGTGGGCCTGCGTGGCCTGTCCGGGTACGCGTACCAGGTGCTGCTGGGCAGCGGTACGGAGGACGCCGTCACGATCGCGCGGGACGGGGCGACGACGGCCGCGGAGGTGGCACGCTGGTGCCTGGCCCAGAACGACGTCCAGGCCGCCGGGACGGCGTTGGACACCGGCCGCGACATGCTCCTGTACGCGGCGACGGTGGCCGCTACCGTTCCGGAGCTGCTGACCGCAGCCGGTGAGCCCGACCTCGCCGCGGGCTGGACGGCCGTGGACGGCGTCCTGGACGTCGCCGGGGCACGACGCGCCGCGCGTGCCGCCGCCGCGCTGACGAGTTCCGCGACACCTGCCGTCGGTCGCCTGCTCGGCCCGACGAGCTTCGACGAGATCCGCGCGGCACTGGCATCGCTGGGCCGGGACGCGCTCGTCCATCTGCTGCCCGAGGACGGCAGCGGTGGCGGCCTCGCCGTCGTCGTGCCGCGCGAGGAAGCGCCCTTCTCGCTTGAGCTGCCGGCGCTCACCGTGCCGCCGGCGGCCGGGCCGTGCTCCGCGGAGACGGGCGAGTGGGCGTGGCGGGCAGCCATGGGCCCGTTGCTGCACGCCCTGGGCCGCGCCCCGGATCCGGGCCGCCCGGCGCGGCTGACGCTCGTCGCGCCCGGAGCGCTGGCCGCGGTGCCCTGGCAGGCCGCCCGCGCCCCGGACGGCCGGTACGCCGTGCGGGAGGCCGCCCTCTCGTACATCGTCTCCGCCCGGCTGTTGTGCGAGCTGGCCTGGCGAGGGCCGGTGGCGTCCGGTGCCGAGGTGACAGGCGACGCCGGCCTGACGCCGCACGCGATCCTGACGCGGCCCGTCGGGGCGGACGTCGTCACACTGCCGCCCCGCCCCGGCGGGGCCGAGGTCGCCGGGGCCGACGACCCGGCGTTCGCGGCGGCGACGGCGTACCTGGTCGGCGGCGCCCGTACCGTGTTCGCCGCCGGATGGCCGGCGCCGGGCTCCTCGGCGCCGCTGCTCGCCTTCATGACCTCGCACTTCCGGCGGGAAGGGCTGCCCCCGGCGGACGCGCTGCGCCGCGCCCAGTTGTGGATGCTCGACGGCGGCCGCACGGCGCCGCACTCGATGCCTGACCAGCTACGCGCGGAGGCGGGCGAGGCGGGATACGCCGAGGTCGCCGCGTGGGCCGGGGTCAGCCACCACGGCCGGTAGGCGACGGCCACCGCCGGCCGTGTCCGCCTGACCACCGCGTCAGCCGGCGACCGGGCCGGGCCCCGCCTTGGCGCCGACGATCTTCAGTGCGGCGGCCGCGATCCGGTCCACGTCGACATGCCCGCTCAGCGCATCCAGCACCGTTTCGCCCGGGTCCGTGCCGGCATGCTCGACATCGGCTGCCACGCTCCCCCGCCCGAAGACGGTGGCGAGGACGTCGGCCACCACCTCGGCCGCGGACTCGCCCCGCCCGATCCGTTCCTCGATCGCCTCGACGGCGTGGGCGGCGAGCCGGGTCAGCTCCGCGTCGACCCGCGGGTCCAGGCCGGCCGGCGAAAGCGGTGCGACCTGCCGCGACGCGCCGGGCGCGGGAGCCCGGCGAGCGACGGGCATCCGGGTCGCGTCCCGTTGCTGGGACCGCACTGCCGAAGCACCCACTGCGGCTCCTTCCAGAGCAGATTCGTCAGGGATGGTCTCCGATCGCGCCACGGCCGGCGGGATCGGACGGACACAGCCTGCCCCCGGTACGGGGCGTCACGCGACAACGCGGCCGCACCGCTGGGCCCGGGGAGCCACATTCAGTCTCTTCAGTGGATCGCTCCACATCGGTCGGACCCGGCGGCGGGGCCGGCCCGCGTCGCCGGAGGGTCATCCGGCGACGGGTCGTGAACCAACTCGACAAATGCCCCTCCGACGTCCACCTGTCCCCGATGTGGGGTCTTGCACCAGTGGCGATTCTGTGCAACGAGATCGTCGGCGGTCACCGGGGCGGCCGGTCCGTCAGATACCTGTGTCACCTCCGACGAATCGCTCGGCGGATCGGGAAGGGCGGGAACTCCGTGTCGTCGCTGTACGCGCTGCTGGTCGGCATCAACTCGTATCGGGCACCCGGGCTGAGCCGGCTCTCCGGGTGCCACAACGACGTCGGGCGGGTGGAACAGCTCCTCGACGCCCGGTTCGGATCCGGCCCGAAGGCGCACGTCCGGACGCTGCTCGACGAGCAGGCGACCCGGGCGGCGGTCGTCGCGGTGTTCCGCGAGCACCTGGGCCAGGCCGGCCCCGGCGACACCGCCCTGTTCTGGTTCAGCGGGCACGGCTCACGCTCGCCCCTGCCGCCGGAGCTGTGGTATCGGGAGCCCAGCGGCTGGTGCCAGACGCTCGTGTGCCACGACAGCCGGGCCGGCGGGACCGCACCGCCCGATCTCCTCGACTGCGAACTCCGGGTGCTGATATCGGAGGTCGCGGCCCGCGGCGCGCACGTCGCCGTCGTCCTCGACAGTTGCCACTCGGCCGGTGCCACCAGGACCGGCCCCAGCACCGACCCGCAGACGGATGAGGTGATCCGGATCGCGCCGGTCGCCTCTCGCTGGGCCGAGCCCGCCACGCGCCCGCCTGCGCTGGAGTCGCTGCTACCGGAGCTCGTCGCCGCGACGAACGATGCCGCCCTCGGCGGCGACCTCGCCGCCGGTAGCCGAGACGTCGGTCCGGACCAGGCCGGCGTCGACCACGTGGCGCTCACGGCGTGCCGCGACGAACAGCAGGCGTACGAGACCGGGCCGTGGAACCGGCGCAACGGCATCTTCACCCTCGGCCTGCTCGACGCCATCGAGCGGCTGGGCCCCGGTGCCACCTACCGCGAACTGATGGTCGCCGCCCGGTGCGCCGTCGAGAACGCCAGGGACCGTCAGGTGCCGACGCTGTACCCGGCTGACCACGACATCGTCGACCAGCCCTTTCTCGGTGGCGCGTTCCGGGCGCCGGCGGGCGCGCTCGTCATGCGGTTCAAGCGTGGCAGTTGGGAGATCAACGCCGGGTCGATCCATGGGATCAAGGCCGCGGCCGGCGACGACGTGCGGGTCGCCGTACACCTCGAGAACCCGGTACGCGAAGCGCGAGTGACCCGGGTACGGACCGAGGTCAGCGTCGTCGAACCCCTCGGCTGGACGCCCGACACCGGTCGCCAGTACGACGTGGTGCTCTCCCGGGTGCCGATGCCCGCGGTCACGGTGGCGGTCGGGGGGACGAGCCGGGACGAGCCGGAAACCGCCCGCGCCGTCATCGAGGCGATGCGGAACGCGGGGCCCGGCGGGTCCCCCTCACCGCATCTGCGGGTGGTCCCGCTCGACGGCTCGGAGACGATGCCCGATCTGAGGGTCTCCACCGGCGGCGGCCGCATTCGCGTTCTCTCCTTCGACGGTACGCCGTTGACGGACGACCTGACCCGCGCCGACGTGCACACGGTCGTGGACCGGCTGGAGCACCTGGCCCGCTGGCGCACCATCCGGAACCTGGCGAACCCGGTCTCCCGGCTCGCCGACGCGGTCAAGATCGAGGTGGTGGCGGCGGAACCGGGCGAGATCAGCGCACCGCGCGACCGGGCGCCGTACAAGCCCGGCGACGACGGGGCCGTCCTGCTGACGTACGCCCGCGCCGGCGACCGGTGGGCGCCACCGATGGTCTTCATCCGGCTCCGAAACACCAGTGACCGGCCGCTCTACTGCGTCCTGCTCGACCTGACCGACCGGCACGCCGTCCACCCGCACCTGTTCCCCGGCCGGATCATCGCACCCGGGAACTGCGGCGCGGCCTTCGACGGTGGCCTGGTCGCCTTCCAACTGCCCGAGGACCGCGCCGTCGAGCCCGGGGCCGAGACGCGCGACTACCTGCAGTTGCTCGTGTCGGAGGAGGAGTTCCCGGCCACGTCGTTCCACCTCGGCGCGCTGGGCACCCAGAGGGCCGTCGATTCGAGCCCGAGCCGCTCCGGGTCGTTCACCGGCATCCTCGACCGGCTGGGGATGACCGCCCTTCATCGCGAGGCGGTTCGCCCGCCCGCCGCGGCACCGGACTGGGCGAGCAGCGTCCTGACGGTACGCACGCGGGTGCCGGAGATCTCGTGAACGGCGGACAGCGCGGCCGAGACGTCCCAGTCGACGAGACGTCCCCGTCGTAGGCGGTCAGGCGGCGCGGCGGGCGCGGCGACGGGCGCGGAGGAAGACGGTGTCGCCCCGCTCGTCGCCCCACCACGCCCACGGAACGCCTGTCACGTACCGGCCGATCGACGCGAACACCGGTGCGGCCTCGGCGTCGCGGCCGGTGCGCGCCAGTCCGTACGCCAGGAAGTTCGCGTCGTCGAGCCAGTCGGCGTGCCGGGTGGCCGGCTGGTGGAACCACCGGGACAGCGCGTTGTCGAGATCCGATCGCATGACCGGATCCTGCCGCCACCGCTCGCTGATCTCGTCGGCGGTGCCGCCTTCGGGTTCGCGATCCTGCTCCCACAGTGCCCACTCCGCGGCGGCCCGCACCGGCAGCACGAGCAGTGGCGAGCCCGTGGGCGCCGTGGCGGCGACCGAGCGGGCGAAGCCGAACATCGCCTCGTGCGAGCCGCTCCACTTCCGGCAGTGGTAGGTCAGCCTGAGTACGTGGCCCTGATGGTGCCGGGGATCCCGCTTGGTCAGCTCGCGCCACGTCTCCTCGACGTCCTCCAGTGGCGCACTCTGGTCGATCATGAGGTCCAGCCGGTGCGCCCACGGCGTGGGGTCGTCCGGCGCGAGCCGCATCGCGAGATCGTTCACCTGCCGGGCCAGGCCCAGCAGGCGGCGGAACTCGGCCCACTGCTCCGGACGTACGCCGGCGGCCCAGTCGCCGCCGCGCACCTCCCACGCCCGGGCCATCAGGGAACGAGCACGGACGAGCTGGGCGTCCGGGTCGGCGGGCGCGCGCGAGGCCCAGCGATCGGTCCAGGCGGCGGTGGTGTCGACCCGGCCGGTCGTCTTGTCGATCCGGGATCCGAGCCCGCCGGCTGTCGACTCGGCCAGCACACGGACGTACCGTGCCCGGCGGTCGTAGTCGTCCCGCGTGGCGGCCAGGGCCTTCCGGGCCGGTCCGATGTCGGAGCCGTACCGCGCCTGCGTGCACGCCTCGCGCAGCACCGCGTCGTCCTGCGCCAGGTTGGGGTCGATCTGGCGGGTGAGCAGCCGCCACACGGTCGAGATCATGATCAGGATGGTAGATGTCGCGGGCCTCGCCGGTGTGCCCGTCAGCCGGCGGCCGTCGCGGCGGAACGGATCACCGCGTCGAGCCAGCGCAGCTGCCGCCGGACGTGGAAGGCCTCCCCGCCCTCGTGGCCGTTGAACGGGTACGTGTGCATCTCCCGTGGCGGCGTGGCCGATCCGCTCGCGGCGGCGTACTGGTTGTAGGCGGCGAAGCCGGTGCTCGGCGGGCAGACCTCGTCCCGCAGGCCGATCCCGAAGTGCGCCGGGGCGGTGGCCCGCCGGGCGAAGGCGACGCCGTCAACGTAGGACAGGGTGTGCCGGACCGACTCCTCGGCCTCGCGGTGCACCGCCAGGTAACCGGCGATCTCGCCGTAGGGGGAAGCCCCGGTGAGTTCGATGGCGCGCTGGATGTCGCACATGAACGGGGCGGTGACCAGGAGCGCGGCGAGGCCGCCGACGAGGCCCGCCGCCGCGAGCGCGAGTCCGCCGCCCTGGCTGTTGCCCACCGCGGCGACGCGGTCCGGGTCCACCCCGGGCAGTGCGCGGACGGCGTCGATCGCGCGGACCGCGTCGGTGATCAGCCTGCGGTAGTGGTAGTCGTCCGGGGACAGGATCCCCCGTGTGGCCGGGCTGGGCCCGCCGGGCGCGTCGTGCGGGTCCGGGGTGTCGCCATGGCCGAACAGTCCGGCCTGCCCCCGGTTGTCCACCAGCAGGTGGGCGTAACCGGCCACCGGCCAGGTGAGCCGCTCGCCCGGCAGGCCCCGGCCGCGTCCGTAGCCGGGGTACTCCACCACGGCGGGCAGCGGCGTGGACACCCCCGCGGGACGGGTGTACCAGGCCCGGACCGGTTCGCCGGCGAAGCCGGCGAACGTCACGTCCCACACGTCGACCAGCCGCAGGCAGGTGGGTTCGGGGCGGGCGTCGACGAGCACCGGGGTGGCCCTGGCGGTGGCGAGGGTGGCGAGCCAGAACCGGTCGAAGTCGGCGGGTTCGACGACGTCCGGCGAGTAGCGACGGAGCTGGTCGAGGGAGATATCAATCGACGCTCTTGACACGAAGATAACGATACCCATAAATTTCCGAAAAGCTTACAGCGCATTACCGGAAAGTTCCGGCCGACGGTCAGTGGGGAGGATGAGCTTGGCATCCCCGACCCCGCGCGGTCGTCGTACGCCCTGGCGGCGGGCCCTGCGCCGGGACTGGCAGCTCTACTCGCTCGCAGTCCTTCCGCTGCTGTTCTTCCTGACGTTCCGCTACCTGCCGATGCTCGGCAACGTGATCGCGTTCCGGCGCTTCCAGCCGGGCGGCAGCCTCTTCGGCGAGTACTGGACCGGGCTGCGGTACTTCCGGTTGTTCTTCACCGACCCGACCTTCTGGAACGTGTTCACGAACACGCTCGTGCTCGGCGCGCTGACCCTGGTGTTCTGCTTCCCGCTGCCGATCGTGCTCGCGCTGCTGCTCAACGAGGTACGCAACCGCGCCCTCAAGCGGTTCGTCCAGTCGGTGTCCTACCTGCCGCACTTCCTGTCGATCGTGATCGTGGCCGCCATGGTCCTCCAGCTGCTGTCGGTGGACGGCGCGGTGAACCAGATGCTGCGCGCCGTGGGCGGCGAGCCGGTCCCGTTCATGCAGCAGGCCGGCTGGTTCCGGACGATCTACGTCTCCTCCGAGGTCTGGCAGACCGTCGGCTGGGGCACCATCCTCTACCTCGCCGCGCTCACCACTGTCGACGGCGACCTGTACGAGGCGGCCCGCATCGACGGCGCCAACCGGTGGCGGCAGACCTGGCACGTGACGCTGCCGGGGATCCGGCCGACGATGGTCACACTGCTGATCCTCAACATCGGCACCTTCATGGCCGTCGGCTTCGAGAAGATCCTGCTGCTGTACAACCCGCTCACCTACCCGACGGCGGACGTCATCTCGACGTACCTGTACCGGGTGGGCATCGTCTCGGGGAACCTCAGCTACGCCGCCGCGATCGGCCTGTTCGAGTCCGTGATCGGGCTGACGCTGGTGCTGTCGGCGAACGCGATCTCCCGGCGCACGGTGGGGACGAGCCTGTGGTGAGCACGCGCGCCCGCACGAGGGCGCCGGCCACCCGGCCGCGTGGCCCCCGGCCCACAGCGGGCTACCGGGTCTTCCAGGTGGTGAACGCCGTCGTCCTGACCGGCGTCGTGGTGGTGACCCTGTATCCGTTCCTCACCATCGTGGCCCGCTCGCTCAGCGACAACGCGTACATCGTCGCGGGTGAGGTGAACCTCGTGCCGCGGGGGTTCAACCTCACCGCGTACCGGGTGGTGACGTCGGACCCGACGTTCTGGGTCAGCTACCGCAACACCGTCTTCTACACGGTGGTCGCCACGCTCATCTCCGTCGTGCTGACCACCTGCTACGCGTACGTGCTGTCGAAGAGACACCTGCGCGGCCGCACCGCGCTGGTCGGGATCGCCGTGTTCACCATGTTCTTCACCGGCGGCCTGATCCCCAACTACGTCCTGGTCACCAGCCTGGGGCTGAAGAACACCGTGTGGGCGATCGCCCTGCCCAACGCCATAAACGTGTTCAACCTGCTGGTGATGAAGGCGTTCTTCGAGAGCCTGCCGGTCGATCTGGAGGAGGCCGCCGCCGTCGACGGGCTGAACACGTACGGCACGCTGCTGCGGATCGTCCTGCCGCTGTCGAAGGCGATGGTCGCCACGATGGTGCTGTTCTACGCCGTCTCGTTCTGGAACTCCTGGTTCGCCGCGTTCCTCTACATGGACCGTCAGGACCTGCTCCCGGTGACCGTCTACCTGCGCAACCTCATCGCGGGCGCGACCGACGCCACGCAGACCGGCGGCGGCCTCGGCAGCGCGGGCGACATCGTCCAGTCCGCCGCCACCATCCAGTCCGTGACCATCGTGCTGACGATCCTGCCGATCCTCGCGGTCTATCCCTTCATCCAGCGGTACTTCGTCTCCGGGATCATGCTCGGCGCCGTGAAGGGATAGCCGCCCGCACCACACCCCCACCACCGGAAGGAAGAACCCATGGCCCAGCTGTCCCGGCGCCAGGTACTGCTCGCCAGCGGCGCGGCCGCCGTCGTCGCCCTGGCGGGTTGCGGCGACGACACCCCGGACAAGAAGGACCTCGACCGCAACCGTGCGGGCGCGATGGAGAAGTACGGCATCGGTGACCAGTTCAAGGCCACCGAGCCGGTCACGTTCTCGATCCTCTACAACAACCACCCGAACTACCCGCTGAAGCCCGAGTGGCTGTTCTGGACCGAGCTGGCCGGGCGGACGAACGTCAAGCTGGACCCGGTCGCCGTGCCGCTGAGCGACTACGAGCAGAAGCGCAGTGTGCTGGTCGGCTCCGGCGACGCCCCGATGATCATCCCGAAGACCTACCACCCGCAGGAGAACTCGTACGTCTCCTCCGGCGCCATCCTGCCGGTCAGCGACTACCTCGACCTGATGCCGCACTTCAAGGACAAGATCGAGAAGTGGAAGCTCCAGCCGGAGATGGACACGCTCCGGCAGGAGGACGGCAAGTTCTACCTGCTGCCCGGACTGCACGAGAAGCCCTGGCAGGACTACACCCTCGCGGTCCGCACCGACGTGCTGGAGCAGTTGAAGATCCCGTCCCCGACCACCTGGGACGAGGTGTACGCCATGCTCAAGGCGATGAAGGCGGCCCACCCGGACGTCATCCCGTTCTCCGACCGGTTCGGCAAGCCCAACCCGGCCGGCAACCTGCTGAACATGCTCGCCTTGGCGCATGGCCTGCCCGGCGCCGGCTGGAACTACCAGCCGACGAGCTGGGACGCCGGGGCCGGGAAGTACGTCTTCACCGGCGCCTCGGACGGCTACCGGCAGGTGGTGGAGTACCTCCACAAGCTGGTCGCCGAAGGGCTCCTCGACCCGGAGACGTTCACCCAGACCGACGACCAGGCCCGTCAGAAGCTCGCCAGCGGCAAGTCGTTCGTGATCAGCACGAACGCGCAGACGCTGGTGAACGACTACCGCCCGGACATCGCGAAGATCAACCCCGCCGCCCGGCTCGGCAAGATCCTCTTCCCGGTCGGGCCGGCCGGGCCGGTCAACCCGGCGAGCCGGCTGGAGAACGGCGTGATGATCTCCAGCAAGGCCCGGGACGGCAAGAACTTCGTGGCCATGATGCAGTTCATCGACTGGCTCTGGTATTCCGACGCCGGCCAGGAGTTCGCCAAGTGGGGCGTCGAGGGCACCACGTACGCCAAGGACGGCTCGGGCAAGCGCACCCTCGCCCCGGACGTCAACGTCATCGGCCTCAACCCCAAGGGCACCAAGCACCTGCAGAAGGACTTCGGCTTCTACAACGGCGTCTTCGCCTACGGGGGCAAGCTCGACCTGGTGCAGTCGTTCTTCTCGCCCGAGGAACTGGAGTTCCAGAAGGAGATGAACGCCCGCAAGGCCGCGTCCTGGGTGACTCCGCCACCCGCGCCGCTCAGTGACGAGGAGCGGGAGCAGACGACGCTGTGGGCGACCGCGCTGAAGGACCACGTCACCCAGAACACGCTGAAGTTCGCCCTCGGCCAGCGGCCGCTGAGCGAGTGGGACGCCTACGTCTCGGAGCTGAGGGGCAAGAACGCGCAGGCCTACACCGACCTGGTCAACAAGGCGTACGACCGGTACCGCAAGAACCACGGCTGACCGGCGATGCGCGAAACCGTTCCCGAGCGGCCCACCGGCCGGTTGACCGACGCCTGGCGTACCTGCGTCGGCACCGGCCGGTTCGACCTGGCCCTGCGACGCGACTACCAGGACTCGCTGGCGCTGGTGCAGCGGGACATCGGCTTCCGGCACATCCGCGGGCACGGGCTGCTCAGCGACGGCGTCGGCGTGCACCGCCCCTACACCTACCAGGGCGAGCGCCGGGTACGGCACGCCTTCACCTACGTCGACCAGGTCGTCGACGCCTACCTCGCCATGGGCATCCGGCCCTTCGTGGAGCTGGGGTTCATGCCCTCGGCGCTCGCCTCCGGCGACCAGACGGTGTTCTGGTGGCGGGGCAACGTGACGCCGCCCCGGTCGTACACCGAATGGGGTGACCTGGTCCGCGCCACGGTGGCCCACCTGGTCGACCGGTACGGCCTCGACGAGGTACGCGGCTGGCCCATCGAGGTGTGGAACGAGCCCAACCTGACGGCGTTCTGGCAGGGCGCCGACCAGGACGCCTACCACCGCCTGTACGAGGTGTCGGCGCACGCCGTCAAGGACGTCGACGCGGCGCTGCTGGTCGGCGGCCCGGCCCTCTCCCCCGGCGCCGACGAGTGGCTCAAGCCGTTCGCCGAGTTCGTCACCGACCGCGACGTGCCAGTCGACTTCGTCAGCCGGCACGCCTACACCTCCGGCCCGGCGCGGCACCTGCCGTTCGGCACCCGGCAGACCCTGGCCCCCGCCGCGGACCTGCTGGAACAGTTCGCCGCACCCCGCCGGCACCTGGCCGGCACCGCGCTGGCCGACCGTCCGGTGCACATCACCGAGTTCAACTCCTCGTACCGGCCGGACAACCCGATCCACGACACGGCCTTCCACGCCGCCTACCTCGCGCCGGTGCTGGCCGGCGGCGGGGACCTGGTCGACTCCTTCTCCTACTGGACCTTCAGCGACGTGTTCGAGGAGGAGGGGGTGCCCACCGCGCCGCTGCACGGCGGCTTCGGACTGCTCACCCACCGGCAGATCAAGAAACCCACCTACCACCTGTACGCGTTCATGGCCCGGCTCGGCGACGAGGTGCTCGCGCGCGGCCCGGACCACCTCGTCACCCGGCACCCCGACGGCCGGGTCGCGGCGCTGGCCTGGGCCCCTGTCGACGTCACCGGCCGGGAGCCGGCGCCCGAACGGCACACCCTGTCGCTGTCGGTCCCGGTCGGCCCGCCGGGCACCACGTCGGCGTTCCTGCTCCGCTCGTCGGTGAGCGAGGACGCCGGCAACGCCTGGGCCGCCTGGCGGGAGATGGGCGGCCCGCACTCGCCCCGGCCCCGGCAGCTCGACGCGTTGCGCGAGGCGGCCGAGCCGGCCCGTACCCATCGCGCCCTGCCGGTCGCGGCCGGGCGGGCCGACCTGGACCTCGTCCTCGCCCGGCACGAGGTGACCCTCGCCGAACTGACGCCGGTGGTGGACGAGACCCCGCCGTGGTGGGACGACGACCGGTTGCTCGACCCGCCCGGGGAGCAGGCGTGAGCCGCGCGACCGGCGGGCTGCGGGAGTTCGGCGACGGGCCGTTGTCGCGGGCCGCCGCGACGGTCCACACCCTGCTCGTGGTCGAGCTGCTGCTCCTGGCAAGCGTGCTGCCCGGCCTCGCTGTGCTCGTGCTGCTCGACCGCGACAGCAGCAACCTCCCGCTGGTCGCCGCCGCCGCGCTGCCGCTCGGTCCGGCGGTCTCGGCCGCGCTGCACACGCTGCGGCACCAGCGCCCCGACCTGACCGACCTCCGTCCCGCCGCCGCGTTCCGCAGGGCCTACCGGGCCAACCTGGCGGGCGTGCTGCGCGTCTGGGCGCCGACGCTGCTGTGGCTCGCAGTCATCGCTGTCAACCTGGCGAACCTGCCCGCCGCCGCCGTCCCCGGCTGGTGGGCCGTGCCGCTTGTGGTGGTCGGCGCGGGGGTGATCCTGGTCGGGGTCAACGCGCTGGTGATCGTCTCCCTGTTCGCCTTCCGCACCCGCGACGTGCTGCGGCTCGCCGTCTACTACCTGGCGCGCAAGCCCGGCGTGACGGTCGGCAACGTCGCGCTGCTGGCCGCCGCCGCCGGCGTCACCGCGGTGTTCTCCGAGGCGGTGCTGGCCCTGTTCGCCGCGCTCCTGGTGCTGGCCCTGCTGCGGATCGGCGACCCCATGATCGATGACATCCGGGCGGAGTTCACCGCGTGAGCGTCCCGGTCGCCGGCCGCGCGTCGGCCGACAGCGGCGAGTCGGCCTGGCACGCCGCCTGGCTACCGCCTGCGGCGTTCCGCGAACTCGGCTCCCGGCCGGTGCTGGTGCACGGCGACGGGCCCCTGGTCGACACCGTCATCGACGAGGTGAGCCGGGCCTGCGCCCGGTACGGCGGGCGGCTCTGGCACGGTCCACCGTGGCCCGTCGACGCGGACCTGGTGCTGGCCCTGCGCGGGGCCGGCCCGGTGCCGAACGCGGCGGCGGAGACGGCCCGGCTCGATGCGACACCGGCGGTGAACGGCACCGGCGACGGCTCCCTCGGCGACGAGGGGTACCTGCTGGCACGGGTGAGCGGCGTGACAGTGGTCCTGGCCGACGCGCCGGCCGGCCTGTTGTACGGGATGTTCCACGTCCTCCGGCTCGGCGCGGCGGCCTTCCACCGCGACCTTCCGGCGCGGCGGCACCGGCCGGCACTGGACCGGCGGATGCTCGACCACTGGGACAACGTGGCCGTACACCCGGTGTCGGGGCAGGTCGAGCGGGGCTACGCCGGTGGTTCCCTGTTCTGGCGCGACGGCGCCGCCCGGCGCGAGCCCGCCCGGCTGCGCGACTACGGACGCCTGCTCGCCGCCTGCGGCGTCAACGCGATCACCGTGAACAACGTCAACGTGCACGACACCGAGGCTCTACTGCTGACCGACCGGCTCGGCGACGTCGCGGAGATCGCCGAGGTGCTCCGCCCGTACGGCATCCGGGTGCATCTGGCGGTGACCTTCGCCGCCCCGGTGGTCCTCGGCGGCCTGCCCACCGCCGATCCGCTGGACGAGCGGGTACGGGCCTGGTGGGCCGCCGCCACCCGGCGGGTCTACCGGCGGATCCCCGACTTCGGCGGATATCTGGTGAAGGCCGACTCCGAGGGCCGGCCCGGCCCGTTCGCGTACGGGCGCGACCACGCCGACGGCGCGAACCTGCTCGCCGAGGCGCTCGCCCCGCACGGCGGCGTGGTGCGCTGGCGGGCGTTCGTCTACGACCACCACCAGGACTGGCGGGACCGGTCGACCGACCGGGCCCGGGCCGCACACGACCACTTCGCGCCGCTTGACGGACGGTTCGCCGACAATGTGATCGTCCAGGTGAAGTTCGGCCCGATCGACTTCCAGCCACGCGAGCCGGTGTCCCCGGTGCTCGCCGCGATGCCGTCCACCAGGCTGGCGGTGGAGGTGCAGGCGACACAGGAGTACACCGGCCAGCAGCGGCACGTCTGCTACCTCGCGCCCTGGTGGAGCGAGGTGCTGCGGTTCCGGCCCCGGGGCGCGGCCGGCGGCACGATCGCCGACGTGGCGGCCGGCCGGGCGGGCACCGGTGGCGGCCTGGTCGCCGTGGCCAACGTGGGCGACGACCCGTTCTGGACCGGGCACCCGCTGGCCCAGGCGAACCTGTACGCCTTCGGCCGGCTCGCCTGGGACCCACTGCTGGATCCCGCCGCGATCCTCGACGAGTGGATCGACCTGACCTGGCTGCCGGTCACCACGGGCGATCCGGATCTGGTGCGGCGGACGACGCACGCGATCATGGACGATTCCTGGCGTACCTACGAGCGCTACACCGCCCCGCTCGGCGTCGGCTTCATGGTGCGGCCCGGTCACCACTACGGCCCGGACGTGGACGGCTACGAGTACACCCCGTGGGGCACCTACCACTTCGCCGACCGCGACGGCGTCGGGGTGGACCGGACCCGGGCGACCGGGACCGGCTTCACCGGCCAGTACCCGCCGCCGTGGTCGGAGGTGTACGAGTCACGCGAGCGCTGCCCGGACGAACTGCTGTTGTTCTTCCATCACGTCCCGTACCGGCACGTGCTGCACAGCGGCAGTACCGTCATCCAGCACATCTACGACACGCACTTCGCCGGGGTCGAGGAGGTGGCGTCGATGCGGGAGCGGTGGCGGCTCCTCGCCGGGGCGGTCGGCCCCGCCGTCCACGAGCGGGTGGCCGAGCGCCTCGACGAGCAGTACCGCAGCGCCGTCGAGTGGCGGGACCAGATCAACACCTACTTCTTCCGTAAGTCCGGCGTGCCGGACGCGCACGGTCGCCGCATCCACTGAGCCGGCGCGCTCACCAGGGGTGCCCGGTGCCGTCCTCGATCTTCTGGATGTCCCGGCACCGGCCGGTCAGGCCGGTTCCGGTACGCCCCCGGGCTCCCCGTCGTCGGGCATCGGCTCGACCGGGGCCTCGGGCAGCTCGCCCGGCGTGTCCGGGAGGAGTTCGCCGGGGTCGTCCGGCACGTCCTCACGCGGGTCGATCGGCGGGTAGAGCTCGGGATCGAGGTCGGGGTTGGTCATCGGCCCAGTATCCGACGCCTCAGCCGATACCGCCCGCCGAGCACACCAGCCCTTTGCCCCCGCGGTCCACGCGCGGTCACGGGGTCTCACCGTCGCCGACCGAGGAGCGGTCCGCCGGCTTGCGCAACCACAGCCACACCCCCGCCAGCAGGCACGCCGCGCCGCCGATCGCGACCGCCGTCTCGGCCGGTTCGGAGAGATCGTCGAGGAACGGGAAGGTGCGGGTGGCCGCCATCGCCAGCAGCCCGATCAGCAACAGGAGGCCGGCGGCAATGCGCTGGAGAGTCATGCGCTTCATTGGATCATGCCGTCGCCACGGCCCGCGGGCGCCGTCGCCCCGGTCGTTGCCGAGTCACCGCGGGCGGAACCCGGCGGCGGACACGGCGCCGCTACGGACGCAGATCCGTCCGCGCCGTCCCGGTCGAGGGGTCGTACGGGTAGGAGAGGTGCTGGTGGGTCATCAGCCAGGCCCCGTCGCGCCGCTGGAAGACCCGGGTGCCCCGCGACCAGCTCTCGATCGGCGGACCGCCGCCCGGGCGTACCGAGACGCGGTTGAGGCCCCACGCGACGGCGAGGTCGCCGTCGACCACGATCGTCAGGTCGGGCACGTCCCAGGCGACCGCTCCGTCACCTGACGCCGCCAGGCCCGCCGCGCAGACCTCGCGGACCGCGTCCACGCCGACGTATCGCAGCGGCTGGTCGTGCTCGTACGAGACCACGTCGTCGGCGACCGCATCCATCAGGGCATCGAGGTCCTTGGCCGCGGTGCCCTCGAACCAGCGCTGGTGGAGCCCGCGTACCTCCGCCTCGGCGGCGGCCGCGTCCGAGGCCGCCTCGACGGCATCGGCGAGCGGGAAGGAGTGGTGTTCGTGGGTGACGACCCACCGGCCCTCCCGCCTCCGCAGACCGAACGTCAGCCGCAGGCGGTTCGCCGGACGTGCGGCGAAGTCAGCCGCCGTGCCGCAGCGCACGAGCGCGTACGCGAAGGCCACGTCCTCGCCTGCGACGACGTCCAGCGACTCGACCTCGAACGACGCGCCCTGCGCCTGCCACCCGAAGAACGGCGGCCAGATCTCCCGGTAGGCGTCCAGCCCGCGCACGCCCTCGTACGGCGGCGGCACGTCGAACATCACCATGTCCTCGGCATGGTCGGCCAGGACGCCGGCGAGGTTCCCGTCATGAACCGCGGCGGCCCATCGCTCGACCACGGCCCGGATCTGTTCTTCGTTGCTCGGCATGTCCGCTCTGCCCTTCGTGGCTGGTGCACCCGTCAGGACTACAACCCCGGCCGAACCGCGTACTCATCGCGTCCGCGCGAACTTTCCGGCAGCCGCTCCGGTAGGTCGAAGGCGGGCAGGCGCGCGTCGAGGAACGAGACGACCTCAGCCACCCGGCGGCCCCGCAGCACGAGCAGGTCCAGCCCCGCCGGCAGGTAGGCGGCTGCCGTGTCGTTCCACAGGTACGTCCCGAAAGCGAGCTGCCCGTTGGCGCTCGTCGGCAGGAACCGCCACCTTCGCCCACCGGTGACCTCGGCCAGGAAACCGCGGAGCTGCTCATGACCCTCGTACCAGACGGTCAGCGGCGGCATCGAGTACCGCGCGTCCCGCGTCAGCATCGCCACGATCGTCTCGACGTCCCCGGATTCCCACGCCGCGGCGTACCGCCTGGCCACCTCCCGCTGCCCCGCGTCGCCCAACTCGGCGAGGATCCGCTGCTGACTGCCGGACGGCGTCAGCCCGGCGACGATCCGGCGGGCCCGCTGCGTCGCGCTGTTGACCGCGGCGACCGTGGAGACCAGTATCCCGGCGGTCTCCTCGGCGGAGTAACCGAGAACGTCTCGCAGCAGCAGAACGGCACGTTGTCGCGGTGGCAGATGCTGCAACGCGGCGACGAACGCGAGTTCCATGGTCTCCCTCGCGATCACGTGGGCCTCCGGATCCGGTCGAACGGGCGGGGCCGCGATGCGGTCCGGATACGGTTCGAGCCAGCTCACCTCGGCCCGGGACACGCCCTGGGCGGTGAAGTCGGTGGGCAGTTCGCGCCGCCCGCGCGAGTGGAGGAGCGAAAGCGCGCGGTTGGTGGCGATCCGGTAGAGCCATGGCCGGATCGAATGCCCCTCGAACCGGCTGACAGCCCGCCACGCCCGGTCCATGGTGTCCTGGACCGCGTCCTCCGCGTCGTGGAAGGAACCGAGCATCCGGTAGCAGTGCGCACGGAGCTCGTCCCGCAGGGGTGCGACCAGACGACTGAAGGCCGCGCCGTCGCCCGCACGCGCCGCCGCCAGCATCCTCACCGTCGCGTCGCCGCCCGACGGACCGGTTTCCGTGGATGGTTCGCCCTGGCTCACCCGTCTCAATCTACTGCCGGGCACCGATCGAACACGGCGCTCCCGCACCCCACCCCGGTGGCGGCCGGTGGGGCCGGATCACGAGAGAGAGCGATATTCGTCGATTCCTTGACACCCCAGACGCGGTCGCCAACACTTGTCCGCAACGCGCACTTAACAATCAGAAGCATGGTGCCGCCTCGGCGTGACCCGCCGGAGCTGCTCGCGCGGCACGTCAACCACCGCCAAAGACCAAGAAGCCCGGGTTGCTGGGGACGCAACGGTGTTAGCGCTAACAATGCCGGCGTTCCCGGAGGACCTCACGGCTGCCGCACCACGGCGGGCAGCAGCGGCTCCGGCAGCCTGAGCTCGAACCCAGAGAGGCTGGATCACGTGACCGACCACTTCCTGACACGGATCACGTCGTCGAGGCGCCATGCAACGGGACAACCGCGGCGCACCCGGTCGTTACGCCGGCTGCTGATCGTGCCGGTGGCCGCGATGACGGCGATGGTCGGCGGCGTCGCCGTCATGTCGTCGCCGGCCATCGCCGCCACCAACCAGTTCCGGGGCATGAACTGGGCCGTGTTGGGCGACAACTTCAGCACCGGTCCCCTCGTCGTGCAGGGTCTGAGCTCCTCCGACAGCAACGCCACGGTGCGGGCCAAGGCCAACGCCCTCTACGACGACATGGCTTCCACCATGGGGGTCAACACCGTCCGGCTGCCCGTCAACACCCACACGGTGGGGACGGCCTGGTGGGACGCCTACCGGGGCGCCATCGACGCCGCCACCGCCCGCGGGTTCAAGGTCATCCTGGCCTACTGGGAGGACGGCGCCGCCTCCGGCGGCAGGATCACGAACCTCACCGCGTGGAACACGATGTGGTCCACTGTGACGAACACGTACGGCTCGAACCCCAACGTCTACTTCGAGCCGATGAACGAACCCCACGGTTACAGCTCGACGGAGTGGCGCAACGTCGCGGCCAACTGGCTCAGCTACCACTACTCGGCGGCGCCCAGCCGGGTGCTGATCGGGGGCACCGGCTTCAGCCAGGACCTGCGGGACATCTGCAACGACACCCGCTTCAACTCGACGTTGCTCTCGTTCCACTACTACGCCTTCTTCTACGGCGCGATGACCTACGACGCCTTCCGGAGCCACATCCAGACCCGCCTCGGCAGCTGCGCCGACCGGGCCGTCGCCACCGAGTTCGGCGCGCCCATGAGCGACGGCCGCAACTACGCCGACGCGAACAGCACCGACAACTTCGTGCGTTACATCCGCGCCATGGCCCAGGTCATGCGCGACAACCGGATGGGCGGCACCTACTGGCCCGCGCTCGGCGGCAAGCCCGGCACGATCGGCTACGACTGGTACTCGATGTACTCGCTCAGCGGCGGCGGCACCGACCTCCATCTGACCGTCCGCAACACCTCCGGCGCCGACCAGGTCCGCTACGGCTGGGGCGACACCGTCGGCGGCGGCCCCACGACGCCGCCGCCGTCGACGGACACGTTCTACCGGGTCGTCGTGCGTCACAGCGGAAAGGCCATGGACGTCCAGGCACCGAACACCGAGAACGGCTCGCGCGTCGGCCAGTACACGTACAACGGCAACGCGTGGCAGCAGTGGCAGTTCCAGGACGCCGGCAGCGGCTACTGGCGCCTGGTCAGCCGCAACAGCGGGAAGTGCCTCGACGTGGTGAGCGCGTCCACCGCCGACGGCGCCGAGCTGATCCAGTACACCTGTGGCAGCGGCACCAACCAGCAGTTCCAGATGGTCGCAGCCGGCAGCTACTTCCAGCTCCGGGCACGGCACAGCGGCAAGTGCGTGGACGTACCGGCCGCGTCGACGGCGGACGGTGTGGTCCTCAAGCAGTACGCGTGCAACACCGGTGCCAACCAGCAGTGGTCGCGTACGAGCGTCTGACCGGCCCTACGGCCGCTGCCGGCAGCAACGGGCCGGGTCGAGCGGGCCCGTTGCTGCCGGTGTGGCTCACCCTCCCCCGGTCACCGGCGCAGGTGGCCGATGCCGTGCTGATCCAGCCAGGCGACCGTCCGCGGCACGAACGTCGGCGCCGCCGGGCCGGCGCTGACGTCGGTGGCGATCAGCGGTACCTGGGCGGCGACCGGGAGCAGGGTCGACCGCCAGCAGGCGGGCGTGGCGCAGGCCGAACGGTCGTCGACGCGCCAGGCGGCGGCCACGCTGCGGCCGTCCGGGTCGGCCGGGCGGTATTCCAGCCACCGGTGCAGGTCGTTACCGCCGTCGACCCCGGCGGCGAGGACCAGGTTGAACGAGCCCTGGACGCGAAGCAGGCGAATCTGCTCCTGTACGCCGAAGGGCGGCAGGCCGGTGCCCGAGCACGCGGGGCCGCCGTCGCGCCAGCAGGCCCAGACCGTCGCGGGATCGGCGCCGCCGGCCGCCGGGAAGTCGTACGGCGAGATGTCGAGGACCACTGCGTTGTCGTCACCGAACACCTCCGCCGCCGCGCTCCAGAAAGTACGGGCGGCGAGAGTGTCGCTCTGGCGCAGGGACACGATGGGTGTGATGCCGGCCCGGATGAGCCGGTCGACGTACCGGGCCGCCTCGTCGAGGTACCCGACGCGGTTCTGCCTGTCGGCAGGGCTGCCGGTGTAGACGTAGCAGGCGTCGCTCAGCACGACCCGCACCGCGTTGACGCCGCGGGCCCGCAGCGCGCCCACTGACGCGTCGTCGACCGGGCCGTCCCAGCGAACCGGTCCCCAGGCGCACTCGCCGGGCAGGGCCGACCGGATGATTCCACGCGGCCGGTACGGCCTCGGGTCGGCGGTGACGGTGAGGATGCGGTTGCCGAATGCCTTCAGCGCGGGCGCGGCACCGGGTGCCTGCGGCGGGAGCACCCGGATGCCGCGGACCTCGGCGGTGGCCTGGGCGCCGCCGCTGTCGAAGGCGGTGGCGGTGACGCGGGTACCGCTGTTGGGCGGCACGCCGCGCCAGTCGAACGCGTACGGCGCGGTGGTGTCCACGGCGAGCAACGTGCCGCGCTCCCGGAACTCGACCCGCTCGATCCGCCGGCCGGCCGCCGCAGTGGCCTCCGCCCGGATCGGGATGACGCCCGGCGCGGCGAAGAAGTCGTTGGGCAGGGGCGAGGTGAGCGCCACCGACGGCCCGCCCGGCAGAGGGCTGGGCCGCGGGCTCCCGGAGGCTGCCGGCGACGACGAGCCGGTCGGGCCGGCGACGTCCGCGTCGCACGGCTGGCCGCTCAACATCCAGTCGGTCGGCTCGGGATCGGCACCCCGGTAGTTGCCGCCGAACCGCACCGTCACCGAGGCGCCGGTCGGCAGCGTGGACCCCGCCGGGGGGCGGAGCATGGTTACCGGGTACATCTCGCCGCTGCCCAGCGTGTATCCCTCCGGCAGCCGGTCGAGGCCCATGGTGATCGTCTGACCGCTGGCCTGCCGGAACCGCAGCCACCAGTCGGTGACGGGAGAGCCCAGATTGGTGAGGGTGAGCTCGGCCCAGAAGCCGGTGGACCACTCACGGGTGATTGTGTAGTCGACCGTGCACACGGGCGCGGCGTAGGCCGGCCGCAGCACCATCGTCATGGTCCCGCCGACGACAACAGCTGCGGCTGCGGCCAGCGCGAGGATCCTCCGTCGCATCATGCCCCCATGTATCGACATACATCTCTTCATGCAGCCTCAGCGGTCGGGACACGATCTGTCAATACCGTGCCGCCCGCTGCCGCCTGTGAGCGTGCGGTCGCCGGGACCGGCGGATAAGGTGCGGCACATGCGATCGCTGATTGCGGCAATCGTCGAACACGAGGAGGCCGCCAGCGTCCTGGCCTGGCCGGGCGACTTCGACCTCGACCGGAGAGACCACGTCGAGGACGTCCACCTCGCATCAGGCGTGGCACTCGAAGGCCTCGCGGGTGACGGCGCCGGGGGCACGTACTTCTTCTGCGGTGACGGTGGCGAGGAACGGCCGGTCCTGTATGCGGACTCGGAAGGCAGCGCGGCCCTCGTGGCGATCGGGCTGGAGCAGCGCCGTACCACAGATTGATCAACGACTGAGGGCACTGCCCAGCGGGTACGGGCGGCGATGCGGAGCGATGGTGCTATCGCCGCGCAGCGGCCGGACGCGGCCGTTAGTCTCTTGAAGACGGTACGCCGGGATGCGATCGTCACCGGCTATGAGCCCGCATCGACACGAACGCCCCCGACGGCCGAGCGACGACATCGAGGACCGGCGCGACCGGCGCGACGCACGGATCCGCGCCGATCGTGTGGAGATCGCGATGGCGGAGCTGGAGGACAGGCCGCCGACCGACGACATCGAGTTCGGGCCCGACCGGGACACGCGTACGTGGCGCGGCGGATCGCCCGGACTCGGCCGGCGACGCCGCTGAACACACGGCGCGCCCGTGACGGCGCCGGCTACCGGGTCGCGGCGGGTGCGGCATCCGCCCGGGCGTGACCTCAGCCCGCTGTCTCACCGGCGGCGCGGTAGCCCTCCTCGACGGTCCGCTTCCGCGGCTTCCACCACCATTCGTTGGCGCGGTACCAGTCGATGGTGGCCGCGAGCCCGTCGCGGAACGAACCGAACCGCGGCCGCCAGCCCAGCTCGGTGCGCAGCTTCGTGGAGTCGTTGGCGTAGCGCAGATCGTGCCCCGGGCGGTCGGGCACCAGATCGTACGCGTCGGCCGGCCGGTCCATCAGGGTGAGGATCAGCTCGACGATCTCGCGGTTGCTGCGTTCGTCGCCGGAGCCGATGAGGTAGGTCTCGCCGAGCCGGCCGTGCCGCAGGATCAGGTGGACCGCCTCGTTGTGGTCGTCGACGTGCGTCCACTCGCGGACGTTGACGCCGGTCCCGTACAGCTTCGGGCGCTCACCGATCAGCACGTTGGTGACCTGCCGGGGGATGAACTTCTCCACGTGCTGGAACGGCCCGTAGTTGTTGGCGCAGTTGGAGAGCGTCGCCGCCACGCCATAGGACCGGACCCACGCGCGCACCAGCAGGTCCGATCCCGCCTTGGTGGCGGAGTAGGGGCTCGACGGGTCGTACGCGGTCCGCTCGGTGAACTTCGCGGGCCCGTCCAGCGGAAGATCACCGAACACCTCGTCGGTGGAGACGTGGTGGAACCGGACGTCGTGCCGGCGTACGGCCTCCAGCAGGGTGAACGTGCCGATCAGGTTGGTCCGGACGAACGGCTCCGGATCGCGTAACGAGTTGTCGACGTGTGACTCGGCGGCGAAGTGGACGACCACGTCGGAGCCGGCGACCAGGGTGTCCACCAGCTCGGCGTCGCAGATGTCGCCGTGCACGAACTCCACCCGGTCCTCGACCGGGCCGAGGCTCGCGCGGTTGCCCGCGTAGGTCAGGGCGTCAAGGACACGGATCCGGTACTCGGGGTGGTGCCGCAGGGTGTGGTGGACGAAGTTCGACCCGATGAACCCCGCGCCCCCGGTGACCAGCATTCTCGTCATGAGTCGTCACTCTATCGGCCGCCAGGGTCTCGACCGATTCACCGAAGGCGATGACACCGCATTCCGGAAGAAGCGCGGCACGGGCGCGGGCGGCCCCCTCGGCTGTGGGGCGGCTCAGCGCGTCCGGTAGCGCGCGTAGATGAGGCCGGTGGCGAAGGAACGCTCCTCGACCAGTTCGAGGTCAAGGCGTAGACCCTCGGGGAAGAACCGCTTTCCGCCCCCGACCACAGTCGTGGTGATGAACAGGTGGTATTCGTCCACCAGGCCGGCCGCGATCGCCTGGGCCGCGAGGTTCGGGCCGTCGATGGTGAGGTCCCGGTCGGCCTGGGCCTTGAGCCTGCGCACCGCGTCCGGGTCGAAGGACCGCTCGATCCTGGTCTTCGCGCTGGACACCGACCGCAGCGTCGTGGAGTACACGATCTTCTCCGCCGCCTGCCAGTCGCTGGCGTACTGGAGTATGTGCGGTGGCTGGCCGGGCTTGGTGTGCGCGGTCTCCCAGTAGACCATCGTCTCGTAGATGCGACGGCCGTAGAGGTACGTGCCGACGGGGCGGAAGAGGTCGTTGACGAAGGTGTGCACCTCCGGGTCCTCGGCCCCGGTGCCGAGGCTGCCCTCAGCCGCCTCGACGTAGCCGTCGAGCGAGGTGACCATCGAGTAGATGAGCTTCGCCATGCGTCTCCTCCGGGCACCGACACCTCTTCGGCTACCGCCACCGTCCGGGTCGACAGCGAGGCGATCAGCCGGCGGCGTCGGCCGGTCCGGCCGACGCCGTCGACATCGCTACACGCGCTGGGCGAGGCGCTGGGCCTGCCCGGCATGCATGTCGCTCACCCACTCCCAGCCGGGCTTGGCCGATGGACCGACCCGCGGATCGTCGGCGATGTCGCCCTCGGGCAGAGCGAGCACATACGCCCGGTCGCACTCGATCCGCGCGCGGACCTGATCGGCCTCGGCGACCGACCCGTGGCCCGGAACAACGACATCGACGTCGTCCGCCACCTCCTCGAGCAGCCGCAGCGCGGTCAGGTAGTCGTCGACCGGCTCCTCGGCGCCGTTCAGGTCGAGCATCGGAATCAGGACATCGGAGAGCACGTCGCCGGCCACCAGCACCCGACGCTCCTTGATCAGCAACGACGCATGGCCGGGCGCGTGCGCCTGATGCTCGATGATCCGGACCTCGGGACCGTCCCAGGGAATCCGGCTCGTCCCCTCCGGGAGGCCGGTGATGTGGCCGAGCAGGTCCAGCGGCACCTTGCCGACGACCTCCGGCGGGAGCATCCCCTCGACGCGTTGCCTCGCGTCCGCGTCCGGCAACTTGGCCCGGACGGTGGCCGCGCAGCCCGCGGTGCCGTACCGAGGTGCCTCGCCGAAGCTCTCATGCCACAGCAGATGATCCCAGTGCGGGTGCGTCGAGAAACCCGCCACGACGCTCTGACCCAGCTCGGACAGGTCGTTGGCAAGGCAGGCCATCTCGTCACCCGTCACACCGGGGTCGATGAGCAACACGCCGGACCGGCCTTGCACGACGACGGCGTTGCACTCGAGGAACTCGCTCTCGTGGATCAGCACACCCTCCGCGACCTGCCTCAGCACGGGGCCCCCTTCGTTCGTGATTCTTCTATCGCCGGTCGGGACGCTAATACCGGCGGTGGTAGTTTGCAAGCACTATGGACGACACGCACGAGCCGCGGTCGGAGTGTCCGATCAACGCCGCCGTCGAGGTGTTCGGCGATCGCTGGAGCCTGCTCGTCCTCCGCGACATCGTCTTCGGGGACCGCCGCTACTTCCGGGAGCTGCAGGCCAACTCGATCGAGGGCATCGCCACGAACATCCTCGCCGACCGGCTGAAGCGGCTCGTCGAGTCGGGACTGCTCACCCGGGAGGACACTCGACCGGGCCAGCGGGCGCGCTACAGCCTGACCGAACCCGCCATCCGACTCGTACCGGTGTTCGCGCGGCTCGGCAGCTGGGGGCTCCGGCACCGGCCCACGGACTCCGCGCTGCGCGCCCCCGCCGAAATGCTCGAAAACGGCGGCCCCGGGCTCTGGCAGGAGTTCATGGACGAACTCCGCCACTCGCACCTCGGCACCGGCGCACCACCGCGATCGCCGAGCCTCCACGAGCGACTGAGCGCGGCCTACCTGGCCGCCGCGGACGCCGGGTAACCACCGGGCGTCGCACGACGGCCGGGCGGCCGCGCCGCATCCGCTACGGCTTGCGCCAGGGCTGATCCGGCTGGTCGGCGATCGTCAGGATCAGGTCGATGAAGTCCGAGCCCCAGCGGTCGATCGTGCCCGCGTCGACCGCACCGGGCTCGTACTCGACGCAACACCGCAGTTCGCCGGGGGGAGCCACGAGGAAGGTCCAGACGAACCCGCCACGGAGAAAGGACGTCGTCCGTTCCTCCGGCATGACCACCGGTTCGACGCTGGCCGCGAACCCGGTGTCGTCCTGCGCCACCGGTGAGTTGATGTAGTTGAGGATGGGCATGAGGGCCCGCGGATCCGCGGCACCGTTCATCAGGCCGGGCGTCATCTCGACGATCGTCGGGAACGGAAACGGGTGCCGCCGCGCCTCGGCGCCGCCCTTCCGCGCGAGCAGCATGAGGTCCAGGAAGGTCTCGCAGCCGCCGAACTCCAGACGAAGGGGAACCGGGTTGACGAAGAAGCCGATGGTGTCGTAGAAATCCGGGCTCGGCCGGCCACTGCTCGACGTGAACAGGGTGATGTCGGACCGGCCGGTGACTCGCTCCGCGAGCACCATGAACGCCGCCAGGAAAACGTGCCAGACGCTGCAACGATTCTGGGCGGCACTCGCCGCGACCTTCGCGAAGCTGCCCGGGTCGATCGTGAAGTTCCCGATCGCCATCTGCGGCTGCAGCGTGTCGGGACCGTGCGGCCGGTCGGCCGGCATGGTCAGCATCTCGGCACCCGCCAGCTTGTCCGACCAGAAGCGGCGCGCGGCCGCCGCCTTCCCGCCGCGCAGGAACTCCTGTTCCTGAAGAGCGAACTCCCGGTACGGGACCGGCGTCGGAAGCGTGTGCGGCACGCCCGTCACCCGGGCCGTGTAGCAGGCCGCGATCTCACGCCGGAGGATGTCGGTCGACCAGCCGTCACAGAAGAGGTGGTGGGTCTGGATGGTGAGCACCGCGTCGCGGTCGTCGAACCGGTGCAGGGAGGCCCGCAACGACGGCTTGACCGAGAACGACATCGTCTGTTGGCTCAGATCGGTGAGCAGATCGACCGCCACGTCGTCGCGCGAGCGGCCGGGTTCCACGGCGATGTCGCGGACGGTGAGCGGGACCGGCAACGGCGGCAGCACCTCCTGGAACCCGAGGTTGCCGTCCGTCTCGTCGTAATGAACCCGCGTACGCAGGGACTCCTGCCGTTCCACGACCTCGTCGAGGGCTGCTCTGAGGGCATCGACGCGCAGTTCTCCCTTGATCCGGAGAGCCAGGGCGATGACATGTTGCGGTGCGCGTGCCAGACCGCCCGGGTCCCGCTGCCGGGAACTCAGCGGATAGCGGGCCGCGGGTTCCACGAGGATCTCCGATTGGTTCATGGCAGCCCCCAGGAGTCATAGATCGACGTATTCCTCTGCGACACTCCTCCGGCCACGCTAGTCAGGACGCCGGCGGCGGGCACCTTCGTAGTTGCCCGCCGCTGTCCGGCGTGCGAGCACGGCCGGAGATGCCCCGTACTCCCGGCCTGCCGGATCGTGGTCCCTGCCACCGCGGCCGCCCTCTTGCCCACCGGGCAGCCCGCGCCCCACAGCCCAGCCACCTCCGGGTGACGATGCCGACGGCCACCCATGCCGTCGATCGCCCTCGCCCGGGAGACGGCGCCGACGGCTACCCGCCGTCGGCGCCGTCGCACTGGTCGGCGCGTCGGAGCCGGCCCGCGGATCGTCCCGTGGGTCGGTACGGCCGAACCCGGTGCCCGGTCCCGGCGGCACGGGTACCGGCGATATCCGTCGTCGCACTTTCGCGGGTGCTGCCGGCTGACCGCCTGGCAACGATCAGGAGACCGCTGAACCCACCAGGAAGGGGCCCGACCATGAGCGAAGCGCACGGCACGCCCGAGGAAGGCGCCGCGACGCCCGCAGTCGCGGACGAAGGCGATCCGTCCGGCCCGCAGTCCCGCCGAGCCCACGGGGACGCGAGCCCGGGGGCGGGCCGCGCCGTCCTCGTCACGGGGGCGGCGAGCGGCATGGGATGGGCCATCGCGAAGCGATTCGCGGCGGCGGGTGACCGGGTGGCACTTCTCGACAAGGCGGCCGGCGTCGCCGACGAGCTCCTGGGCGAGCTGGACGGCACCGGGCACGTCGCCCTCCAGGCCGACCTCATGGACAGCGCCGCTGTGCGGACCGCTGTCGACTCCGCCGCCGAGCGGCTGGGCGGGCTCGACGTCCTGGTGAACAACGCCGGCGTCTTCACCCTGCACCCCATCACCGAGGTGAGCTACGAGGTCTGGCAGCAGCACTGGCAGTCCACCCTGGGGCCCAACCTGATCGGCGCGGCCAACGTGACGTGGTGCGCGGTCCAGCACCTGAAGGAGCGCGGCGGGCGGATCGTCAACGTCTCGTCGCGGGGCGCGTTCCGCGGCGAACCCGAGGCGCCGGCCTACGGTGCGAGCAAGGCCGGCCTGAACTCCTTCGGCCAGTCGCTCGCGCTCGCCCTCGCGCCGTACCGGATCTCGGTCGCGACGGTGGCGCCCGGATTCGTGCGGACCCCGATGGCCAAGGAGTACCTCGAGGCACCCGGTGGCGACGCGATCAGGGCCCAGAGCCCGTTCGGCCGGGTCGGCGAGCCGGACGAGATCGCCGCGGCCGTGTTCTATCTGGCCTCGGAGAAGGCCGAGTGGGCCAGCGGTGCCGTACTCGACCTGAACGGCGCCTCCTACCTGCGGACCTGAGCAGCGGTGGCGGTCCGGTCCGGGCGGCCGATGTCGTCCGGACCGGCTCGACCATCAGAACGTCCGCTGGTAGGCGCGCGCGACGTCCAACCGTGTCTGCGCCATCTCGACCGCGGCCTCGGCGGGCAACAGACCGGGACGGGCCGCGACCCGATCCAGCAGTTCGAGCGTGTTGGCCGTGATCCGCTCCGCGATCTGGGTGAACGCCTCCGCCCGGGTACGGCCCCGGTGCTCGGCGGCCGCGCAGATCACACCCCCCGCGTTGACGATCACGTCGGGCACGCTGAGCACACCGCGCCGGGCGAGGACAGCCTCCGCCTCCGGTGTGACCGGCAGATTCGCGCCCTGCAGGATCGTCCTCGCCCGCACGTCATTGACGTTGCCCATGTGCACGGCGTCGCCCTGGGCGGCGGGGATCAGGATGTCGCACTCGACGGTGAGCAACTGGTCGCGCTCCATGGGTTTCACGTCGTGGCAGTCCGCGATCGGGCCGGTGCGCTGGAAGGCCGCGAGCGCCTCGATGTCCAGGCCGTCCTGGTCGTAGACGGCGCCGGTGATGTCGGACACCGCGACGACGCGAGCGCCGAGGCGGGCCAGCTCGAGGGCGGCGACTCGCCCGACGGCGCCGAAGCCCTGGACTGCCACCCGGGCGCCCGCCAGCTCGAGCCGGTTCGCGGCCTGCAGGGCCTCCGCGCACTTCGCCACGCCGTAGCCGGTGGCGCCGACCTCGTTGAGCGGGATGCCGCCCAGCGCGCTGGGCAGCCCGACCGAGCGGCCGATCTCGTCGCGGATCCACGCCATCGCCGTCTCGTCGGTCCCCACGTCGGGCCCGGGGATGTAGTCGACGACGTGACGGATCGCGCGCGCGAAGGAGCGGAGCACGGACTGCCGCGCCGCGGGGTCGAGCGGCCCGTTGATCCGGATGCCCGACTTCCCTCCGCCGTGTGGCAGTCCGGCCGCCGCATTCTTGATCGTCATGGCGCGGGCGAGCCGGGCCACCTCGCCCACGGTGACCGTCGGGGTCATGCGCACCCCGCCGATGGCCGGGCCGAGCACAAGATTGTCGAGCACGACGATGCCCGTGGCACCAGCCGTCAACTCGAAGAAGTGCACGGCCGCGGGGCCGAGATCGTCGGCCGGCCAGGCTGCGGTCTCCCGCATCACGGCCTCCCCGGCGTCCCGGTGGGAACCGTCTCGCCCGCGCCCGGTGGCGAATACCAGAATGACTCGCGCATGGATGTGACCTCCCGAATAGATGGGCATCCGTCGTGTCGAGTCTCACCGCGGCGTTGCGGCGTGCTCAACGGTGAAATTGCCGTCCGGCCACGAGGGTGACCGCTGATCGGAGTGCCGGTCCTGATGGCGACGGCGCTGCCGTCTCGGCACATCGGACGGGCGGCTGCCGCCTCACCCGGCCACTGGCATTCGCAGTGGCCGGGTGAGGCGAAGACCGGCCGGGGGTGTCAGCGAGCCCGGCGCGCCGATGGTGTCCCGAGGACCGACGCGGGGCCCAACGGGGACCTGGCGGCGCCGATTCCGGACGCCTGCGCGGTGGCCGCCGGGCCGGGTACCGGCTGCGGGAGCGGTGCGCAGGTCGCATCCGGGCCGTTGCCCCGCTGACGTGCGGGCAACGCGCCGGTCGCCAGGTAGGTGGCGACCACGCCGTTCACGCACTCGTTGCCGACGAAGAAGCCGCTGGCGTGGCTGGTGCCACCCGGTACGGCGAGCAGGCGGGAGTGCGGGAACCGCCTGCGCACCTCGAGACTCCCCCCGAACGGCGTCGCCGCGTCCAGCGTCTCGTTGACGAGCAGGACGCTCGCGACGCGCCGCCCGTCGATGTCCACCGCCCGGCCCGCCGGTGCGGGCCAGGACAGGCAGGGCGCGTTGTACCACCCGTTGAGCCAGGTGAGGAACCGCGCCGTCCGGAAGGTGGAGCTCAGGTCGCGCTGCCAGGTGGCCCAGTTCCGGGGCCATGGCGCGTCGGTGCACGACACCGCGTTGTAGGCGGCGTAGCCGTTGTCGTCACCCGGCCCGTCGACGATCTGGTACCAGCCGATCAGCGTGTCGGCGTCCTGGTCGTGCACCCACCCGGCGAACACGCCGGCGAGCTGGGTCCAGAAGTACTGGTTGTATCCGGCGTGCACGAAGATGTCACTCCACTCGGCGCCGCCGACGACGCCGCCGGCCGGCTGCCGGTCGAGTTCGTGGAGTTTCTGGTAGAAGAGCTTCTCGACCGCCGCCGCCGTGCTGCCGAGGTGGTAGACGCTGTCGTACCGGGCGAGCCAGCCGAACCAGATCCTGATGTTTCGTTCGAAGGCGACGGACTGGTCCAGGTTGTTCCGGTACCAGACGGTGCGCGGGTCCACGGTGCTGTCCAGCACCATCCGCCGTACGCGCGCCGGGTAGACGCTGGCGTAGACCTGGCCGAGGTAGGTGCCGTACGAGTATCCGAGGTAGTTGATCTGGCGTGCGCCCAGTGCGATCCGCAGGCTCTCCAGGTCACGCGCGGAGTCCAGCGTCGTCATGTGCCGCAGTAGCGGCCCGTTCTCCTCGGCGCAGGCGCGGGCATATCCACGCGTGCGCGAGAGCCAGGCGCGCTCCACTGCCGGAGCACCGGGCACGTACGGCGGCCGCGGCGCCGCGAAGTAGTCCGGCCGGCAGGAGATCGCCGGCACGCTGGAGCCCACGCCGCGCGGGTCGAGGCCGATCCAGTCGTAGGCGTCGCCGGCGCCGTCCGGGACCGCCTGGCCCAGTGCCGCCAGGCCCAGCCCGGATCCGCCGGGGCCGCCGGGGTTGGTCAGCATCACGCCCTGGTACTGCGAATCCGGCGTGGTGTGCGGGATCCGCGACACCGCGAGCTGGATCGTGGCGCCGCGCGGACGGGCGTAGTCGAGCGGAACGGTGAGGAATCCGCACCGCGCACCGGCGGCGGCCAGATCCGGGTCCGCGCAGGCACCCCATGCGATCCGGGTCGTGGCGGCCGCGGACGCGGTCGCTCCGGCGCCGGTCATCAGAACGCCGACCATGGCGGCGGCAACGAAGTGCCTCGTCCGGCGGCCGATCGTCGTGCTCATCACGCGCCCTCCCTGGGTGTGAGTGCGGCAGCGTCAACATTTGTGATGCTTGTCGACGTCGCACACCAGGGGCAACGTTCCATTGTGCGCAGTGCGCCACCGACGCTCGCCGGAATCCGGCACCGGCCGGCTGATGACGCACTCGTGGAGAAGTTTCGTCGTCCCGCTCACGGCATGCTGAACGAGAGCGTGCGCCACAATCGCGCCGGCCGCAACGACGGGACCGGCCATGGTTCGGGGCAATTCTGAGGGGAAGATCGGGCTATGAATAAGGGCAGCCGGTTGAACGTTGCCATCCTCGGAGCGGGGCTCATTGGGCTCGATCTCTTGACAAAGATCAAGCGTTCCAAATTCCTTGACTGCCAATTGGTGGTGGCGCGCGACAGTCAGAATCGCGGATTGCGCACCGCAGCCGAACTTGGCTACCGGACGACCGGCGGCGGGGTCAGGTCGCTGGCGTCTGCCCCGGTGAAGTTCGACGTCGTGTTCGACGCCAGCAACGCCGCCTCCCACGCCGAGCACTGGGAGTACCTGGAGGGCCTCGGTGCGCTGGTCGTCGATCTGACGCCGAGCCGGATCGGCCACATGATCGCGCCGACGGTGAACGGGACGGACGCCCTTGTGCACCGCAACGTCAGTTTGATCAGCTGCGGCGGCCAGACGGCGATCCCGATCCTGCACGCGCTCACCCAGCGGTACTCACCCGACTACATCGAGGTGGTGACGACCGCGGCCAGCCAGAGTGTGGGGCGGGCGAGCCGGCTGAACCTCGACGAGTACGTCGAGACGACGCAGGCCGCCATCCGTGCCTTCACCGGAGTGCCCGATGTCAAGGTCCTGCTGAACCTCAGCCCCGCCGAGCCGCCTCCCACCTTCCGGGTGGCGATCTCCATGACCGGCGACGACTTCGATCTGGACGTGATCCGCAAGCACGTGACAGCGGCGGCGGAAGAGGTCCGGACCTTCGCCGCGGGCTTCGACATCGCCGCGTGCAGCGTCGTCGACGGCCGGGCGTTCATCGCGATCGAGGTGAGCGCCTCGGGAGATCTGATCCCGCACCACGCGGGGAACCTCGACATCATCAACTCCGCCGCCATCTACGTCGCCGAACAGTACGCAGCGGGCCGTCCGGTCGCCCAGAAGAGGACAGTGAGCTGAACATGGACCAGGGTACGCAGGAAGACGCCGTGACGATCCGGCCGGTGACCATCCATGACCCGACACTGCGCGACGGTCAGCACGCGATTCGTCACCAACTCGGTCGAGACCAGCTCCGGCGGTACGCCGCCGCGGCGGACGCGGCCCGCATCCCGGTCGTGGAGGTGGGCCACGGCAACGGCCTCGGCGCGTCGTCGCTGCAGGTGGGCCGGGCCGCGCTGACCGACGCCGAGATGCTCACCGTGGTCCGGGAACAGCTCTCGCACAGCAAGATGGCCGTGTTCATGCTGCCCGGCTGGGCCACCACGCACGACCTCAAGGAAGCGGTGAACCACGGAGTCGACGTGGTGCGGGTCGGCGCCCACTGCACCGAGGGCAACACCATGGAGCGCTATCTGGGGTTCCTGCGGGACGCCGGAGTGGAGGCGCAGAGCGTCCTGGTGATGAGCCACATGGCCGCACCCGGGCGGCTGGCCGAGGAGTGCCGCCGGCTCGTGGACTACGGCGCGTCAGCCGTGGGCATCATGGACTCCGCCGGGCACTACCTGCCCGAGGACGTCAGCGAGCGGATCACCGCCATAGCCGGTGCCGTCGACGTGCCCATCATCTTCCACGGGCACAACAACCTCGGGATGGCCGTGGCCAACTCCGTGGCCGCGGCGCGCGCCGGTGCCACGATCATCGACGCGTGCGCCAGAGGATTCGGGGCGGGCGCCGGCAACACCCAGCTCGAGGTGGTGGTGCCGGTCCTCGAACGGAGCGGCTTCTCGACGGGTGTCGACCTGTACGGCCTTCTCGACGCGGCGGACCTGGCCGAGCGGGAACTCATGCCCAAGCCGCCGACCATCGACTCGGTGGGCATCGTCAGCGGGCTCGCGGGCGTGTTCTCCGGCTTCAAGAACCCGGTGCTCGACGCGGCGAGGCGCGAGAACCTGGACCCGCGTGACATCTTCTTCGAGCTGGGCCGGCGCCAGGCGGTGGCCGGCCAGGAAGACCTGATCGTCGACGTCGCCGCGGCCCTGGGCAGAAGCAGGGTCGACATCCCGGACCCGACGTCCTAGAAGTCCCGCCGCACCGGGCACCGCCTGACGTTCCTTCGCTCGACTCCTGGGAGTTTCCGTGCGCATCCTGGTCCTGAACTGTCCGAGCAAGACCCACCTGTACGCGCTGACACCGCTCGCCTGGGCCCTGCGCACCGCCGGGCACGAGGTCCGGATGGCCACCCAGCCGGACCCGGTCGGGCTGACCCCCCAGGATGTCGCGCACACCGGCCTGACCGCGGTGTCCCTCGGCACCCCGATCGACCTGACCGCGATGGTGTCCGAGAAGGCCACCGAGGAGGAGGCGCTCCCCGTCCCGGACGCGGACGCCGGGCCCTACGAGAACGGGCGCAAGTCGGTGCAGGCCGACTACGCCGCCGACGACCCGCTGGGCGAGCTCACCGCCCTGGCCGACTGGCACTTCACGATCTTCAACCCGGATTCGGTAATCGACGACGCGGTGCGCTTCGCCCGGGCCTGGAAGCCGGACCTGGTGCTCTGGGACGGCATGACGATGGCCTACGCGGGCCCGGTCGCCGCCCGGGCCTGCGGCGCCGCGCACGCCCGCCTGGTGATGTGCACCGACGCGCTGATGCAGCTGCGGACTGCGGCGCGGGCTGTCGACCCGGCGCGCGATCCGATGCGGGTCCACCTGGAGCCGATCCTCGCCCGGTACGGCCTGGACTTCACCGAGGAATCGGTGACCGGCCAATGGTCGGTGAACGCGATGCCGCCCTGGACCTGGCAGCCGGAGGGCATCGACTACCAGATGGTGCGCGCGGTGCCGTTCAACGGCCCGTCGATCGTTCCGGAGTGGCTGTACGCCGAGCCGGACCGCCGGCGCGTGTGCCTCACGCTCGGCCTGTCGTTCCGCGAGCTGAATGCCGGCGCGTCCGTCAGCGACATGCTGGACGCGGTCGCAGACCTGGACGCGGAGGTCATTGTCACGCTCACCGATGAGCAGCGCGCGGCCCTGCCCGCCCTGCCGGGCAACGTCCGACCGGTTCCCTTCGTGCCGTTGAACGCGCTGCTGCCGACCTGCTCGGCCATCGTGCACCACGGCGGGTACGGCACGGTGGCCGCGGCCACCTACTACGGGGTGCCGCAACTGCTGGTGCCGGGCAAGTTCGGCGCCGACAAGTTCTGGGGCCCGCTGGCGGTCGTCACCGCTCTGGAGGAGCAGGGTGCCGGTGTCTACGTCAGCGACCCCGGCCGGCTCACCGCCGAGGCCCTGCACAACCAGCTGCGACGGGTGCTGGACAGCCCGTCCTACGGCCGCAACGCCGAACGCCTGCGCGCGCGGACAGCGGCGGTCCCGTCGCCCAACGACGTCGTGCCACAGATGGAGAAGCTCGCCACCGTGCACCGCGCCGGATAGCGGGCGGCCGGGGCCGGGCGTCGAGTTCATCCGGGCACCCCGGCCCGACGACCGGCAACGCCGTCTCCTCATTCGAGGAGACGGCGTTGTGCCGTGCGCCTGGCTCGGCGATATTCACCTGTGGCGCGGCGTGAGGCCGGTGGCGGGTGTGGGCCCGCCACCGGCCCCGGGCCTCAGAGGTAAACCGGCAGTTCGCGCCAGCCGTTCATGATGAACGTTCCCTGCCCGGCCAGTTCCTTTGGCTCCACCGCGAGCCGCAGCCCCGGCAGGCGTGTGAACAGCGCCTCCAGCGCGATGCGCGCCTCCATCCGGGCCAGGGCCGGGCCGATGCACCGGTGGACGCCGTGCCCGAACGCCACGTGCCGCTTGTCCGCCCGCTGGACATCGAACTCCCCCGCCGCGATGCCGTGCACCTCCGGGTCGCGGCCGGTCGTGAGGTAACCGATCAGCACCGGGTCACCGCGTTTGATGGTGACGCCGGCGATCGTGACGTCCTCCGTCGCGAACCGGAACGGCAGGTGTGCGACCGGGGCGTCGCTGCGCAGCGTCTCCTCCACCACGTCTTCCCAGCGCACCCGGCCACTCACCGCCAGGCCGCGCTCGACGGGCCGGGTGAGCAGTGCGGCCGCGGCATTCGTGATCAGGTTCCGGGCCGGCTCCGCGCCGGTGTTGAGCATCAACTGCGCCAGGCCGACCAGCTCGGCGTCGGACCCGGCACCCGTGCCGCTCACCGGGCAGGCGCCCGGCTGGGCCGCGATCAAGTCGCTGATCAGGTCCTCACCTGGCTCCCGCCGCTTCACCGCGACCAGGGCTTCGAGCTTGCGCCGGATCAGGGCGAAGACCTCGCCCGCCTTCTGCGGGGTCGACTCGACATACCCGGCGCGGTCCAGAATGCCGTCCGGGTCCCCGTCGGGCACGCCGAGCAGTTCGCCGATCACCCGCGCGGCGACCCGGTGGGCGTACCGCTCCTTGAGGTCGACCGGCTCACCCGGCCGCTCGGCCGCGTACTCGATCAGGTCGTCGAGCGCGCGCGTCACGACACGCTCGACCCGCGGCCGCAGGGCGGCGATGCGCTGCGGGCTGAACGCGCCGGCGACGAGCCGTCGCTGGCGGGCGTGGGGCTCACCGTCCGCGGTCGACATGTTGTCCATCCGCGCCCAGGCGATCAGCGGGAAGTCCGGGTCGAGGGCGCCGTCGACGTACGCCGGCCAGTGCTGCCGGGCGTTCTTGCCGAACCGCTCGTCCGCCAGGACCTGCCGAACGGTGTGGTAGCCGGTCACTGACCAGGCCGTAACCCCGCCGGGCAGCAGCACCCGGGTGACCGGCCCCCGGGCCTGGAGCCGGTCCATCTCGGCGTGGATGCCGGCGCCGAGGGGATCAATGACGAACGGACGCTCATCTTCCACGTCTTCCTCCTATGAGACCCAATCGGTGGGTCTTTCCATCGTGGGCAGTGATCAACGCCGTGGTCGTCTTCGAGGGTGCGCCGCCGATCATCGTCCGGCGGCGCTCAGCCGCGGCGCGCCGACATGGAGCGGCGCGGATCCGGCGGTTCCCAGTTCCCAATCTGGCCGAGCACCAGCCGGGCCAGTTCCGGTGTGACGTCATCGGGCCGCTCACCGGAGGGCGGCGGCGTGATCCGGTACCGGTCCGGAGCGGTACCGGGAAACACGAAGTGGGGGTCGTCGGTCAACACCGTCACCTCGACCGACTCGGCGGGCGGCTCCGCGGGCCGGTCGTTGCGGCAGGCCAGCAGGAAGGCGAGCCAGGTCCGGTACGACACCAGCAGCTCGGAGAAGGCCAGCGGGGCGCTGTCGAGGCCGTGCCGCTTCGCCAGCTCCGTCATCTCCGCCCGCATCAGCTGTTCCATCTCCGCGACGCAGGCCCGGGGATCGCCGTCCAGGTCGGGACACGGCTGACCACCGGCGCCCAGCTTCGCCTGGAACTCCGCGAACCCCTGGACGACGTGCTCCGTGCCCGGCCAGGTCGGCTGCACCAGGACGGCGGTGACCTCCCGGACGGCGCTCAGGTGACCGGCGATCCGCAGAGACAGGGCGGCGGCGCTGCAGTGGCTCACCACGAACAGCCGCTGGTCCCCCGCCGCGGAGGATTCGGCGCGGAAGAGGGCGACCGCCTCGTCCGCCAGTTCCGCCAGGGAGGCGTAGAGCCGGCCACCGGACAGCGCGCCCCGCGGATCCACCTGGTAGATCCGCTGGTCGGTGGCGGCGTCACCGAGCAACTGGCTGAGCCGGGGCGCCCCGTTGAGCGCCTGAAAGTCGGTGACCAGCACCTCCGCCCCGTCGCCGGAGCTGAGCTGGCTGCAGAGTGGGCCGGTGCCGGCGACGGGGCGCATCGGCGTGTCCTTTCGTCAGGCGCTGTCGAAACGGCCGCTCGCGCGTCAGGACGGGTCGCCGTCCAGGGCCGCGACGGCGCGTTCCACCGCGATCCGCGTGTGATACAGGTCGTCGGGTTCCTGCGGCAGGTCGAAGACGAAGGTGCGGGCACCGCCCTTCAGATACGTCGCCACCGCCTGCGCCACCTCGTCGTAGCTCCCGACGAGGTACGGGCAGAACGTGTGGTGGTACCGGAAGGGAACGAGCCAGTACGCCCCGCCCTCCCCCTCGTCGGCGATCGGCACGGAGGCGAGCTGGGGCTGCCAGGACGACACCGCGGCCGAGAGGAGCAGTTTCATCCGCTCCGCGCCGTCCGGATCGGCCGGGAACCGCTTGTGCGCGATCCGCCATGCCTCGGACGAGTCGTCACGGGCGATGATGCCGATGCTGATGCCGGCACCGAACCTGTTCTTGCGGGTGTCCGGACTGGCGAACTCGGCGGGCAGCAACGGGAAGGAGAGCTGACTGAGGCCCAGTGACTCTCCCGCCTGCAGGCTGGCCGCCGACGAGCCGGACACGTACGCCCTGGGCAGCAGATCGGCGGGCACCGGGGTCGTGAGCCGCGCCCGCCGGAAGTTGTAGTACCGCCCCTCGTGACTGGTCAGGCCGCCGTCGAGCAGCCCTCTGACGATCGTCACGTACTCGACGAGCCGGTCGTACCGGGCGTCGTGTGGCAGCGCGTCACCCTGGACCCGCAGGTCACGGCTGAAGCCGCCGCTGACGTAGTTGATGTCGACCTGCCGTCCGTACAGGTGGGCCAGGGACGAGATCGCCCGGGCCAGCGCGAACGGGCTCTTGTCCAGCGGCTGGACCGCGATGAGCGGCACGAAGCCGGCGGTGTTCGCGATGGCGGCCTGGGCCGACATCCAGGCGTCGATCGAGGTGTTGTCGCTGTACAGCAGGGCCCCGCGGTAGCCGGCCTCATCGGCCCACCGGGCGGTCTCCAGCAGCTTGCGCAGGTGGGAGTCCTGGCCGTAGCCGATGCTCGACCGACATGTCGAGTAGATGGTCACACCCCTGGCCGCCAGATCCATCGTTTCTCCTCCGGGGAGTCGTCTCGTGCCGATCAGGACTGTCCGGCCGTCTGCGAGGGCGCGTGGGCGGCGACCGCACCGACGGACGGGTTGGCGAGGAAGTTCTGCAGGCTGATCTTGACCCCGAGCTGGTTCTCCAACCGGGCGACGAGCACGGCGCCGAGCAGCGAATGCCCGCCCAGGTCGAAGAAGTTGTCGTCGACGCCCACCCGGTCCACCCCGAGCACCTCGGCGAACAACTCGCACAGGGCCCGCTCGGCCGGGGTGCTCGGTTGCCGGGCCGCCACCGTGGCGTAGTCCGGGGCGGGCAGCGCCCGCCGGTCCAGCTTCCCGTTCACCGACCTGGGCAGCTCGTCGATGGCCACGACCGCGGACGGCACCATGTGTCCGGGCAGGGCCCGGCCCACCGCGGCCCGGACAGCGACCGGGTCCACCTCGTGAGCCCCGTCGGCCTCGGGCACCACGTACCCGACCAGGCGGCGATCGCCCGGGCGGTCCTCCCGCAGCACCACCACGGCCCGGGCCACGCCGGGCTGCCCGGCCAGCACGGCCTCGATCTCACCCAGCTCGATCCGGAAGCCCCGAAGCTTGACCTGCTCGTCGACCCGGCCCAGGAACTCCAGCTGACCGTCGTTGCGCCAGCGCACCAGGTCACCGGTCCGGTACATCCGCTCACCGGGTGCGAACGGGCAGGCCACGAACCGCTCCGCGGTCAGCCCGGGCCGGTTCAGGTAGCCCCGCGCCAGGTACGGCCCGGCCAGGTACAGCTCCCCGGGCACCCCCGCCGGTACCACACCCAGCCGCTCGTCGAGCACGTACGCCCGCACGTTCCACATCGGCACCCCGATCGGCGGTGTCTCCCCGCCGCCGGACAGCCGCCGGCTCATCGTCGTACCCACTGTCGCCTCGGTCGGGCCGTACCCGTTGTAGATCCGCCGGCCCGCCGACCACGCGGCGATCAGCTCGGCGGAGCTGGCCTCGCCCCCGACGATGAGGCACTCCAGGGCCGGCACCTTGGCGGGCGTCGCACCGGCCAGCGTGCTGGGCGCCACCATCGCGTGGGTGATGCCGAGCTCGTGGAACGCCTCGGCCAACGGCTCCCCGGCCAGCGGCCACTGCTCGGGGAGCACCAGCGCCGCTCCGGCGGTCAACGACAACAGCAGCTCCACCATTGACATGTCGAAGCTCAGCGAGAGCAGCTGCGCCACCCGTGACCCCGGCCTGGTCTCGAAGGTGTGCACCAGGAACGCCGCCAGGCTGGGCAGGCCCCGGTGGCTGACGACGACGCCCTTGGGCCGCCCGGTGGACCCGGACGTGTAGATCACGTACGCCGGGTGGCCGGGCAGCAGCGGCGCGATCCGCTCCCCGTCGGCGACCTCGCCGCCGGGCCGGCTCGCCACGTCGGCGGCCACCGCCGGATCGTCGAGGACGACCCGCACGCCAGCGGCGGGCAGGTCGGCGTCGAGCTGCCGGGTCGTGAGCATCGCGATCGGCGCCGCGTCGGCGAGCATGAACGCGATCCGGTCCGCCGGATACCCCGGATCCACAGGCAGATACGCCGCACCCGCCTTCACCACACCCAGCACCGCCGCCACCATCTCCAACGACCGCGGCAACGCGACAGCCACCACCCGCTCCGGCCCCGCACCCAACCCCACCAGATACCGCGCCAACCGGTTCGACCGCGCATCCAACTCCGCGTACGACCACGACACACCACCGAACTCCACCGCCACCGCGTCCGGCGTCCGCGCCGCCTGCGCCACGAACAACTCCGGCAGGACCACACCGGGCACGTCCCGTGCGGTGTCGTTCCACCGCGAGACGACCAGTTCGCGTTCCGCCGCCGACAGCAGCTCCACGCCGCTGACCCGCTGGCCCGGGTCGGCGGCGACCTGGCCCAGCAGCCGGACCAGCCGCTCCGCCAGAGCCTGCGCGGTGCTCGCGTCGAACAGGTCCGCCGCGTACTCCAGGGTGACGCCGATCCCGCCGGGGGCGCCGTCCGGCTCATGTCGCGACCGGTACGTCAGCGACAGGTCGAACTTGGCCGACTGCTCGGGCAGCGGCAGGTTCGTGGACTCCAGGCCGTGGACCCGCCAGTCCCTGCTGGTGTCGTCGTCGGAGGCCAGCGTCACCTGGAACAGGGGGTGATGAGTGGTAGACCGGACCGGGTTCAGCACCTCCACCAGCCGTTCGAACGGGACGTCCTGGTGCGCGTAGGCCGCCAGGTCCTGCTCCCTGACGCGGCGGAGCAACTCCCCGAAGTCCGGGTCGCCCGACAGGTCGGTCCGCATCACCAGCGTGTTGACGAAGAACCCGACCAGGTTGTGCAGCCTCTCGTCACCGCCTCGACCGGCCACCGGCACGCCGATCGGGATGTCGGTACCGGCCCCGGAGCGGGACAGCACGACCGCGAGGCCGGCCTGGAGCACCATGAACAGCGTCACCTGGTGCCGGCGCGCCAGCTCCACCAGCCCGCGGTGCACAGCCGCGTCCACGTCCACGTCGACCTGCCCGCCCTGATAGGAGCGGTGGGCCGGGTGGGGCCGGTCGAACGGCAGCTCAAGCCGCTCGGGCAGACCGGCCAGCGCCGACTGCCAGTACTCCACCTGCCGGGCCAGCACGCTGCCGCCGTCCTGGCCGGCGCCCAGGAGGCCGCGCTGCCACAGCGTGTAGTCCGCGTACTGGACCGGCAGCTCGGTCCACTCCGGCGCGTGCCCGGCCAGCCGCGCCTCGTACGCCTGCCCCAGGTCCGCCAGCAGCACGCCCAGTGACCAGCCGTCGCTGGCGATGTGGTGCGTGAGCAACACCAGCACGCACTCGTCCGGCCCCAGCACGAACACCCAGGCGCGCACCGGCAGTTCACCGGCCAGGTCGAAGACGTGCTGCGCCGCCCGCCCGGTGAGCGCCGGCAGCTCGTCCTCCTGAGCCGGCACCACGGTTACCTCCGGCACCGCCAGCGCGGCCGGGACCACCCGCTGGTACGGCTGCCCGTCCACCGCCGGGAACACGGTCCGCAGCGTCTCGTGCCGCCGGACCACGTCACCCAGGGCGGCGGTCAGCGCGGCGGTGTCGACCCGCCCCCGCAGCCGCCACGCGAACGGCACGTTGTAGGTGGTGCTCGGCCCCTCCACCTGCGCCAGGAACCACAACCGCTGCTGCGCGAACGACAGCGGCAGGCGTGCCGGCCGGTCCCCCGGCTCCAGCGGTGGCCGGGCCGCCCCGACGCTGTCCAGCGACCGCGCCAGCGACTCCACCGTGGGATGGTCGAACACCGCCCGGATCTCCAGCTCCACCCCGAGCACCGACCGCACCCGGCTGATCAGCCGGGCCACCAGGAGCGAGTGTCCACCCAGGTCGAAGAAGTTGTCGTCCACCCCGACCCGGTCCACACCGAGGACCTGGGCGAACAGCTCGCACAGGATTTCCTCGGCGGGAGTGGACGGCGCCCGGCCGGTGCCGCCGACGAACGTCGGGGCCGGCAGCGCCCGCCGGTCCAGCTTCCCGTTCACCGTCAACGGCAGCGCGTCCAGGACCACCACGGCGGCGGGCACCATGTAGACGGGCAGCACCGCTGCCACGGCCGCCCGGATCCCGGCCGGGTCCAGCTCGCTCCCGGCAGCCGGCACGACATAGCCCACCAGGCGCTGGTCGCCGGGGCGGTCCTCCCGCATGATCACCACGGCTCGGGCCACCCCGGGCTGCCCGGCCAGCACGGCCTCGATCTCGCCCGGCTCGACCCGGAATCCGCGGACCTGGACCTGCTCGTCGACGCGGCCCAGGTATTCCAGCTCACCGTCGTCGCGCCAGCGCACCAGGTCGCCGGTCCGGTACATCCGCTCACCGGACGCGAACGGGCAGGCCACGAATCGGCCGGCGGTGAGACCGGGCTGGCCCAGGTAACCCCGCGCCAGGCTCGGCCCGGCCAGGTACAGCTCCCCCGCCACACCGGGCGGCACCGGCCTCAGCCGATCGTCGAGCACGTACGCCCGCGCGTTCCAGATAGGCCTCCCGATCGGCGGGGCGTCCCCTCCCGACAGCGGCCCACTCATCGTCGTGGCCACCGTCGCCTCGGTCGGGCCGTAGGCGTTGAACATCCGCCGGCCCTTCGACCACTCGGCGGCGATCTCGCCCGGGCACGCCTCACCGCCGACCATCAGGCACTCCAGGCCGGGCATCTGGTCCGTCGTCGCCCCGGCCAGGGAGGCCGGCCCGACCAGGGCATGGGTGGCCCGCAGGTCGCGCAGCGTGTCAGCGAGCGCCTCCCCGGCCAGTTGCCCCTGCTCGGGAAGGACCAGGGCCGCCCCGGCGGGCAGCGACATCATCAGTTCCATGACCGCCGCGTCGAAACTCAGCGAGGCCACCTGTCCCACCCGTGACGCGGGCCCGATCTCGAAGGTCCGGATGAGGAAACCGGACAGGCTCGCCAGGCCGCGGTGGCTGACCACCACGCCCTTGGGCCGCCCGGTGGACCCGGACGTGTAGATCACGTAGGCCGGGTGGGCGGTACGCAGCGGCGCGAGCCGGTCCGCGTCCCCCACACCGCTGCCGTCCTGCCGGGCGACCGGCTCGGCCACCCGGGGGTCATCGATGATCACCAGCTCGACGCCGGGCACGTCCGGCAGCCGCAGCGCCGTGGCCCGGTCACTGATGAGCAGGCGCGGGGCGGCGTCGGCGAGCATGAACCCGATCCGGTCCGCCGGATACCCCGGATCCACAGGCAGATACGCCGCACCCGCCTTCACCACACCCAGCACCGCCGCCACCATCTCCAACGACCGCGGCAACGCGACAGCCACCACCCGCTCCGGCCCCGCACCCAACCCCACCAGATACCGCGCCAACCGGTTCGACCGCGCATCCAACTCCGCGTACGACCACGACACACCACCGAACTCCACCGCCACCGCGTCCGGCGTCCGCGCCACCTGCGCCACGAACAACTCCGGCAACACCGTTTCCGGCACGTCCCGCGCCGTGTCGTTCCACCGCGAGACGACCAGTTCCCGTTGGGCCTCCGTCAGCGTTTCCACGACACTCACGCCCGTTCCGCCCGGACCAGGCTCTGCGGACGCATGTCGGTCCAGTGTTCTTCGACGTACCGAAGGCAATTCGATCGGGAATCCGTGTCCTGCGCGGTGACCCAACCATCTGGGACGGCGATGCCGGACGGCCACAAACTGTGCTGCCCCTCGTCATTGACAAGGACCAGATACAGGGCGTCGGCGTCCTCGAACGGATTAGTCATGGCAACCTCATTCCGATTGGCAGACCCGGCCGGCCGCTTGACTCGCATCGTTTCCGCACGACGACGGGCGGTTCGCTGACCACCCTGCCCGGCCCATTTATCCCGGCGCATCTCCACAGTTGCCCATGCGATTCGCCCGCCGACGGGGGGCGGTTCGCCCGAGCCGGAGCCCGGGCCGCGAGGCGGGGTTCAGAAATCGCGCCGGGGCTCGGTCCGGTTCCCGGATCCGGGAACCGGACCGAGCCCCGGGCCGTCGCTGACGGCGGCTCGCGATGTCGGGAGTCCTGCCGGTGTGAACCGGCCGCCCGGCGTCTCGGTGCCTACCTGAGCGGCATGAGGTCCAGAAGCCGGTCGAACTCCGCCACGGTCGGCGCGTCGAACAGGTCATCCATCGAGATGTCCCGGCCGAGTACCGCGCTGGCGCGGCTGGCTATCAGCATGGCGTCGATCGACTCGCCGCCGAGGGTGAAGAAGTTGTCGTCCATACCGCACCGGGGCCGGGCGAGCACCTCGGCGAAGATCGTGCAGAGCGCTTCCTGGCGGGGAGTGTCCGGCGGCCGGTAGGGCATCAGGCCCCGCAGGTCGGGTTGGGGCAACGCGCGCGGGTCGGCCGTCCCCCCAGAGTCGACCGGAATGGCGTCGACGACGGTGACGGCGGCCGGCACCATGCTGCCCGGCAGCCGCTTCCTGAGGTGCTTGTACAGCTCAGTGAGGTTGAGGCCGACGCTACGCAGCACGATGTAGGCCACCAGGACATGGCCGAGGGCTTCGTGCTCGTGGGCCAGGACCGCGACCTCCGTGAGCCCGGGGTAGTCGGTCAGGACATCTCGCACGTTTTGGATCACGGCAGTAGCCATCAGCCGCTCACCTTCCAATCGAGGCTCCAAGGCTTCCGGGCTACCTTCGCACGCGAGTGCATGGGAGCTGTCTCCCAGATTGCGCGGATACCGAGCCTGCTCAGAGGCAACGCGGGCGGACCGTTTCGACGAGCTTCGCGGGGTGACATGCGAGCGGACCGGGCCGATTTGGATCAGTTGCGACCCAGCGGGGCGCCGACGTCGGCGCCCCGCTGGTGAGGGAGGGCTGGAACTGGATGGGCGCGGCGGCGCCGCGGCCGGGTCAGCGTGTGGTCGGGAGCTGCCGCGCCACGACCGGCACGACGATCGCCGCGGCGACGATGTGCAGAGCGACCAGGGTTGCCGCGGCACCGGCGTCGAAGCCGAACGTGACGCTCGGGATGAAGGACAACACGAGCAGCGCCACCGCCGTCCGCACGAAGGTGGACCGCGGTCGACGGGCCTTGCGCGCCATGACGGCGGCGATGGCGACACCGACGAGCGAGAGGACCAGCGTCAGCACCGTGAACATGGGGAGCGGGATGGTCTCGCCGCTGTTCCCGAGCGTCACACCGGCGGCCGACGCGATCGCCGCGAGGACGGTGGTGACGATCGCGGCGACGACGGCCGCGACGACCCCGTGCTTCCAGACCGACTGTCGCTCGGTGGCCGGGACCGGCGAACTGGTGGACGGGGCTGTCCGGGCGTGCGTGTCATCCATCATCGTGAGTTCCTTCGCAGTGCGGCTAGACGGGCGACAGCACCGGCGGACACGGAACGCTACCGCTCGGTTCCATCGGCAAGGTCACGAACCGGAAGGTATCGGTCGGCGAAGACCAGCGCATCTTCCATCGTGCGCACTTCGGCGGCGGCCCCGCTGTTCACCCGGCGGCGGGCGGCACGGCGACCGACGCGGTCACCTTCATGCCCTGCCTGAGGGTCGCGGCCACCAGGCAACCGCGTTCGGCGATCACGACGAGGTGTTCGAGGTCCGCGGCCGGGCACGAGTCGCACGACACCTCGATGTGGATCGCACCGAACCGCCGGGGGTTCGGCTCGAACACGCCGGTGACGCGACAGGTCGCGCCCTCGACCCGGGTGGACCGGGCCTCGGCGGCGGCGTAGAGAGTGCTCATGAAGCAGCCACCGACCGAGGCGAGCAGCGTCTCACCACCCATCGGGCCCGCGTCCGATCCGCCGTTGGAGGACGGACGATCCATCACGATGGTGTAATCGCGAACGCTGGCGATGGTCGCCGTATGGCCGCTCTGCGCGAGAGCCACCGTCATCTGTTCCATGGATGCGTTCCCCTTTCGCGAGGGTCATGATCGGCTTCTCGAACAGGCCACCACATCGACCGCCCATCGTGCCGCGCCTGTCGGCGTTCCGACAACCCGCCCTCGTCCCGACGATAGGGGTGTGGCGTGGGGCGCCGCCGGTTTCAGCACTGGTGAAGTGGCGCCGTTCCGCGCCCGGCCGCCAACATCGAACGGATCCCCGGGAATGACGAACGGGCGTCGCTCAGGAGGAGGAAATTGATCGACAGGCGTCGGGCGATGCATGCTGCCGGTATCCAAAAAGGAGGCAGGAATGCATCGTCCTCGGGTCCTCATCGTCGGTGCCGGGCTGGCCGGCACGGCGACAGCCATCCGGCTCCTGCAGTTCGCCCGCGAACCCCTCGAGATCGTCTTGCTTGAGCGTCGCCGGGACTACCGCTACGCGGGGGTGGCGTACCACCGAGACGGCAACCCCTGGGATCACGTGTTCAACATCCAGGCCGGCCGCATGTCCGCGTTCCGCGAGGACGTCCACGACTTCGTCCGCTGGGCCAATCACGAGGCCGATCGCAGCGGATGGACCGCGCCCTGGGGGGACTTCACATTCGTCGGACACGGCCCCGCCCCACGCCGGATCTACCACGACTACCTGACCGATCGCGTCGCCGCGGCCCGCGCCGAGGCGTACCCCGGTGTGGAACTCATCGAGACCGAGGGTGAGGCGGTCGACCTCGACATCCACGCGGACCACGTCGTGGCCTCCATCCGGCTGGGCTCCGGCGACGACGCCGGGCACACGAAGACCCTGACGGCCGATCACGTGATCCTCGCGACCGGCATGGAGCTCCGGGAACCGGCGTTCGCCGGCCAGGTGCTGGGGCATGACGCGTTCATCCGGCACCCGTACTCGGAGGAGGGCGTACGGCGGCTGCTGGATACACCGCCCGACGCGAGCGTCGTGGTCGTCGGATCGGTGCTGAGCGCGTACGACTCCGTGGCCCTGCTCCTGCGCCAGGGTCACACCGGCACCATCCGCCTGGTCTCCAAGTCGGGCACGATGCCACGCGCGTACCCCGAGCACCACGAGCACGGCGTGGTCCAGCTCCCCGCCCCCGGACGGCTGTTCGAACCGTACCGGGACCGCTCGGACTTCCTGGCACGCCTCCACGCCGAGTGGGAGGCCGCCTGCGCCGCGATCACCGCGGAGCACCCCGACATCCACCAGCGGATCATCACCGAACGGGTGGCGAAGGCATGGGAGCCCTACCTCCCGCGGGTCATCGCGCAGATCCCGACCGACGAGCTGCGGCAGCTGCTCAAGGAGTTCAGCACGCAGATCGCCTCGCTACGAGTCGGCGCGGTGCCCTACACGACTGCCATCGTGGAGCAGGCCATGTCCCCCGACCACGGCTCGGTCGAGCTTGTCGTCGGCCGGATCGAGGAGGTCGGCCCGGCGGCGTCGGGGCGACTCGACGTCGTCGTGGCGACGGGGGCCGGCACCCGCGTCCTCCCGGCCGACCTGGTGGTGTGCAACTTCGGCCGGGAGTTCGACTACACGCACGTCGAGTCCCCGTTGTGGACGAACCTCCTGGCCGGCGACGTCGTCACTCCCCATCACCGCACCGGCCGCGGCATCGAGGTCGACACCCGGGGTACGCCGCTACGACCCGACGGCGAGCCGGTTGAGGTGCTCTCGGCCATCGGGGTGATGCGCGAGGGCGACGAGATCGTCCGCAACGGTCGCACCGGCGCCTTCGCGTTCAACCTCGCCGCGATCAAGAACCACTCCGTCATGGTCGCCGCGCACGTTCTCGAACGGCTCGAGCTGCGCTGCGACGGGGCCGCACGACGGGCCGCGACGGAACTGCGCCACACGCTCACCGAGACGACCCGCGACGGGTTCGCGCAGGCCGTCACCGTGGAGGTCAGGCGGCTCGCCGCGCGGTCCCGGGCGGAGCGGGAGCGACTCGACGCGCGGCTGGCCGGCCACCTGTGCTCCGATCACTTCCACGGTGTGCGGGCCGAGACGGGTGACCGGTTGCTGCGTGCCGCGGTCAACCAGGCGGCGCTCGAGAAGCTCACGGACATTTCGGTGACGCCACGCGAGCTGCGGCGGCAGCTGGGCATCACGAACGAGGGAGAGGCGGACGACCAGTGACCGAACGACAGATCCGTGGCGTGCTGCTCATCGGCGGAGCCACATCCGTGGTGGACGGGCCGTGCAACCGCACCGAACGACCGGTGGCGGGCTCGGTCGTCATCGCGCAGACACTCACGCCGAGGCTGTACGACGCGCTCACGACGGCCCGCGCCGTCGTCTGCGGCTCCGGCGGGCGTACCGGCCACATGCAGTCCGTCTGCCGCGCCAAGGGCATCCCCGTCCTGCGCGTCGACCCCGGCGACCTCGACAAGCTCGTCGGCGTGGTGACGCTCGACCTGGAGCGGGCGACTGTCGTCGTGGGCGCCGGCGGCGGCGCCGGCGCGGCGGCCGTCGGCCGGGCCGGTCCGCCGCCGGACGTTCTCGGCTCGGCCTGCGCCGTGATCGCCGACCTTCGCGACATCCGCGGCCTCAACGCCACAGCCGGGGGTACGACTGCCGTCGAGTCGTTCTTCGTCCGGGAGGAGTTCCTGTGCTTCTCCGCAGGCCTCAGCCCGATCGACGCCCTGCGCGGCGGGGCTGCCGTGCACGCCTACGGACGCGCGATCGCCGACCAGCTGCGGGCATGCGTGGAAGCGCTCCGGCCGGGCCAGCGGCTGATCCTGCGTATGCTCGACCTGCGCTCCAACGACGCCGCCCACATCACCGGTGAGGCCACGGTGCCGAGCGAGCCCAACCCCGACATGGGCCTGCACGGCACCCGGTGGCTGCTCCGGTCGGCCGCCTATCCCCAGGCGCTGCACGTCATGCTGGACACCCTGCGCGGTCAGCTCGGCGCTCAGGCCGACCTGGTGCATCTCTCGGCGCCGTTCCTCACCGACGCCGAGGAGTTCGCGAAGTTGCGACCACATCTCGGCCTGCCGGCCGAGACGCCCCTGTCCGCGTTCATCGAGACGCCGGCCGCGGTCCACGCCACGTCGGACATCTGCGCCGCCGGTGCCGCCGAACTGTTCGTCGGCACCAAGGACCTGGTGCAGTTCTACCTCGCCGCCGACCGCAGCAACCACCTTGTCGCCGACTCCTACCGCACCCGGCACCCGGCCGTCCTCGACGGGCTGCGACGGGTGATCGAGGACGCGCGCGGCACCGGCACCCCGACCCGGGTGTTCGCGCTCGGCGCCGACCTGCGCTACTACCTCGACCGGCTGCCGACACCGACCGGCTACATGATGTGCGTCTCGGAACTCCGGCACGTTCTCCGGCCCTCGGATCGCGCTGCCTGACCCGCTGCGGCCGGCGGGCGGAGCGGGCCACTGTCGATGCGGCAACTGCGCACGCAGGAAGTTGTCCCCCCGATCGGCGCGTGCCACGGTACGGCATGGCTTACATCGATCTGGGCGTGGACGAGCATGAGTTTCCGGGCATCACGGGCCCGATGCGGTTCCGCCCGGAGACCGCGGAGCCGCTCAACATGCTCGCCGAAGTGCTGCTGCGCGCACCGCACTCCATGCCGCCCGGCGAGCGGGAGCTGATCGCGGCCTACGTGTCCGGTCTCAACGAATGCACCTTCTGTTGCTCCTCTCACTCGGCGTTCGCCGCCGTCCAGCTCGACGCTGGCATGGCCGTGGTGGACAAGGTGCGCGCGGACCTGGACTCGGCGCCGGTGTCACCGAAGCTGCGAGCGTTGCTGCGCATCGCCGGCGCGGTCCAGCAGAGCGGCCGGGCGGTGACCGCCGAACTCGTCGACGCCGCCCGGGCGGAGGGCGCCGACGACGTCGAGATCCACGACACCGTGCTCATCGCCGCGGCGTTCTGCATGTACAACCGCTACGTCGACGGGCTGGGTACCTTCGCGCCGCAGCGGCCGGAGGACTACCTGCCGATGGCCACGCGCATCGTGGAAGAGGGTTACGGCACCTGACCGTCGGACAGTCGAGCAAGAACCAATATGACATCGAACAACTCCGGTCAATACTGTCCGGGTCATGGCTGGTGACGCGACAGCGGTGGTGATCGGTGCGAGCATGGGCGGCCTGCTTACCGCCCGGGCGCTCAGCGAGCATTTCGCGCGGGTGGTCGTGATCGACCGGGACCTGCTGCCCGACACACCGGCGAGCCGCCGCCACGTGCCGCAGGACCGGCAGCTGCACGTGCTGCTGGCCCGCGGCAGGTCGGTGCTCGAGGAACTGTTCCCGGGGCTGTCCGCACAACTGCGCGACGCCGGCGCGCCCATCGTCGACCTGCACGAGCAGGTCCACTGGTACAACGACGGATACCGCATGCGGCGGGCACCGTCGGACCTCATCGGCGTCGGGGTGAGCCGCCCCCTGCTGGAGCACGCGATCCGCACCCGGGTCGCCGAGCTGCCCGGTGTGGAGCTGGTGCCGCGGACCGACGTCACCGGCCTGCTCACCGACACCGGCGGTATGACCGTCACGGGCGTCCAGGTGGCCTCGCACAGCCAGACCGCGACGCCGTACACCATCACGGCGGACCTCGTCGTCGACGCCGGGGGCCGCGCCTCCCGCAGCCCTCGGTGGCTGGCCGAGCTCGGCTACCGGCCGCCGCCGGAGGATCGGGTCCGCGTCGACGTCACGTACGTCACCCGCCTCTACCAGCGCTGCCCGGAGCACCTTGACGGCCTGCTCGGCGCGCTGACGAACGCCGTACCGGGGGCGCCCCGCGCCGGGATCGCCGCAGCTCTGGAAGGCGACCGGGTGGCGATCGCGCTGAACGGCATGCTCGGCGAGCAGCCGCCGACGGATGACGCGGGCATGGCGGCATTCGCCGAGAGACTGGCGGCACCGCACATCGCGACGATCGTCCGGTCCGCCCCACCGGCCGGTGAGCCGGTGACGATGCGGTTTCCGGCCAGCATCCGCCGGCGGTACGAGCGGCTGCGCCGGTTCCCGTCCGGATACCTGGTCGTCGCCGACGCCCTGTGCAGCTTCAATCCCATCTACGGGCAGGGCATGACGGTCGCGGCGCTGGAGGCGCTGTTGCTGCGCCGCCTGCTCACCGAGCACGGCACCGCGATCGCGCCTCGCTTCTTCCGTGGCGCGGCCCGGATCATCGACGGCCCGTGGGCGATCGCGGTCGGCACCGACCTGCGGTTCCCTGAGGTGCCGGGCCGGCGCGGGGCCCGGGTGCGGCTCACCAACAGGTTCGTGCACCGGCTGCATGTCGCGGCCAGCCACGACGCGGTGCTCGGCGCGGCGTTCCTGCGGGTGCTCAACCTCGTGCAGCCTCCGGCGTCACTGCTCAGGCCGGGCATCGTCCTACGGGTCCTGCGCGGGTCCCTGAGGGCGAGGACACCGTAGCGCTCCACTGTCGACACGGCGGAGTCGTGCCGGACATGGGCGCTTCCTCATCCGTGGCGGCCAGTCGGCGGGCCATGCCGCGGGCCGGGTGCGGCGGCGCCGCTGCCGGCGCGTTCCCGCCGAACCCGGCCGGGTGGGGGGCGTCGCCCGCTGTCAGGCGGGCGACCGGGAGCCGGCGAACTGACCGGCCGCGCGTCCCCTGCCGGCCGGGCCACGGTAGGCCTGCGCCAACCCGATCCACGTGCGCGCGTCCGCGCCGGTGGCGACGAGGCCCAGGTCGCTGTGATGGCGGCGGCGGGTCGCGAGCAGGCACAGGTCGACAGCGGAGCCGGTGACCGACTGGGCCGCGTCGGCCGGGCCGAACGTCCACTGCTCGCCCGAAGGCGCCGTGACCTGGAAGCGGAACTGCTCAGCCGGCGGGGTCAGGTCATTGGCCTGGTAGCCGAACTCCCAGGTGTGCACGACGAACTCCACGATCCGCCTGATGCGGTCGGTGTGTCGCCGTTGAACGCCGAGCGCGTCGGCGATGTCCTGGCCGTGGGCGAAGAGCTCCGTCATGCCGGCCGCGCACAGTACGGGCGCCGGGATCGGCCGGACGAGCCACGGTACGAGCGTCCCGTCCGGAACGGCCGCGAGTGCCGCGACGCCGGCGTCACGCTCGGCCCGCCACCGGGCGAGGAGCGCTTGCCGCGGCAGCACGAGGTATTCCGCCAGTGCGGCGTTGACAGCCCGGTCGAAGGCGCCGAAGCCGGTGCCGATGCGCTGGGTCAGGGCGATGAACGCCTCGGGGTCGGCGGCGGCGAGGCCGGCGATGCGAAAGACGAAGGCCAGATGACCGACCTGATGGGCGACGGTCCAGCCCTCGGCAGGCGTGGGCAGTGTCCATTGCTCGTCGGTGAGACCGGCGACCATGCGGTCGACGTCCTCGGCACCGGCGGTCAGATCGGCGATCACGTCGTGTGCTGTCACGTTTGGAGCCTCCGGTCGAGGGGGGATCGGTGTATGCCTCAAGCCTGCGGCCGTTCGCTCGCCGTGTCGTCTCCGCCCGTGCCCGTGGACGGCGTCTGCCGCGGCCCGGCCCTGTCCGTCTCGGTCTGAAGGCGGACCGATGGGCTCACCGTTCAGGCACGGGCGTTGTTGGGCATGTGCACGACCCGCAGGAAGGCCCGTAACCGCCACGGGCGGGGGCCGCCGACGATCACGTCCCGGGCGGCCGCGGCGCGCAGCGCGCCGACGCGGCCGAAGAGCATCAGGTTGAAGCGGGCCGGGCGGAAGGTCAGGCTGACGTCGTACGGGTCGTCGGGCGGCGCGACCACGACCCGGCCCCGGTCCAGCGCCAATGTCGCCGTCGTGGTGTGCGCGGAGCGGAACTGGACCGCGATGCGACGGCGGGGCATGCGGACCGAGGGGTTGAGCAGCGCGCCGTAGTCGTTACGGATCATGTCGACGAGGAACAGGTCGAAGAACAGCCCCGCGTCGGCGTCCGGCATCCGCCACGGCAGGCGGGCCGCCCGCGCGATGTCCCAGCCGTGCACGAGCATCTCGTTGACGAGGTGTGCGAGCACCCCGGCCACTGTCACCTGGGCGTTGCCCAGCCAGGTGACGGTGGAGGCCGGGTCGGCGGTACGGGTGACGAGCAGGATGCGCTCGATCGACGTCCGCAGCTCGTGCAGGACGACCCGCGGGTCGCGCTCGGTGAGGTGCCGCATGACGTGGGAGTTCGCGTCGGCGACGGTGTCGACGTTGGTGTCCGACAGCAGTTCACGCAGGCCCGGCACCGGCAGCGGTGGCGCGTCGGGGTCGAGCAACAGCAGACACAGTGAGCCGATGGACAGCACATGGGCGGCGGAGTCGGCGATGGACCACTCCGCGGTCGCCATCGCCGCGGGATCGGGTACGGATCTGACGAGCGCGTCGAAGCGTCGGCCGGTGTCGAGCACAGCGGCCCGGGCCCGCGTCCAGTCATCCCGCGTCACGGCTGTCATCGGCACCATCCAGGAGACGTGTTGCGGCCGCACTCGGGCATCCGGCCGGGTCCACCCACTGCCGGCAGGGTTCAGCGGCGGTTGTACAGGCGCATGGTCAGGGCACCGAAGATCAGCGTGAGGGCCGCTGCCGCGGCCAGCGTCCAGGTGATCTCGGCCATGTCCCAGTCGCCGGCCATCATCGAACGGACGCCGGTCACCAGGTGGCTGATCGGGTTCACCTCGACGAATGCCTGCAGCCAGCCCGGCATCGTGCGCGGGTCGACGTAGACGTTGCTCAGGAAGGTCAGGGGCATCAGGACCAGGAAGCTGAAGCCCATCACCGACTTGTCCGAGCGCAGGAGCAGACCGACCATGGTCCACACCCAGGAGAAGCCGAAGGAGAAGACCACGAGCAGGCCGATCGCCGCGGCCACGCCCGCTGGGCCGCCCTCGGGGCGGAAGCCGAGAACCAGGCCGACGCACATGATGACCACGGCTGCCAGGATGTAGCGCACGACGTCGCCGAAGATCATGCCGACCAGGGGTGCGGGGCGCCAGACCGACAGGGTGCGGAAGCGGTCGAAGATGCCCTTCTCGATGTCGATATTGAGGCCCACACCGGTGTACATGGTGATCATCACGACGCTGGTGACCATGACGCCGGGCAGGAAGAACTGCAGATACTCACCCGTGGAGCCGGCCAGCGCCCCGCCGAAGAGGTAAGTGAACATCAGCGTCATGATGAGCGGAAAGGCCGTCACGTCGAAAAGCTGTTCGGGAACATGCTTGATCTTCAGCATGGCCCGCCAGCCGAAGGTCAGTGACGCCGACAGCGAGCTCGGGCGCGGTGGGCGTTCGTCGCGGGCCAGCACCGCGGCAAGGGTCTCCGCCGACGGGATGTAGACCGTGGGCGCATCGGGGGCGCTCGTCGCGGTGCTCATGCGCTGACCTCCTCATGTGCCGGCCGGTCGGTGAGAGCCAGGAAGACCTCGTCCAGGCTGGGCTGGCCGAGGGCGAAGTCGTCGACGACGATCCCGGCGCCGGCCAGCGCCGCCAGGGCGCGGGAGGCCTGCTCGGTGGCGCCCTGCTCGGAGCCCGCGGTACGCGCCGACAACGCCACCGGGTCGGCGTCCAGGTCGATCGTCGTCTCCAGGGCGGTGGCCAGGATGCGTTCGGCGGCCAGCCGCTGCGCGGCGTCGCGAATCCGGACGTGGATCGTGCCCGCGCCCACCGAGGACTTCAGCTCCCCGGGCGTGCCCTCGGCGATCACCCGACCGTGGTCGATCACCGCGATGCGTCCGGCCAGCCGGTCGGCCTCGTCCAGGTACTGCGTGGTCAGTAATACCGTTGTGCCGTTCGCCACCACCAGCCGGATGATGTCCCAGACCTGGTTGCGGCTACGCGGGTCGAGGCCGGTCGTCGGCTCGTCCAGGAACAGCAGGTCCGGAGTGTTCAGGATGCTGGCGCCGATGTCCAGGCGCCGGCGCATGCCCCCGGAGTACTTCTTCACCTGCCGGTCGGCCGCGTCGGTCAGTCCGAACGCCTCCAGAATCCGCTCGGCGCGGGTACGGGCACCAGACCGGGAGTGACCGAGCAGGCGTGCCAGCAGAGTCAGGTTCTCCGCGCCGGTCAGGTCCTCGTCGACGGAGGCGTACTGGCCGGTGAGGCTGATGTGGCGGCGTACCGCGTCGGGATCGGCCGCCACGTCCTTGCCGAAGACATGGGCGCTGCCGCCGTCGGGCCGCAGCAGCGTGGCGAGCATGCGCACCACGGTGGTCTTGCCGGCCCCGTTCGGGCCGAGCAGGCCGTAGACGGTGCCGGCGGGTACCGTAAGGTCGACGCCGTCGACCGCGCGGTTGGCGCCGAAGGACTTGGCCAGGCCCGCGGTCTCGATCGCCGGCGCGCTCATCGGGAGAACCCCGGACCGGGGCCGGTGCCGTCTCCGTGCTCTGTTCCGGGTGTCCCGAGCAGGTCCAGCTCTGTCGCGCCGGGTGGCATCGCGGCCCCTTCCATCGTGGAACGCCGAGAGTTCATTGTTCCGGGCGCGGTGCCAGGCAGACATCTTCCGCATTGCGGCCGTGCCCCGCACGTCGGAGAAACGACACCGCTCTGGTGACCGACCGGACGAAGGAGTGGGTGTCAGCCGCCGAACCGCACGGCCACCGCGTTTCGGCGGACCGTCCGCAGCATCACCGACATCAACACGTCGAACAACACACTGCGCACCATGGCCTCAGCCTTGGCGTCACGGTCGGACCCCTGGACCAGACCCATCTCCGCATCCACCACGCTGCCCGCCGCCTGCGCGAACGTCAGGAAGTACCGACCATGAGCATCACAGCCGAGAGCGCGCAACGTGGTAAGCACCTGAACCAACGACTCACGCCCCGACCGCGTGGCCTCCTCGTCCCACCCCAACCTGTCAGCCAGCGCATCGATGTCCGCCCGCGCCGCCTCCACACCGTCGAAATCAGCCGGATACGGTGAAGCGGTGAACCCCACCCGGTCCAGCCCCGTATAAACCCCCGCCAACGTCACACCCGGATCCTCAAGCACCGTCAACAGACCCCGCACCGCGCCGATCTCCAACCCACCCACCGTGGTGAGCGCCCGGATCAGGCGCAGCCGCTCCAGATGACACTCCTCGTACCGCGCCTGGTTACGCGCGGTCGGCGTCCCCGGCGGCAACAGACCTTCACGGAGGTAGAACTTCACCGTGGGGATCGGCATGCCGGCCCGCCGGGCCAGTTCCGAGATGCGCAAACCCACCCCCGTCGCCGAGTGACCTTGCCGCGAGTCTGCCACGATCGTCACGACAGAGCTACCGCAGAAATCCTGCACGCTGGGAATGTCGACTGTAGTAATTGAACAGTCGCGGCGACTGGGCCTGTTCTCAGTGGTCGAACTGGCCTGGACGGCGGCCCTCTCCGGCCGGGCCGCGGTACGCCTGGGCGATGTCGAGCCACCGGTCCGCCTCCGCGCCGGTTCCGGTCAGGGCCAGGTCATCGCGGTGCCGACGGCGGGTGGCGAGCAGGCACAGGTCCACGGCAGGCCCACTGATCACGTCGGTCGCGTCGTCCGCGCCGTACGTCCAGAGGGCGCCGGACGGCGCGGTCACCTCGAACCGCAGCCGAGCGTCGGGCGTCTCCAGAGCGCGGGACTGGTATCCGAAATCCCAGGTGCGGGAGATGAAGTCGACGAGGTGCCGCAGCCCGTCGTCATGGGTGCGACGCACGCCCAGCGCGTCGGCGATGTCCTGCCCGTGGGCGAACAACTCCATCATGCCCGCCGCCGCCAGCACCGCGGCCGGCAACGGGCGCACCAGCCACGGCACGATCTGCATGGGCGGGGTCTTGGCCAGCGCCTCGTCGACCGCCACCCGCCCGGCCCGCCACTTCTTGAGCAGCACGTCGCGCGGCTCGCCGAGGTAGACGCCGAGGGCGCGCCGCACGTTGGCGTCGAAGTCGCCCCCGAGGGACGCCGTGAACGCGCGGAAGTCGTCGGGCGCGGAGACCGCGGTCTCCGCCATCCGGAACGTGGCGGTCAGGTGGGCGATCTGGTGCGCGACGGTCCAGCCCGGAGCCGGCGTCGGCCGGTCCCAGCCCGCGGCGTCGAGGTCCGCGACCAGCCGGTCGACCTCCTCGCCCTGGGCGGCGAGCTGTACGTAGACGTCAGGCAGTGCGGTCATCGGGGTTCCTTTCGCTCGAGGGGAGGCGCCAGGCGACGGGGGCGGCGCCGGGCCGGCGGACGACCAGGAGGAAGACCACGGCGAGGACGACCAGGCCGTCGATGACCAGCAGCGTGGCGCTGACCGGGTCGACGTCGTGCCCGCCGTGCCCGGCGTGGGCGCCGCTGTCGTCGGCGGCCGGATCGGTGAGGACACGGAAACGGCGGGTGCCCTGCTCCTGCCCGCCGTCGGCGAACGTCACGGAGTAGACGATGGTGAAGTCACCGGCTCGCGCGATGCCCACCGGCTGCGTCAGGCTGAGCCCGGCGCGGACCGGCCCGCCCGGCCCGTCGACCGGGCGGCCGTCGCCGGACACCACCCTGACCCGCGACGTCTCGGCGACCGGGGCGCGGGTGAAGGTCAGCGTGACCTGCCGCGGCGCGGCGGCGAGGGCCGCGCCGTCGGCCGGGTCGCTGACCGTCGCCGCCACCGCGGCGGCCGGTGCGAGCAGGAGCACCGACGCCGCGAGCAGCGGCAGCACCGCGTTCCGGAGAAGCCGTGGCATGTCAGGCCGTCGTCGGACGGGGAATGCCCGGCGAGAAGCTGGCCTGCGGTGCCGCGCAGTCGCAGGTGACCCTCGCCCGCTCGGTCGGGGTCGGGCGCAGGTGCAGGTACATGCCGATCAGCATCGGGATGAAGACGACGGAGTTGTAGAACAGGTGCAGCTCCACCCGGGGCATCACCAGCTGGGCGATGCTCGTGGGCACCGTGCCGCCGAAGAAGAAGGTGCCGGTCTGCGCCTGGATCAGCAGCAGCAGGTGCTCGATGTGGTGCCAGAACTGCAGCCCGAGCGCGATCCCCCACCACACCTTCGAGCGCCCGGAGAAGCCGGGGAACAGCAGGAACAGGAATACCAGCATCACGATGGCATAGCCGTAGTGCAGCCACTCGGAGCTGACCAGCCAGGGCCAGAACTGTCCCAGCACCCCGCGAGCCTGGGGGCGCGGCTTGTTGAGCACCCAGATCTGGTAGGCCTGCACGAGATGCTCGGCCCAGTGCGCGACCACAACGATGAGAAAGAGTCGCAGCGTGACCCGATGATAGCGCCCGTTCACGAGGGCGAGAACCCCGGATTTCTGTCCCATCATTCGTCTCCTCCGATGTGACGACGTCGACGAGTCACCTTATCGGCGCACTGAAGACCATCATTCTTCTGCCGTGCGGTATTCAGACTCCGATAGATTTGCGGGTGGCCGCCCGGCCGGCCTGGGCCGCGCTCAGGTGACCCGCTTCGCGCAGCCAGTGAACGGTGTCGGCCAGGGTGTCGACGAGCGGCCGCGGGGCCGGCGCGTCGTCGAGCGGGCGGGCCACCCCGCAGACGTAGATGGCGCCGTGCTCGACCGGGACGTGCACGGGCAGCACCCGCTGGGCGAGCCCGGCGAGCCGGCCCACCGGCAGCAACGCGGCGGCCGGCAGGTGCACGGCCGGCAGCCGGCGGCCCGTGACGTCACGCAGCGCCCGCAGCAGCTCCCGGGTGCGCACGAACCGGCCCGGCGCGGCGAGCTGGGCGGGCCCGCCGCGGATCAGCACGTCGGCGTGCCAGGCGGCGGCGTCGCGGACGTCCCCGATCGGGAAGCCCCCGTCCGGCCAGATCGGCATGAGGCCACGCAGCACGTCGCGCACCCGCCGGGTCTGGTCACCCAGACGCGGGTCGTGCGGCCCGAGCAGGGCCGGCGGGTAGGTGACGAGCACCGGCAGCCCGTCCCGCCGGTACTGCCGGGCCACCCGGTCGGCCTCCGCCTTGCTGGCCAGGTAGGGCTCCCGCGGGGCGCCGACCGGCGCATCCGAGGTGATCGGCCCGGTCGCGGGCAGCAGCGCGCCGAACGTCGAGACGTGCACGACCCGGTCCACACCGGCGTCACGGGCGGCGGCCAGCACGACCTCGGTGCCGCGGCGGTTGACCGCGCGCATCTCGGCGTGCCGGCGCGGATCGAAGCTGTAGACCGACGCCGCGTGCAGCACCCCGGCGCAGCCGCGCAGCGCCGCCACCACGGCCGCCGGATCGGTGACGTCCCCGAGCGCCATCGGCACACCGGCGGCACCGGCGGCGAGCGGCTCCAGCGCCTTCCGGGCCCGCTGCGGATCCCGTACGAGCAGCCGCACCGGAACCTCACGGCGGACCAGCTCGGCCGCGATGTGCGAACCGAGAAAGCCGGAGCCGCCGGTGATCAGAAATGTCATGGCGTACCTCTACGCATTCTGGGAGTTGGCCCGGGGTGCAGGCCGGCGAAAAGAATTGAAGAATCCCTCTTTGCACCTGAATGGAGTGACCGAATGGTGTCCATGGTGAACCCCGCGGAAGGCGCGGCTACTTTCGCGCGACAGGTCAAGAAGGCCTCGGACGCCGAATTGCGCGAGCTGGTCGCCGGGGACCGGCGCAAGACGGTTCTCGGCGACCTGATCGACGGCATGCCGGACGTGTTCCGGGCGGACCGCGCCGGTGCCCTCCAGGCCGTGGTGCACTGGCACGTGACCGGCCCCGCCGATGGCGAGGAGGACGTCTTCGAGCTGGAGATCGCCGGCGGCCGGTGCACGGTGTCCCCGCGACCGGCGCGCACGCCGCGGCTGGTGCTGCACCTCGACGCGGTCAACTTCGTCAAGATGACCACCGGCAACGCCAACGCCCGCATGCTCTTCCTGCGCGGCAGGCTGAAGGCCCGCGGTGACCTCGGTCTGATCAACAAGTTCCCCGCCCTCTTCGACGTGCCCCGGCCCTGAGCGGCCGGGGCACGTCCCGGCAAGCGGCCGGGTCCGTCGAGGCGGACCCGGCCGTTTCACGCCTGGGCGAGGAGAGGACGGCGGCTGCTGGTGCGCGCCTCCGGCGGCTCGGCCACGTACCGCACCCCGACACCGCGCCGGGCGACCGCCTCGACGATCCGGGGCACCGCCCGCTCGGCCAGCGCCGCGATGGTGAAGGCCGGGTTGACGGTCAACGCACCGGGCACCGACGAGCCGTCGGTGACGAAGATGCCGGGGTGGTTGCGCAACTCGTGCGTGTCGTCCAGGGCGGAGGTCTGCGGGTCGTCGCCGATCCGGCAGGACGACAACGGGTGCACCGTGTAGGCCCCGATCACCTCGTTGCTCCACGGCATCACCTTGGCCAGGCCGTCACGCTCCAGGATGTCGCGCACGTCCGCGTCGGCCCGCGCCCAGGCGGCCCGGGTGTTCGCCGTCGGGTCGTAACGCAGGGGGCCGCGGCTGAGCATCTGCTGCGAGACCCGGTCGGCGTTGCCGGTCTCCGGCGGCGGGCCGAAGACACCCTCGTTGTCGTCCTCGGACATGATGAAGATGGTCAGCCACGACTGCCAGCGGCGCAGCATCTCCTTCTTCTCGACGCCGAACCACGTGGGCCCGGTGGCGTCACGCACCTGAGCGAGGATCGTGCCGAAGCCGGGCGGGAAGTACAGCTGCTCCAGCGAGTAGCGGTGGAACTCCGGCAGGTTCCCGTCGAGCCGGTCCCAACTGGCGCAGACCGGGCCCTTGCCGATCTGGTACCCCTCGTAGGCCCGCCCGTCGGGGCGGGAGAGACCGAGCACCTCGCGCACCCGGTTCTCGTCGACGACCGCCGTGTTGAGCCGCTCGCCGTTGCCCGAGAAGTACCGGCCCACGGCGGCCGGCATCTCGCCGAGGTCGGCCTCGGAGCGTTGCAGGATCGCCGGGGTCGCCGCCGCGCCGGCCGCGACGATCACGACCTTGCAGTCGATCGCGCCGCTGCCTGTGACGTTGCGGTAGTCCACCTCGTCCACCGTGTTGAAGTGCACCCGGTAGCCGTCGTCGGTGCGCGAGATGCGCTGCACCTCGTGCAGGGGCCGGATCCGGGCGCCGTGCGCCAGCGCCCCGGGCAGGTAGTTGAGCAGCAGTGAGCGCTTCGCGTCGAACCGGCAGCCGGACATCATCCAGTTGCAGTTCGTGCACTTGTCCCGGTCGATGGCGGCGGGCACCGGGTTGGCCGTACGGTCCGCGTGCGCGCACGCCGCCCCGAACAGGCCCCCGGAGTACGTGACGTCGTTCCAGTCCTGACGGGTGATCGGCAGCGACTCGGCGACCATGTCGTACCAGGGATCGAGCTCGGCACGGTTGATGCTGCTCGGCCACAACCGCCGTCCCGCGCCGCCGAGCCGCTCGAAGGCGTACCGGGGCGCCCGTGGCATGGCCGCGAAATAGACGACGCTGCCGCCGCCGACGCAGTTGCCACCGAGGATGTTCATGCCGTCGCCCATGGTGAACTCGAAGGCCCGGGTGCTCGAGCTGCCGAACTTGAAGTCGTGCTCGAACTCCTCGCCGGTGAGCCACGGACCGCGTTCGAGCACGACGACGCGGGCGCCGCCGGCAGCGAGCCGGTAGGCCGGGATCGCGCCACCGAAGCCGCTGCCGATCACCAGGACGTCGGTGGTCTCAATACCTGTCATGCGGGATCTCCCGAGGGTGTGGTGTGCGGGTGCGGGGAGGCGAGCACCCGGCGGTAGGAGAAGTCCGGGAAGCGCCACAGGCCGTCGGCGTCGGGCCCGTTGAAGCCCATCGTGGTCAGGCCCGGGTGGCCGGCGGCCAGGGCCTCGGTGGTGTGCACGGAGGCACCGGTGTCCCAGGCCATCACGCTGAACATGGCGAGCGGGACCCACAGGTCCTGCTCGTCGGTGCGTGGCGCCATCAGCTCGGCGGCCAACGCGGTCCGGTCGTCGAAGTCCAGGGCGACGAAGGCGGGAACGCTGTCGTCGAGGGTCAGGCCGTGCTTGTCGGCGTACGCCTGCGCGTGGTCGTTGAGCCCGATCACGAGCGTCGGCAGCAGCCCGCCGAGGCCGCCCTCCTCGGACGCCATCAGATCGACGGCGCCGGACGCGACAGCGCCCCCGCCGTCGGCCGCGCCGGCGACGGCTCGGTCGGTGGCGTGCCGCCGCTCTCCGGGGATGATGGTGTCCGCGAAGGCCTCGAGCGTCATCACCTCGGAATCGGTCAACCGCGTGGATTCCGGTGGCATCCCTGCACCGCCTTTCTGCGAACGTCGAATCGAATTCTCATGTTCATTCGCTGCGCCGTTCGGGGTCATCTCTGGGCTTGCGGCACGATGCTGCGCACGCGTGAAGGCGCTACGCGGGCACGGATGTGGACACGATGGGGACGGCCGTTCCGCCGTCTCGTCGAGAAAGAGAGAGCCGATGACTTCGACTACCGCATCCACCGAACAGGCCGCCATCGCCGCCGTCCCGGCGCGCATGGTCAACGCGTGGCGTGAGCACGACGCCGACGCCTTCGCCCGGTTGTTCGCCGAGGACGGGACGCTGATCCTGCCCGGCGTCCTCGTTCAGGGACGCGAGGCCATCAGGCAGTTCATGACGAACGCGTACGCCGGCCCCTACCGCGGTACGACGGTCACCGGGACGCCGATCGCGATCCGGCCGCTCGGTCCGGGCGCCGTGGCGCTGCTGACCGAGGGCGGGGTGATCGAGGCCGGCGCCGAGGAGCTGGCGCCCGAGAACGCGATCCGGGCGTCGTGGATCCTCGTCAAGGAGAACGACGACTGGGTGCTCGCGGTCTATCAGAACTGCCCGCGCGACCGTTCCTGACGTCCCTTTCGACCAGACCGAACACGCCGCCGGTGAATACACACCGGCGGCGTGTTCGTCTCACCGCTGCCCGGTGGGACTCAGTTCGGCGGAAGCCGCCGGGGACTGCGTGTAACGCCGGCTCAGCTGTCGGTACGAACGGCTCAGCATCGCCAGGACGGTGACGATCAGGCCGACGACGCCGCTCAGCATGAACATGAGCGCGAGGCCGCGGTCGGTGCCGGTGCCGTACCAGCCGCCGATCGCCCGGGCACCGGCGCCGTCGGTCATGAAGGGGACGACCAGGAACTGGGCGATCGGCGCGACCAGGAACGCGGCCAGCGGTGAGGCGGCCTGCTCGACGCTCTGCGCAAAGCCGAAGACGCGCCCCTGCCGCTCGTAGGGCACCACCTTCTGCAGGATCGTCTGCTCGGAGGCCTCCGCGTACGGCTGGAGCAGGGTGTAGATGAACATGCCCACGGACAGCAGGATGATCGAGGACCGCACCGGGAACAGCAGGGTGACCGCCCACAGGCAGAGGTTCACGATGAGCAGCAACCGCACCGGGTTCCTGCTCAGGCCGGTCCGGGCGATGATCAGCCCGCCGACGATGAAGCCCGTGGACAGCACGCCCCAGAGCAACCCCCACGCCTGGACCGACATCAGCGTCAGTCCATAGGGGGTGATCAGCGCCAGGAACACGCCGCTGAGAACGTTGTTGAACGCCGAGAAGACGATCAGGCCACCCAGCCCGGACGCCTGGCCGATCACCCGAATGGTGCCCCGCAGATCCACCATGCCGCCCGGCACGGCCACGTCGGGCGCCGGCCCGTGGGAGGCCGCCTCACCCGGACGGGTGTCGGTGGCCGCGCGCTCGGGAACGGGCACGAGGCGCAGGTGCGCCACAGAGGCGGCGAGCACCACCAGGGCCAGGACCAGCACCCAGAACATGCCGTCGACCGCCACGAGCACGCCACTGATCACGTTCGTGACGACGCCGACCACCCCGATGGTGGCACCGATCAGGCCGTTGGCGCGGTCCCTGGACTCCTCGGGGATCAGGACCGTCACCAGCGTCGGCAGTGCGATCAGGCGGACGTTGCCCGTGACGACGCCGAACATCAGCACCACCACCAGCGTCCACAGGACCACGCTGGTCGGGTCGGTGAACGACTCCGGCGACGCGGTCTCGTAGATCACGAAGGCCACGAGGTACAGCACCAGCGACACCACCGACGACACCTGCATCATCGTCTTCTTCGGATGGCGGTCGACCAGGCTGCCGAACCAGATGCCGGTCAGCGCGGACATCGCCAGGAAGAGCCCGGAGATCACTCCCGTGGCGAACACCGAGCGCGTCTGCACGTACACATAGAAGGTGACCCCGAACCAGACGGTGACGTTGATGATCGAGACCAGCACGGTGCTGACCAGAAGATGGTGGAAGGCCTTGCGCCTCACGTCGACGATGCTCATAAACGCCTCCCGCTTGAACGCCAGGTGAGTTCGGGCTCGGGGCATCCGCGATCGCCCGGCGGCTTGGGGTGCCGGGCGGCCGGGTGTCACCCGGACGACGCGACCGGGCCCAGTCTGGCCTCACGCCCGAACCCGGGGCATCTCCTGAAAAGCGACCTCAGCGTCCGGCGGGGGCCGGGCTCGGGCGCGACGGTGTGGGCGCCGCCGCCGTCACGGGTACGGCGGCGACGCCCACACTGGTCGGCGTGGCGGCGTGCCTAGGCCAGGGCCGGGGCCAGCTGCGGCCGGCGGCTCTCCCGGTACGAACGCACCCACCAGTACAGGCCGCGGATGACACACACGATGGTGACCGCGAAGAACAGCGTGTAGACCACGTTGAAGACCATCAGGATGCCGTAGACGGTGGCCACCGAGGCGCCGAACATGAACATCGCGCGGCCGGTCGAGGGCGTCGTGCCCGGGTCCGTGATCATGTAGTTGGTGAACAGGACGAAGGCCACACCGGTCATCGGCACCAGCGCGCCCCACAGCGAGACGTCCCAGATCCAGTGCCGTACCAGTGCCTGGATGACGAAGCCGCCCGCCCAGCCCATGATCAGCAGGACCTTCCTGGTGAGCATGGCGTTCAGCACGGTGCCCGCCGTGAGGATGACGAACGGGACGATGAACGAGATCGCGTCCGGCACCGACTCGGTGAAGTGGTACGGCGGCGCGATGTTCACCCACGAGAAGGCGAGCAGGGTGATCGTGATGCCGAAGTTCGACGGGTTCAGGAAGTGGCGCATCCGTCCCTTGATCGGGGCACGGAAGACGTACTTCTGCCCGATCGCCACCACGACGGCGAACGCGATGGGCCAGAAGTGCACGTTGGCGTAGAGCAGCATGTTGCAGGCCAGCGCCGTGATGTGGGTGGGCAGCAGGAAGGTGTACATGCCCCACGCGCCGTTGCCGGCGTACTCCGGCCGGCGGCCGTTGGCCCACGCCGCCACCGACTCGATGGCGATCTCGGCGGTGTAGCCGACGGCCAGGGCCAGCAGCGGCCAGAGCCACGGCTGCTCGAAGCCGAGCACTGTGTAACCGAGGATGTTGAAGACGCTCATCGAGATGGCGAAGTTGCGCAGCGCCTTGTAGCGGGGGTCGGCGGAGTCGACGCGGGCGGGCTCACGCGCCGCCTCTCCGGAGGCCGCGGCTGGTGAGACCAGCGGCTCTGCCGGCCGGGTCCTCGTCGCGGTCCGAACCTCGGTGTCGGTCATCGTCCTGGTACCTCCGTTGCCTGCTCGGTGAGCATTACGTCGTGCCACCCGTTGGTGAGGTCGAGCGTCTGGCTGCGGGCGACCCCGTTGGCGTCACGCCACTTGACGGTGGCCTCGACAGGCTGCGAGCCGGCGTCGCCGAGCCCGAAGAAGACGTCGAAACTGCGGCGGCCGCTGTGCCCGCCGCCACCGTCGAGCTGCGAGATCTGCATCCGGCCGTCGGCCCTCTTGATGCAGACCTGCGCGCCGTACGCGGGCGTACGGGCCCGGTCGTCGCCGAGCGCCGGGCGGAAGAGCCGCAGCCCGAGGAAGTTCCCCTTGCCGGCCTTGGCGTTGCGGTAGTAGACGGGCGCGTCCCACTGGCGGGCCACCGCGAAGTCCTGGCCACCGTCGTTGTCCGCGTCACCGACGGCGATCCCGCGCGTCGGCACCGGCACCGCGAGGCCGAGGTCCTCGCTGACGTTGAGGAACTTGCCGTCCTTGCCCGGCGCCCAGAACGCCAGCTTCTGGTGTCCGGCGATGTCGTCACCGGGCTCGGCCTTCGGCCACATGTGCGGGTTCTGCAACATGAGGTCGTTGCTCATGGCCAGTTCCTGCAGCCAGGGCCAGCGGTTGATGGTGCCCTTGACGAAGCCGTCCGCCTGCACCACCGCCAGGCGCCCGCTGTTGTCGAAGTCGGCCATCTTGGCATCCCAGCCCCAGCCGGTGAAGGCCATCTGGTGCTCGGCGGCCTTCTGGTCGTACGGGGCGATGCCCTTGCGGAGCTTCCGGCCCGCCTCCTGCTCGTTCGCGGCGTTGTTGCGCCAGACGAAGTTGCTCTCCTCGATGCCCCACGGGGTCGTGATGTTGCTGACGAACATGTCGAACCGGCCGGTGCCCATCAGGTCGCCGAAGTCGATCGACATGCCCTTGAACGAGTCGTGGCCGAGCACCATCGACTTCGGCGTCATGGCGCCGCGGCGTCCCTCCGTACCGGCGAACTTGATCTTTCCGGGGGTGGACACGTTGTGCAGGAGGTGGTCGTTGCCGAAGTCGTTCGCCAGGTACAGCTCGGGCAGCAGGTCGCCGTCCAGGTCCGCGGAGCCGGCTCCCAGCGTCCAACCGGACGCCAGCTTCGGCGGCACGGCGCCGGGCTGCTCCTGGTAGTTCACCGAGGGCCGGTCGCCGCCGGTGGCGCCGGTCCAGCGCAGCACGTGCGCGCCACCGCCGTTCTTCGCCCGGGACATGGAGTGGTTCATCTCGACGTTGCGCGGGGAGTCCGGGTCGAGTACCCCGCTGTCCGGGAAGTAGTTGAACACCCCGATGTCAGGGTGCGAGTCACCGTCGAAGTCGGCGACCGCCACCGCGTTGGTGTTCCACAGCGGGCCGTGGTAGCTGCCGTCCGCGGAGGGCGACTGGGGCACCAGCTCGGTCGGTTGGTAGGTCGCCTTGCTGAGCGACGTCGAGGCGCCGGCCTGCTTGTTGAGGAAGACGATCGGCGTGCGACCCCAGTAGTAGGTCAGCAGGTCCATCCGACCGTCCTGGTTGAAGTCACCGGGCGTGCAACCCATCGGCGCGACCCCCGGGCCGCTGGGCAGCGGCGCGGGATCCAGCACGAACGGCGCATACCGGGTCCCGGTTCCGGGTACGGGGGTGACGATGACGGAGTCGCTGCGGGTGTCCACCAGGCAGAGGTCCTGGGGGACGCCCGCCCCGGTGAGATCGTTGACGGCGATGCTCGCGCCGACCGACGAGATCCAGGAGCGGATGTGCTGGTAGTCCTGGTTCACCCGGCGGACGTTGTTGTTCGGCAGACCCGGCGGGAGGGCGATCGGGAGTTCGGTGAACTGGTAGCGGGACGAGATCTCGGCCCGCTCCGAGGCTGATGCGGACGGTGCGCGGGCGATGGCGTAGAGGCCGGCGACCAGCAGGATCGCGAACAGGGCCGGCAACATCCGCCGTGGCCGTCCGATCGTGGGCGTTGACAAGAGGCTCTCCATTCAGGGGTCAGGCGGCCTGCACCGTTACCGGCAGTCCACCGCGGATGCGCAGCGACAGCATCGGTTCGGCGACGACCGGTCGGCCGGGAAGCCCGGTCAGCCGCAGGTCGCGGCAGAGCAGGGCGAGCACAAGAACCGCCTCGAGCAGACCGAGGTGGTTACCCACGCAGAAGCGGGGGCCGGCTCCGAAGGGGATGTAGGCGAACCGCGGCCGGTCCGTCCCGGCGTCGCCGAGGAAGCGCTCCGGGTCGAACCGGTCCGGTTCCGGCCAGAAGGCCGGATGGCGGTGCAGGGTGTACGGCGAGACGAGCACGTCCGCTCCGGCGGGCACCCGGTAGCCGCCCACCACGTCGTCCTCGATCGCGATCCGGGGAAGCAGCCAGACGGGCGGGAACAACCGCATGGCCTCGGAGATGACGGCCGAGGTGTAGGTCAGCCGCCGCAGGTCGTCGTACTCGGGAGCCCGGCCGCCGAACACCTCGACCGCCTCGTCGTGCACCCGCTGCCAGACCTGCGGGTGCCGGTCCAGCAGGTGCAGGCTCCAGCTCAGCGTGCTGGCCGTGGTCTCGTGCCCGGCCAGCAGCAGCGTCACCAATTCGTCGCGCAGGCGCATCCGCCCCGTGCGGGGGTCGGCCTCGCGGTCGGCCGACACGATGAGCCGGGACAACACGTCGTCGGCGTCGGTCCTGCGCGCGCGTCGCTCGGCCACCAGGCGTTCGACGACGACCTCCAGGCGCTGCCGCGCCTTTCGGAACCGCATCTGGTGCGGCAGCGGGATCCACATCGGCACCATGCTGAGCGTCTCCAGCTCGAACATGGCCTGGTCCTGCACCCGGGCGAAGTCGGTGCCGATCCCGTCGAACTCGTGCAGGTCGGCGTCGAGCAGCGTGCGGCCGAGCACGCCCAGGGTCAGGCCGGTGAGTTCGTCGACCAGCTGCACCGGGCCGGCGCCGATCCGGCTCCGCAACCGGTCGACCAGCCGGGCTCCCTCGGCCGCGACGGCCCCGGCCTGTTCGGCGATCCGCCGGCTCTGGAAGGCCGGCTGGATCACCTTGCGCTGTTCCTTCCAGAGCTCGCCCTCGCTGGTGAGCAGGCCGTCGCCGAGCGCCCGCCGGGCGTGCACCAGGCCGATGCCCTTGCGGTAGTTGGCGGCGTTGCCGGCCAGCACGTGCTTGGCAGTCTCGGGATGGTTGAAGAAGTAGAGCGCCTTGTGCCCGACCGGCAGCCGGGCGGCGTCGCCGTACTCCCGTGCGGCGCCGGTCATCATGGCCAGCCGGTCGCGGTTCATCTGGGCGAGCAGCCGCAGCGCCGACCGCCGGGACGGCCCCGGCAGGGCGCGCCCCCGCGACGGGGTGTCGGTGGGCGTGAAGGCGGCGGTCATGCCGCCCTCCGGTCGGCCGCGTCGCACTCGATCCGCCCGAACCGGCCGCGCAGGAAGACCAGTACGTCCTCGTCACTGCTGCCCGCCATGCTGAGCAGCCGGCCGACGAAGATGCTGTGGTCGCCGCCGTCGTACGTGCGCCACAGCTCGCACTCGAAGTGCGCGGCCGCGCCGGCGATCAGTGGGGCGTCGCACCAGGCGCCCCGCAGGCAGTCGGTGTCGGCGAACTCCGCGACGCCGATCGGCCGGCGCCCGGCGAAGTGCCGGGCCACCTTCTCCTGACCGGCGCTGAGCACCGACACCCCGAAGGTGCCCGCCCGCACCATGGCGCTGTGCATGTTGGCGTTGCGGTCGACGCAGACCAGCACCAACGGCGGCTCCAGCGACACCGCGGTGAAGCTGTTCGCCGTCATGCCGTGCGGCTCGTCGCCGCCGGTCGTCACCACCGTCACCCCGGTCGCGAAGGAGCCGAAGGTGCGCCGCAGCAGGGCCGTGTCCTGCACCTGCGGCACCGGTTCGCGTTCGGTCTGCAGCTCGGTCATCAGCGGGCCCTCGCCAACTGATGGGTGTACGGCTCCAACGCGCGCACCAGCGCCTCCGGTACCCGCGACGGCACGGTCCGGTTGTTCGGGCCGCGCATGCACGCCACCCGCTGCATCCCCCGGGCGACGAGCGTCTCGCCGCCCTCCGGGTTGAGCCGCACGTAGTCGAAGCCGAACTGCAGCTGGGTCTGACCAAGCTCGACCAGGCGCATCCGGATGGAGACCTCGTCGAACGCGGTGATCTCGGCGTAGAACTCGCAGTCCACCTTGAGCGTGAACAGCTTCAGGTCGTCCTGCAGATCGGCGAGCACCTCGGCGGCACGCTCCTTGAGGAACAGCTCGCGCGCCCGGCCCTGCCACCGCAGGTAGTTGACGTAGTAGACGTTGCCCACCAGGTTGGTCTCTTCGAAGCCCACGGTGTGGCGATACTCGAAGTACTTCACTGGCCCTCCTTTGCGAGTACGGCGAAGACCACTGGCTCGACGGCGCCGCCGCGTACCGTCGCCGCCAGGGCGCCGATGCGGATGTCGCCGGAGGCGAGGGTGACCCAGCCAGCGCGTTCGGTTCCGGCGAGCGTGAGCGGGGCCTCGGCCGAGGAGCCCGCCTTGCGCAGGCACTCGATCGCCGACCAGACCCGGGTGGCCGCCACGTCCAGCGGCTCGGCACACGTCTCGGCGATCAGGCGGGCCAGGTCGAGGTGCCGGCCGAGCAGCCCCTTCCAGTCGTCCTCCGTCCGGGCGGTGACCGGCTCGACGTCGCAGCCGAGCTGCCCCTCCCCCACCGCGCACAGGGTGAGACCGGCGCCGTGCGACGCGGTCAGCGTCAGGTTCCCGTCGATCTCGGGCCGCCCGTCCGGGCGGTACCGGACGTTCACCGGGCGGTTGACGGCCCGCCAGGCCGCGCGGGCGGTGCGTACCCGCCGCGTGCCGACGTGGTCGCCGGTGTCGTCGCCCGGGTCGTCCGGCTCGACCACCACCGCCGCCCGGATGCCGGCCAGGTCGCCGATCGTGCGCTCCAGGTACGGCCCGAGCAGCGCCGGCACCCACGGGCCGCGCCCGTCGCGCTTGCGTACCGCCCGCAGGTGCAGTCCGGTCCAGCGCTCGATGACCGAGCCGTCCGCGTCGCGCAGGGCGATGTCGTAGACGTACGTGTCGCCGTCCCGGCTGCGCTCGGTGGCGCAGTAGCGCAGCTCACCGGCCCGGTCGAGCCGGTCACCGGCGGGGTGCAGCTCGTCCACCCGCACCGGCAGCAGCGTCGCGTCCGGCACGCAGACCTGGTTGCCGTGCATGAGGGTGTCCCGCACGCCCGGGTCGCCGAGCACGAGCGCGCCGGGCAGGAAGGCGGCGAACCAGTCGGTCTGCGGCAGCGCCTCGACCACGACGTCCACGTCCCGGGCCTGCGCCCGCCGGTAGCCGCGCAGCCGCTGGAACCGGCCGCCCTGGAAGAGCACGTCGCCGTAGAGGTCCACGGCCGGGTCGAGGGCCACCGGCGGCATCCCCTCGCCGACCTGGTCGGGGGCGCCGCCGGCCGGGCCGGTGTCGCGCCGGAGCAGCCGGGCGCGGAAGTGGTCGGCCGCGAACGCGGTCTCCTCGCTCTGGATCACCACGTCGACCGCGTCGTCGTCGGTGCGCACCGCGGCGATCCGGATCGTCGTGCTGCCGCCCGGCGGCACCACGATCGGCCGCTCGAACCGGGCGTCGGTGATCGCCGGCGCTCCGGTCCAGCCGGTCAGGGCCCGGGTCACCTGCGCCATCGCCTCCATGCCCAGCACCGCCGGGAACAGCAGGTTGCCGTCGAGCAGGTGGTCGGCGAGGTACGGGTCGGTGCCGGCGTTCAGCTCCGTCTCCACCACCAGCTCGACGCCGTGGTAGCGCACCAGCGGCCGGTCCACGAAGCGCAGCAGCGGCAGCGGCGGGTTCTCCCGCTCGACCGTGTGGATGCCCTCGGTCCGGCCGCTGATCACCACGGTGGACGGCACCGACGGGTCGGCGAGCAGCCGGCGCAGCATCGCCAGGCCCTGGTCCGGGGTGATGGCGGTGACGCCCTCGCGGGCCAGCGTCTCGACCACTGACAACCGCTCGCCCATGCCCACGCCCGACCAGACCGACCACTCCAGCACCAGGGCGCGGCAGTCCGGGTGGTCCGCGCCGTAGCGGGTGACCAGGTCGTCGAGCCACTCGTTGGCGATCGAGTAGTGCGCCTCGCCGCGCAGCCCCGCCCGGCCGATGATGCTGCCGAGCGCGACCAGCAGCTTGAGCCCACCGCCGCCGACGGCGTCGAGGACGTTGCGCAGGCCGTCCACCTTGGGTGCCAGCGTGCGACGGACCAGGTCCTCGTTCACGCCGGTGAGGGCGGTCGGCTCGTTGCGCCCGGCACCGTGCAGCACCGCGGTCACCGGACCGCCGAGTTCCGCGGTGAGCGACTCGACCGCCGCGCGCACCTGGGCCGGGTCGGTGACGTCGGCCCGCGCGTACCGGACGGTGACGCCCTGCTCGGCGATGCGGGCCAGGTTCGCCGAGATCTCCGGGTCGGTGGCCGCGTCGGAGCGGCCGAGCAGGGCCAGCCGGGCACCGCTGTCCTTGGCCATGGCCAGGGCGCACTCGGCGGTGATGCCCTTGGCGCCGCCGGTCACCAGCAGCACGTCGGACTCGTCGAGCGCCGCCTCGGTGCGCTCCGCGCTCACCGGCAACGGGCGCAGCACCGGCACGCGGCGGGTGCCGTCGGCCTCGTACCACGCCTCGGTGAAGCTCGTGGTGCCGGCGACCTCGGCGACGATCCGGTCCACCGCGTCGGGTTCCGGCGCGATGTGTACGACAGTGGTGCGGATGTGCGGCGCCTCCAGGTGCAGGGTCTTGGCCAGACCTGCCGCGCCCCGCCCGTGCTGCACCAGGACGAACCGGCCACCGGAGGCGCCCGTCACCGCGGCCCGGGCCCCGGCGAGCGCCTCGGCCAGATCCGCCTCCTCGCAGTCGGTCGGCAGCAGGACCAGAACGCCGCCGCCGACGTCGCCGCGCTCGAGCGCGGCCCGCAGCGGCTCGGCCAGCGGGTGCTCCGCCGGGGCGTGCACCTGCCAGCTGCCGCGCTGCTCGACGCCGGCCGCCGCCGGCACGTCGCGCTCGTCGAGGTCGACCCGCCAGGACCGCACCCAGTCGGCGGCGCCGGTGACGATCGGCGCGGCCTCGGTGACGCCCTCGACCGTCTCCGACCCGCGCAGTCCTTCGAGGGCCTCGGCCAGCTCGGCGAGGGTGGCGGTGGCGAAGTTGGCGGGCGTACGGCTCGGCGGGATGCCGATGCTCTGCGCCACCCGGTTCACCATCTGGCCCACGGTGATCGAGCTGAAGTGCAGGTCGTCGAGCAGCCGGCTGTTCATGTCGACCAGCTCGGGCGGCAGTTCCGCCCGTTCCGCCGTCATCCGGCGCAGCAGGTCGGCGACCGACTCACCGGCCGGGCCGGACACGGGTTGCGCCTCCGGCGTGCTGGACGGCGCCGCCGGAATCCCGCCGCGGTTGCGGGCCGGCACCTGCGGCGCGGCCTCGCACGGGCTCTCGAAGAAGCTGAACTCCGTGCCCACCGCCAGCGGGCGCACCAGCCGCCCGTGGAACAGCGCGGGGTCGACGTCGGTGGCCCCCACCACGAAGGCCGCTCCGAGCACCCGCAGCAGGCCGACCGACGACTCGTCGTCGGTGTCCAGCGCGACCGCCGGCACGTCCACCACGCCGCTCGCCAGGCCGCTGAGCACCCGGCCGGGGCCGACCTCGATGAGCAGGTCGACGTTCTTGGCGGCCACGGCGACCGCCTGGGCGAACAGCACCGGCTCGGTGATCTGCCGGGTGAGCAGGTCGGCCAGGTCGGTATCGGTGGGCAGTTCCTCACCGGTCACCGTCGAGACCACGCGCCGGTCGGGTGTGCCGAAGGACTCCCGGCGCAACAGGCCGCCGAAGGCGCCCGCGGCCTCGGCGACCAGCGACGAGTGGAACGCGTGGGAGACGGCGAGCCGGGTCGCCGCGACGCCTGCCTCCTCGGCCCGCCGGCAGGCCTGCTCGACGGCCTCGACGCTGCCGCTGATCACGGTCTGTCCGGGTCCGTTGTGCCCGCCGACGACCGCCGACAGTCCGGCGATCAGCCGTTCGGCCTGCTCGGGCCCGCAGGACAGACCGGCCATCGTGCCGGAGGAGCTGTGCTCGGCCATGGTGCGGCCGCGCAGGGCGGCCAGGCGCAGCACGGTCTCGTCGTCCATCGCCCCGGCCCACTGGAGGGCGGTCAGCTCGCCGAGGCTGTGCCCGACCGCCACGACCGCCTCCAGGCCGAGGGTCCGCAGCACGCGCTGGCCGGCGATCGAGCCGGTGACGATGCGCGGCTGGGCCACCTCGGTGGCGACCATGTCGCCGCTGCGGGGCAGCGCGGCGGCGCGGTAGACCTCGTCGGCCTCGGCGAAGCGCCGGCGCAGCGCGCCACCGCTGGTGCCCTTGCCGGAGCCCTGCCCGGGGAACAGGAAGCCGATCTCCCCGTCGCCGATCTGTCCGAAGCAGGTACGACCCCCGTCGGCGAACAACTGCGGCTCGCCGGCGTCCAGGGCGTCGACCACCGCCTTCAACCGGTTCGTCGCGTCCGACGGGGAGTGCGCCACGACCGCCGCCCGCCAGGGCAGCTCCCGCAGCTCGCCGTGCAGGGTCGCGGCCAGGTCACTGAGCTGCGCGTAGCTGATCGACGGCACGAAGTCGGCCACCCGCTTCAGCCGTTCGCGCAGCTCGGCCGGGGTCAGCGCGTCGAACACCAGCAGCTCGGCGTCCTGGGCGCCGGCCGCGATGGCCCGGGTACGGCTCCCGTAGCGCACCTTGCGCACCGGCTCGCCGCGGTCCAGGACGAGGTGCGTGTTGATGCCGCCGAAGCCCATCGCGGTCACGCCGGCACGCACCGGGCGGTCGTCCGGCCACGGTTCGGCCCGACGTGCGACGCGCAGCGCGGCGTCCGGCGACTCGAAGACCTCGTGCGGGTCGACACAGCCGACGGTCGGCGGGATGACCTCGTTGTGCATCGCCATCGACGCCTTGATCAGCCCGGCCACACCGGCCGCGGCCTTGGTGTGCCCGATCATCGCCTTGACCGACCCGATCACCGCGGGCGCGGCGCCCGGGTCGGCGGCCAGCCGGTTCTGGTTGAGCGCGGTCAGCTCGTTGGAGTCGCCCACCTTCGTGCCGGTGCCGTGCCCCTCGAACAGCGGCACGGTCTCGATGCCGAAGCCGGCGCGGGCGTACGCCCGGTTGAGGGCGAGGTGGTAGCCGCGGGTCTCCGGCCGGGTGATGCCGCCGCGCCCGTCGGAGGAGATGCCCCAGCCGGCGATCGTGGTGTAGATGCGGTGGTTGCCGCGCAGCGCGTCACTCTCACGCATCAACACGACCATGCCGCAGCCCTCGCCCGGCCAGAACCCGTTCGAGCCGCGGTCGTAGACGCGCATCTCGCCGGTGGCCAGCGCCCCGGTCTTGGCGAACCCGATGACCTCGAACGGGTCGACCGACAGGTCCACCCCGCCGGCCACCGCGACGTCGAGCTCGCCGTCCGCCAGCGCCTTGCAGGCGGTGGCCACCGAGAGCAGCGAGGACGAGCACGCGCCGTCCACCGTGTAGCCGCCGCCCTGCAGGTCGAAGTGGTTGCAGATGCGCCCGGCGATGGTGTTGGACAGGCCGCCGGCAAGGGTGTCCTCGTCGACCGCCGGGAACGGGCTCTTGTACGTCTGCTCCAGGTCGTCGAGGAGAGCGTCCAGGTCCTCGTCGGCGAACCCACGCTCGCGCAGCACCGCGGTCACCGTGCGCTGCACGTACGGCCAGCGCAGCCGCAGCTGGTTGGCGCGGGAGAACTCGCCGGTGAGCGTGTTGCCGACGATCACGCCGGTGCGCTCCCGGGGCAGGCCCTCGGCCATCGGAAAGCCGGCGTCGGCCAGGGCTCCGGCGGCCACGTCGAGAGCCAGCCAGTGCGTCAGGTCGGTGGAACGGTACGTGCTGCCGGCCACCTTGTACGCGATCCGGTCGAACTCGTACGCGTCGATGACCGCCGCGTTACGGGCGTAGAAGCGGTCCGGGGTACGGGGATCCGGATCCCAGTAGTCCTCCAGCCGCATCCGGACGTCCGGCAGCCGGCGGAAGGCCCGGCGACCGGCGATGGCGTTGTCGAAGAGTTCCTTGGGGGTGGTGGCGTCGGGATATCGGCACGCCATTCCCACCAGCGCGATTCTGGACATGGGCGATCGGGGCTCCTCACATGGACGGGCGGACGGGCGCACGAGACGGGGTCAGCGACGCCGTTCCACCCCGGTGTGTGCCGAGAACGCGTCGGCGATGCGTTGACGCCAGGTCGCATAGGCGGGCACTGCGCCGTCGGCGGGCAGGCCCTCACGGGCGTGGTCGGTGGCGGCGGCGGCCGTGGCCACGTCCGTGCCGCACAGCACCTCGGTGGCCAGTTCGTTGTGCGGGACGACGAGACCGGCGCGCAGCCGGGCCTGCGCGGCGAACGCGGCCCCCTGGGCCAGCTGACCCCGGTACGGGCCGGCCGCCTCGGCGAGGCACTCCAGCTCCGCGCGGTCGACGCCGCCCGCGTACGTGGCGGCCAGGCCGGCCCCGCTGTACAGGTCCGGCCGGCGCTCCTCCGGGAAGGTGGCGAACAGCGCGGCGAGCCGCTCCGGGTCGGTGCCGCAGACGAACCAGCTCGCTCGGCCGATGCCCTGGTCGATGACCTGGTTGGTGTGCCACGCCGGGCCGGGCACTACGTTCGGGGCCCGGGGTGCCTGGTACCGCTCGTGGACGTACTGACGGGTCTTGAAGTACGCCTGGTGGAAGCCGTAGCCGTCGAGCAGCAGCCAGCGCAGCAGCGGATCCGGGCCGTACAGCGTGGACCAGCGGAATCTCGGCAGGCGGGCCATCGCCCAGCCGACCCCGACGTACACCATGTAGATGTGGTCGGCGCCCGGCCCGTCGAGCAGCGATCGCACGTGCCCGCCGCGTCCGGTGGGCAGGCCGTCGAGCACTGCCATGGCCATCCCGGCGCCCTCGTAGGCGAAACCGCGGTAGAGCTCGGGCAGTTGCGCGAGCTCGGCCTCGACGTCGGCCGGCCGGCCGGTCGCCGCGGCGGCGCCGTAACCGGTGAGGAAGGACCTGCCGACGGTCTCCAGCCGGTCGACGGCCTCCGCCGACTTGGCGTGGAAGCCGCGAACCGCGACCTTGGTCTCCGAGATGTCCGGCGTCAGGACGCGCCGTCGCAGTTTGTGCCAGGCTGTCATGTCACGGCCTCCGCTAGGGGTGGGAGTGGGCGAGCGCATCGAGGTGGTCGCGGATCTGCTGCCGCCAGGACTCGTAGTCGGGCGGGCCGGTCGGCTCGGTTCGGCTCAGGCTGATGTCGTCGGCCAGCGTCGCCGCGGCCGACACGGTGAGGCCGGTCAGCGTGTGCAGCGTGCTCGCCGAGTGTTCCGGCACGAAGCCGGAGAAGTCGCGGGCCTTGGCGGCGAACACCGCGCCCTGTGCCAGGTGCCGCCAGTGCTCGCCGGACGCCCGGCGCAGCACCGCCAGACCGGTCTCGTCGCAGCCGCCGGCGAAGGTGGCCGCGAGGCCGACACCGCTCCACAGGTCGGCGTGCCGCTCTGCGGCGAAGGCGCGCACCGCGGCGTCGACGTGCTGCGGGACTCCGCCGTGGATGAACCACAGCGCCCGCCCGATGCCCTGGTCGACCGCGCGTGGGAAGTAGTCGGCGCGTCCCTGCCACGGGTACGGCGCCGGACGGCGCTGGCGCTCCACCACGCTCCGGGTGTCGAAGTAGGCCCGGTCGAAGCCGTAGCCGTCGACGGCCAACCAGCTCATGGTCGGGAAGTAGGGCGTGCCGGTGAGGTCGGGCAGGACACCACGCCACAGTGGACGGGGCAGGCGGGCCATCGCGAACCCGATGCCGATGTAGGTCAGGAACGTGTGCGGGACACCCGGTCCGCGCAGCAGTTCCCGGGTACGGGTTCCCCGGCCGCCCGCCATCGCGTCCCGCACGGTCAACGCCATCGTCGCGCCCTCGTACGCGAAGCCGCGCAGCTCGGCGTCGACCATGTCGAGCCGGCGCTCCAGGCCCCACTGGTCCCGCAGTTCGATGCCCCACTCGAAGCCGCAGACGACGGCCTGCGGGATGGCTTCGAGGGCGCGGGTGGCGTCGGTGGGCGTGACCGGAAATCCGCGCCCGGCGAAACTCACGTCGTGGAACGACGGAGTCAGGGCCATCCGGCGTAACGAACCGAGGACTGTGGGCATCGGGAAACTCCCTCACGCGGTGTGTGGGTGAGACTTCATCGTGTTATGCGATTCCCGGCCGGCGCGTCTCCTGGTGTGCGGGGTGCGGCGAGACGCTGCCGGGCTCCGATGCGACGGGCGGCTTCGAAGGCCGCCCACCCGGTGACCTCCACGAGCGCCTCGTCTCCGGGCTGGTGACGCCGGAACTCGGCGACGACCCCGTCGCCCACCTGGTGCGACGACACCGCGGTGAGCAGCGCGAGCCGTCCGGCCGCCCGGTCGGCCGGGCCGAGCGGGGTGAGCAGGTCCTCGCACCACGCCGTGGAGATGCCGGTGTCCGCGCCGCGCCAGCCGTCGAGGTGCTCGCGCACCACGGCACGGACCTCGGGTGACAGCCACCGTTCGCCGGCCGCGTCGAACGTCGCGGCGGCCCGCGCCAGCGCACCGCCGATGAACGGGTTGCCCGCCGCCCAGCCGGCGTCGGCGGGCTGCGGCGCGTCCGGCAGCAGGTCGAGGGAGCGGCCGGGCTCGCGGTGCGCGCGCAACGTGTCGCGCAGCAGCCGGCCCACCCCCTGCTTCATGCGCTGCCGTGCCCGCCCGGTGAGGCCGGGCGGAAGCAGGAAGCTGGAGAGGAAGACGTTCACCATCCGGGTCAGGTAGTGCATCGCGGTCACCGTGCCGATGAGCTCGGCGCTCTGCGCGGGGGTGAGCCAGGCCGGCACCCCGAGTCCGTCGGGCGCCTCCTGCGCGCCCCGCGCCCATTGGCTGATCTCACGCAGCCGGGGGTCGCGCATGTCGTCGACGCGGTCGGCGGCGAGCTGGTCCGCGTCGTACTCGCCGGCCAGGTCGTACATGCTGACCGAGTGCATGTCGACGCAGTACGGGCAGATCGTGGCGACCGCGACAGCGGTCGCGGCGGCCTCCTTCGAGGCCCGGTCGGCGGCGCCGCTGGCCAGCACCGGCTCGCGCATGAGGGTCCAGTAGGCGGCCAGCGCGCGGGGGGACGGTGAATGCATGAGCGCCGGTGGGATCACCAGGCGCATCTCGTCCGCCACCTGCTGGTACACCTGCTCGACCAGACCGCTCGCGGAGAGCGCGGAGACCGGTGTGACATGGCGTACCTGACGTTGCACGACTGAGGCTGCGACTCGGCCGACGATCATGGCTGCTCCTTCCGCCGGTGTGGCCAGTATCAGCAGATCGAACGCGAAAATCCCGCGTGCCGGACGAGGGAAGCAATTCTGGAAAAGAATTTCCCGGCGGAGAGCTGTGATCGGGTATCTCCGGTATCCAATTGCTACTTCAATATTGCGCTCGGCCCGGCGGGACGGCCTATCCGGTTGCCCGCCCAACTCGGCCGTGGCTAGCCTGGCGACACATGAACGTGGGGGTGCGCTGTTCGGTGCGCATTCCACCGCTCGCCGTGACGGATCGGCCGAGAAGGCCGGAATCTCATTGTTGCGGCGCGGCCCAGCCCTGGGGGAAGAATGCAGGATACGTCGGAGAAGGCAGTTCTGCGCGCCATCGAGGCGATGCACGAGCGCCTCGGTGGACAATTGACGGTCGATGACATGGCTCGCGCAGCCATGTTCAGCAAGTTTCATTTCACACGATTGTTCCAGCGGGTCACCGGGGTGTCGCCGGGTCGCTTCCTCTCCGCGCTGCGCCTCCAGCGGGCCAAGGAACTACTCGTCTCGACGCCGATGAATGTCGCCGACGTCAGCGTCAGCGTCGGTTACAGCAGCGTCGGCACGTTCAGCTCCCGGTTCAGCCGGAGCGTCGGGATGTCACCCACCACCTTCCGGCAGCGCGCCGGCTACGCCAGCGAGATCCGCACCGACTCCGACGGGGTGGCCCTGAGCGACGCGAGCCTCTCCTGCGTGGTGCACCCCGCCGGCCCCACGGAGAACACCCTGACGTTCGTCGGCCTCTTTCCCGAGCGCGTCCCCGAGGGCCGCCCGGTCCGCTGCGCGGTGCTGCGCGACTCGCGGCACGTCACCTTCAACCACGCGCCGCTGGGCCGGTGGCACCTGCTCGCGCAGTCGGTTTCGGCCGACCGGCGCCCACCCGGCTCGTACCGCGATCACGCCGACCGGCCGGTCGCCGTGGCCACCGCCGGGCCGATCGTCATCCGGCCGGGCAAGCCGATCTCCACCGAGCTGGTGCTGCGGCCGGGCCGCGCCCTCGATCCGCCGGCGCTGCTCGCGTTGCTCGACGTCCGCACCTACGCGCTGAGCCGGCTGGCCGAGCAGAACCGGCCCGCCGAGGAATACGCCGGCGCCGCCTGAGTCAGGGCCGCCGGCCCGGCGGGTCGGCACGGGAGCACCCCCGGCCACATCCGCCCGGCTCTACCCGCTATTTCGGATTCGACTGGGTTCCGGCGATGTTCGACAACTGATTCTCAGTACGCAGCAGTGCGTTCCACTATCTACATTCCGCCACCCGGCGAGGGGCCCCGGCCAGGACATCCACGTGCCGCACCCCGGCGTGGATTCGGCGTCGGGAAACTGATGGCGCGGCGGATTGCGCCCGCTCCCGCCCTGAGATAGCCTCGGGGAAGAGCGACGGACATCACAAGGCCGCCAGCATTCGGAATTGGCCGGAATGGGCGCAATGGAACAGGAAATTGAGATAGCCGTCAAACGCGCAGTGACGACAATGCGCGACAATCTAGGCCAACCGCTGACGATTGACGACATGGCCCGCTCGGCCATGTTCAGCAAATTCCACTTCACGCGCGTTTTCCAGCGGGTCACCGGCATCTCCCCCGGCCGTTTCCTTTCCGCACTGCGGCTCCAGCACGCCCAGCAACTGCTGGTCTCGACCCCACTGCGGATCGCCGATATCAGCCAGCGGGTCGGCTACAACAGCGTCGGCACGTTCAGCACCCGGTTCAGCCGTAGTGTGGGCATGTCCCCCACCGAATACCGGCTCCAGTCCGGATTCGCGCGGCAGATCGTCACGGAAACAGACGCCCACACCACGTCGTCGGCCGGTGGTCGCGTCGAGTGCCGCATCCGGATGCCACAGGACGGCCAGCCGCGGCTGGTCTTCGCCGGCCTTTTCCCCGAACGCATTCCGCAGGGCCGCCCGGTGCGCTGTACGGTGCTCGCCGACCCGGCGCATCTCGAGCTCGACGACGTGCCCAGCGGCACCTGGCATCTGTTGGCCCAGGCGGTGCCGGGATCATGCGGCCATCCGGACGGCTACCAGGCAAACGTGAACGAGTCGGTGTCGGTGGCCAGCCTCGGCCCGATCACCGTCGCACCGCGCTCGGTGGTCCGTTCCGCGCTGGAGTTCAACAGCGCCGGTCCGCTCGACCCACCGGTCCTGCTGGCCCTGCTGGACGTCCGCAAGCTGGCGATGGAGATCGTGGCGCAGCGTGCCCATGCGCACGTTCCGCTGACGGCCGGAGTGGCTGGTCACGGTCCCTCGAACTGCTGGTGACGCCCGGGCCGCAACCCGGAAGTGGACCGGCGCCGGCGACTCGGCGACCCTGGTGCCGTGACTATTCCATCCGCACCCAGGAAGCTGGTCGCCGGTGCCCTCGCGTTCGACACGCCGGCCTTTCCGGACGAGCGCGGCGTCTTCCGTACGCCGTTCCGGTCGTCGGCATTCGGACGTCCCCTGTTTCCGGTGGCCCAGGTCAACTTCAGCGTCTCGCGCCGCGGCGCGGTACGCGGCCTGCACTACACAGTCACCCCGCCCGGCACGGCGAAGTACGTCTACTGCCTGCACGGCCGCGCCCTCGACATCATCGTCGACCTCCGGGTGGGCTCGCCGACGTTCGGGCGGTACGACGCCGTGGAGCTTGACCAGGAGCGGTGTCCGGCGCTGTACCTGCCGTTCGGGGTCGGTCATCTCTTCGTCGCACTCGAGGACGACACCGTGATGAACTACCTGCTGTCGCTGGAGTACCGGCCGGAGAACGAACTCGCGCTCGCGCCGTTCGACCCGCAGCTCGCGCTCCCGATCCCGGCCGACATCGATCCCATCCTCTCGCCGCGGGACCAGGCGGCGCCCAGTCTCGCCGAAGCGCTGGACGCCGGCCTGCTCCCGGGCTACGCGGCCTGCCGCGCGCTGGAGGAACGGTACAGCGCCTGCCAGTAGTGGCTCCACACTGGAGTGCTCGCCTCGGCGGCGCACTCCCAGCGGTCCCCCGGCGTGTAGGCCGAGACGAACCGGCGCGACTGCTTACGCACGGCCTCGCTGTCGAAGATGTCGATCACCTCGGTCAGCAGCCCGGCGCGCAGCGCGGAGGCCACCTGTTCGGTGCCCTGCGAGTGGTCGTCCAGCGCCTTGTCCAGATACTTGCCGACCGGGCCGTTCACGTAGAACGCCTGGCTCCGCTCGTCGACGAGACCCAGGTAGCCGCGGACCACCTCCGGCGGCATGCAGGCGAACGAGTCGATGTTGATCGCCAGGTCGACGTCACGCGGGAACGTCCGCCCGGCGTCCGCGGCCGCGTGGAAGGACACCTTGGCGTACTGCGCGGGCTCGAGCACCGCGCGCAGGTAGGCGCGGGCCAGCCGCAGCGAGGGCTCCTGCTCCACGATGTGGTACTCCGCGACGTCGTGGTTGGCCATCAACGCGTGGCAGGTACGGCCGTATCCGGCGCCGATCTCGACGATTCGCGCACCGGCCAGGCGCACCCGTTCCGCGAGGAAACCGACCTCCTGCACGGCCCGCAGGTAGTCCATGTCGATCTCGTCGCCGTCGTGGCGAACGGTGATCGGATCGCCGACGTCCCGGTTCCGGGTCTTGCGCAGCCGCTCGCGGTCCTGCGGGCTCAGCCGGCCGCTGACGCTGTACAGCAGTGCTTTGAGGTACCGCACTCCGTTGTTCCGTGGATCCCACAGCGTCAACTTGAAGTTGGCGTCATCGGACCGGAATCCCGCCAGAATATCCGTGTCCTGATCGACAGTCACTGTTACCGACCTCCTGGATGAGCGGAGCCCGAACGGCCCGGTGAAGTGGAGTATCACGCCGTTTCCCAGCGGGCTGCGCCTCTGAGAGTGCGAACAGCCGGGCCGCTCGCCGGGGTTCTGCGCGCACCGCATTCCAGGAGACCTGGGGGTCTGCCGGCCCGCCACATACTGGTTTTCCGGCAGATGTCGACTCGACGAACGGACCCGATGGTGAAGGGAATTGTTCTCGCCGGTGGCACCGGTACGCGGCTGTACCCGCTGACGCTGGCGACGTCCAAACAGTTGCTGCCCGTCTACGACAAACCGATGCTCTACTACCCGCTCTCAGTACTCATGCTGGCCGGCATCCGGGACATCCTGATCATCTCGAACCCGGATGTGCTCCCGCACATGCGCCAGTTGCTGGGCGACGGATCCCGGCTGGGCCTGAACCTCAGCTACGCCGAGCAGAAGGAGCCACGCGGCATCGCCGAGGCGTTCCTCATCGGCGCCGGTCACATAGGACACGACCGGTCCGCGTTGATCCTCGGCGACAATCTCTTCCACGGCGCCGGCTTCTACAACCTGCTGCAGCACGAGGCCCGCTCGGTCGACGGCTGCACCCTGTTCAGTTACTCGGTCTCGGATCCCGAGCGCTACGGCGTCGCCGAGACCGACACGGAGGGCCGGCTGGTCTCGATCTTCGAGAAGCCCCGGCGGCCGCGTTCCAACCAGGCGATCACCGGCCTCTACCTCTATGACAACGACGTGGTGAGCATCGCCGCCGGCCTGAGTCCGTCGGATCGCGGGGAACTGGAGATCACCGACGTCAACCAGGAATACCTGCGGCAGCGCCGGGCCGGGCTCGTACCGCTGAGCCGCGGCTACACGTGGATGGACTGCGGCACGCACGCCAGCCTGCTCGCCGCCAGCCAGTACGTGCAGGTGATCCAGGAGCGGCAGGGGGTCCGGGTGGCCTGCCTCGAGGAGATCGCCCTGCGCATGGGCTTCATCGACGCCGAGGCCTGCTACGAGCTGGGCGCCGAGATGCCCCACTCGGACTACGGCCGCTACCTCACCGAGATCGCATACGCACTCGACTAAGGACGACGATGGGAAGACTGCTGAGAGCGGCGACCCGACGCATCGCGCCGGCCCACATCCGTTACGTCCGGCCGGTGCCGCCGGAGACCGCCCCCGAACCGGTCGCGCTGGTCTACCGCCAGGTCGAGACGGACTTCGGGATGCTGGCCCCGCCGGTGGCGCTGCACGCCCCGGCGCCACCGGTGCTGGCCGCCTGCTGGAGCATCCTGCGGGAGACCCTGGTGGTGTCCGGCCGGGCGAGCCGCGCCGACAAGGAGGCGGTCGCCGCGGCCGTCTCGGTGGCCAACCGCTGCCCGTACTGCCTGGACGTGCACGGCGCCGCGCTGACCGGCCTGCTCGCCGGGCCGGACTCCGCCCGCATCGCGGCCGGCGGGACCGACGAGGTGACCGAGCCCCGACTGCGCGCCCTGGTCCGCTGGGCGCGGACCGGCGAGGGGCCGGAGCCGTTCCCACCGGAGCAACGGGCCGAGCTGGTCGGGGTGGTGCTGGTCTTCCACTACATCAACCGCATGGTCAACGTGTTCCTGCGGGACTCACCGCTGCCGGCCGTGCCGAGGCCGGCCGAACGGGTCCTGCGGCGCACCGCGGCGTCGGTGCTGGGCCGGCTCGGCCGGGTCGAGGTCGCGGCGGGCTCGTCGCTGGACCTGCTGCCCGAGGCCGGCCCGCTGGCGGGCACCGCCTGGGCCGCGACCGTGCCGCACATCGCCCAGGCGCTGAACCGCGCCGGCGCCGCCATCGCCGCAGCCGGCGAACGGAGCGTCCCGGCCCGGGTGCGCGAACTCGTCGAGGCCCGGCTGGCTGATCCGGGCTTCGCGGGGCCCGGGATCAGCGCCAGGGCGTGGCTGGACGAGGCGGTCCAGCAACTGCCCGCGGCGGACCGGCCGGCCGGGCGGGTGGCGCTGCTGACCGCGTACGCGTCCTACCGGGTCACCCCGGAACTGGTCGCACAGTGCCGGTCGGACGACGCGCAACTGGTCGAGCTGACCGCCTGGGCGGCGTTCGCGGCGGCCCGTGCGACCACCGGCCGGATCGTGCCGGATGAGGGCAAGCGGGGAGATGTGAGCCCGCCCGTCTGACTGCGACGCTCATCCCGATGGCTGAGGGTGTTCCGCAGCCAGGTCGGGTGGCCCGTTCGGTGGCCCGCCGACGTATCCGAGCCGTGCTGTTCCTCCTGCCGTCCCGCTCGGCCCGCATCACCGGCCAGACCTCGCCGTGCACGGCGGCCTGCTCGGTTCCGCGCCGATGAGCAGGATGCCCGGCTGACCGTCAAGCAGCCGCATCGCACAGAGAAAGGGTGGAGCCACCCATGGGGAAGAATCCACGCCGGGCGCTGGTGCTCGGCGGCAGCTACGCCGGCCTGTTCGCCGCGCGAGTGCTGACCGAGCGGTACGACGAGGTCCTGATCGTCGACCGGGACAAGCTGGTCGGTGAGCGGGGACCGCGTCGCGGCCGCCCGCAGGGCAAGCACATCAACGCCATGCACGTCCGCGGCCTCCAGGTGACCGAGGAACTGTTCCCCGGCTTCATCGAGGGACTCGTGGCGGACGGCTGCCCGACCGGCGACTACGCCGGCTCGTGCCGGTGGTACTTCAACGGGCGGCCGCTGGTCCGCGAGGACATCGGCTACATCGCGGTGCCCGCCACGGCCCCGCTGATGGAACGTCACCTGCGCGAGCGCGTCGAGCAGCTGTCCGGCGTGCGGTTCCTGGAGCGCCGCGACATCGTCGAGCTGGAGACGACACCGGACCGTGCCCGCGTCACCGGCGCCCGGCTGCGTGATCTGGACAACGACCGGGACGAGGTGATCGAGGCCGACCTGGTCGTCGACGCCACCGGCCGCGGCTCGCGGACCCCGGCCATGCTGGAGCGGTTCGGCTACGAGCGGGTCCCCGAGGAGCGCATCAAGATCAACCTCGGATACGTGACCCAGCACTACGAACTGGACGACGACCCGTGGCACGGCGACCTGGCCATCATCCCGGTGGCGTACCCCGCCTCGCCGCGTGGCGCGATCTTCACCCAGACCGACCACGGCAAGGTCGAACTGACCGCCTACGGCCTGCTCGGCGACCACCCGCCGACCGACCAGGAGGGCTTCTACGACTTCATCCGGTCGCTGGCGATCCCGGACATCGCCGACGCCCTCAAGTCGGCCCGCCCGATCGACGAGCCCGTCCCCTTCCACTATCCCGTCACGCTGCGCCGGCGCTACGAGCGGATGTCCCGCCTGCCGGCCGGCCTGCTGGTCACCGGCGACGCGGTCACCAGCTTCAACCCGGTGTACGCGCAGGGCATGACGGTGGCCGCGGTCGCCGCCCTGACGATCCGGCGCCACCTGAGCGCGCACGGCGAACCCGACCCGGCCGCGTACTTCCGCGACCTGGCCCGCGACTGCATCGACGCGCCGTGGGAGATGACCACGACGGTCGACCTGAACTTCCCGGACGTGCCCGGCCACCGGTCTCTCAAGATGCGGATGGTGCAGCGCTACCTGCGGCTCGTGCAGGTCGCCGCGACCCGGGACCCGAAGGTCACCACGGCGTACCTGCGGGCCGCGGGCATGGTCGACACCCCACAGGCGCTGATGCGCCCCGCGACGCTGTGGCGCGTGCTGCGCGGCGCCTTCGCCCGGAGCGCCCCCGTCGACCGGCCGCGTCAGCCGACGCTCGCACAGTCGGGCTGAGCCCCGCCGTCCCGAACCGGGCCCGTCGTGCTTCCCCCCGCACGACGGGCCCAACTCTGTGCCCGGTCCCCCGGGAACGCGCCTGCCGTCGGGGCAGCGCAGACGGCGGGTTCAACGCACGATTGGAGGACCACCCGGTGCCACCGGTCTCCGCCGCGCGTGCTCGCCCGGCAGAGAGCACGATGCGAGTTGATTCGCGCGCCGATCTTGTCACAATCCAAGGGAAATAACCTGAAAGAGGCGTTGATGACGCAAACGATGCGGGACTGGCTCTTCGCCGGCATCCATCTGGCACCCTGCCGCTTCGCGAACGTAGAGGCCTTCCTCTCCGGTGTCGAGCCCCACCTGCCCCTGGACGACGTCGTGCCGGCCAGGCAGGCGATCGACCTGCTGCGCCGGGCCGGCGCGTCGCTGGACGGCGACAGCGGGGAGTGCGCGGACGACGACGCCGCCGCCCGCCGGCTCACCGCCGCCCAGCTCCGCGAGCTGGCGGACGCGCCGCTGGCCCTCGGCAGCAGCGGTACGGAGCACGCGGTGCTCGCCGCGGCGGGACCGCTGCGCGACCGGCTCACGGCGGCCGGCCTGGACGTGGCCGGAATGACCGTCACGGTCGGGTCGGTTCTGCCGGATCCGTACGCCGCGTCTGAGCGCACGTCCATCTCCATCGGCCCGTCGAAGGCCGCCCGGCACCGGCTCGAGCCCGGTGCCTACCTGCGGCTGTCCGGGCTGCGGCCGTTCCTGAGCATCACCCGGGCCGCGCGCAGGCTGGTGCACGCCGCCGCGGACGTCGGGCCGGACGGATCCGACCGGGGGCTGGAGCAGGGGCTCGCCGACGTCCTCGGGCTCTGCTACGCGGCGGCCGCGGTCGTGCCGCGCACGGCGTTACGGTCGATCCTCGTCCACGACCGGCACTGCCCCGCATCGCCGAGGCTGCGCTCCGCGCACATCCGGCAGGCCACGCTGCTCTACCGCGAATTCGGCGTCGCCGGGCTGGCCGCGCTGGTCGCCGGCGGGCGGCGCCGCATCGCCGAGGCCGAGGTGGCGGTCCTGACCGGCCGGTATCGCGAGCTCGACCTGCCACGCGGGCCGGGCGACGAGGTCATCACCTGGCTGCTCGACCACCTCTGCGGCGCGTTGCTGCCGTCGTATGTGGTCTCGCCGCTCGATCTGTTGCTGTTGGACGCCGTCCACGACGGCGCCGGCGTCGCCGAGGTGTGTGCCGCCGCCGGGGTGCCGGTGTCGGTCGGCGCCGCGCGGCTCGGCCAGCTGAGTCTCTCGACGGCGCTGTTCAGGCTGACCGGCGGGGCGGTGACCGACTCGATCCTGCCCCGCTACCGGGAGGCCGAGCAGCAGTCCGGGCAGCCGGTGCTGCGCTGGCTGGCCGGTTGACGGCGGGGCCGGGCGGGCGCGGGGCCGGACCGCACCGGCGTGCGTCGGACCGGTCCCGTCAGCGTTCCGGCGTCCACAGGTCGGGGGCGGTCCACCCGTCCAGGTCGTACTCGGCGAGGCACTGCTCGGCGAAGGCCTTGTAGCCGTCGACCAGCCCGGTCGCCGTCTGCGCGTGCAACAGCTCGACCCGGGTGTTCTCGTGGTTGCCGGCGTAGTTGCGCTCGTAGAGCTCGTGGCGGCCGCCGAACTCGGTGCCGGTCGCGTCCCAGAGCAGCTTCATCACCTTGACCCGCTGCTCGGCGTCCGAGCCGTCCGAGCCGCGCAGGTACCGGTCGAGGTAGGGCCGGATCTCCGGGTTGCGGAAGTCGTCGGCGCTGGAGTTGACGTAGATGAGCCCGCTGGCCACGTCCTGCTGGATGATCTCCTTGACCCGCGGGTAACCGATCTGCATGAACCAGCGGTACGCCATGCCGTACTGCGGGTTGGGCAGCAGCGCGCCGTTCTTCCACTGCACCGGGTTGCGGGCGGCGGCGTCCGACAGCCCCCAGAACAGGTTGCGCCACGCGAGCACCTCACCGAGCCGGCTCTGCACGCCGCGGAAGTCCTTCGTGCCGGTCAGCTCCAGGGCCTTGGCGAGCAGGCCGGCGAGGAACTCGAGCTTGACCGCGAGCCGGGTGCAGCCGTGGAAGGTGAACCGCTCGGAGAAGCCGGACTGGCCGGCGAACATCTGCACCTTGCCGAGGTTCCCGTACACGAACACGTTCTCCCACGGCACCAGCACCTGGTCGAGCACGAGGATGGTGTCGTTCTCGTCGAGCCGCGACGAGAGCGGGTAGTCGAACGGTGTGCCGACCGCGGCGGCGTTCGCCCCGTACGACGGACGGCAGATCAGCTTCACGCCGGGCGCGCCCATCGGCACGGTGGCGATCAGCGCGAACTCCTTCTTTCGCACCGGCAGGCCGAAGTGGGCGATGAAGTTGTAGTGGCTCAGCGCCGACCCGGTGGCGACCACCTTGGCGCCGCTGACGATCAGACCCTCGCCCGTCTCCCGCTCCACCCGGATGTAGACGTCGGCCACCTGGTCCGGCGGCCGGTTACGGTCCACCGGCGGATGCACGATCGCGTGGTTCCAGAAGAGCACCTTCTCCTGGGACTCCCGGTACCAGCGTTCCGCGTTGTCGCTGTACGGCGCGTAGAAGCCGGCGTTGGCCCCGAGCGTGCCGAGGAACGACGCCTTGTAGTCGGGGCTGCGCCCCATCCAGCCGTAGCTCATCCGCGCCCAGGCCGCGATGGCACGCTGATCGGCGATCATGTCGTCGACGGTGTGCGGGGTGCGGAAGAACGGGTGGGTGAAGCCGCCCGATCCGGTGTCCGTGGGCGCGGTCAGCACGTCGCGCTGGGCCGGATCGTGCAGCGCGTCGTAGAGCCGGGCGGTCATGCGTACCGGGTTGCGGAACGCCGGGTGGGTGGTGACGTCCTTGACCCGCTCGCCGTAGAGGAACACCTCGCGGCCGTCGCGCAGGCTCTCGACGTACTCGTCCCCGGTCAGCGGCCCGGTCATCGCCGTGCTCCGCCACGCCGGGACGGCCGGGCGGGCGTACCCCCGACCAGCCGGCGACCGCCGTCGTCACGCTGTCGTGGAACGAGCCCGGGCACCATGGCCCGGGCTCGTTCGGTCAACTCGGTCAACTCGGTCGGGGCGGACGGGGATGCGGACGGCGCAACCACGTTCGAGATGACGGTCATGCCGACAGCGTCACATCGGGGTGGCCAGCACGGCATCTCCGCCGGTGCTCAGCGCCGCGCCGGCGCCGCCCGGCTCAGGGCACGATCTCCATCTGCGCCATCATCCCGATGCTGGAGTGCTCGAGGAAGTGGCAGTGGTAGACGTACCGGCCCAGGTAGTCGGTGAAGGTGGCCTGCAGCCGCACCGAGGTTCCGGCCGGGATCAGCACGGTGTCCTTGAGCCCCGCGTCGTCCGCGGTCATCGGCGCGCCGGTGCGGCCCAGCACCCGGAACTGCGTCAGATGCAGGTGGAAGTTGTGGTCGATGCCGGCCTCGACGTCGTCGTTGTAGACGGTCCAGATCTCGGTCGTGCCACGCTTGATGCTGAAGTCCACCCGGTTCGGGTCGTAAGACCTCCCGTTGACCATCGGGTACGGCGGCTCCTGGCTGAAGTCGAACCCCAGGTGAACCTCACGCTGCTTGGTGGCCACGGGCAGCGTGGGCAGCGGGCGCAGCCGGAGCGGGAACCGGCTGGGATCGGCGGCGGTGGAGCGCACGTCGAAACGCAGCACCGGTCCCTTGACGGCGTCACTGAGCACCACCGAGGTGCCGACCGGCAGGCCGGTGAAGTCGACGAGCAGGTCCGCCCGCTCGCCCGAGCTGAGGGTCAGCGAGGTCCGGGCCACCGGCGCGGGCAGCAGACCGCCGTCCGAGCCGACCTGCCACATCTTCCCCTTGTCGATGCTGAACGTGTACTTGCCCTCGTTCGTCGCGTTCAGGACACGGAACCGGTACCTGCGGGCGGCGACCGGGAAGAACGGCTTGACCTTCCCGTTGACCACGACGAGGTCACGTTCGTTCGGGAAGCCCCAGATCAGTGAACCGTCGGTGTCCATCTGGACGTCGGTGAACATGATCGGCACGTCGTACGAGCCGGTCGGCAGCCCCAGGTCCTTCTCTGCCGGGTCGTTGACGAGGTAGAAGCCGTGCAGCCCGCGGTAGGTGTGCTCGGCCTCGTCGCCGTGCACGTGGTCGTGGTACCAGAGCGTGGCCCCGCGCTGGTTGTTCGGGTAGTAGTAGGTCCTGGCGGCACCCGGGAGGATCATGTCCATCGGGTGCCCGTCGTCGATCGCCTTCACGTGGCCGCCGTGCAGGTGCACGTTGGTGTGCGTGTCGAGGTTGTTGCGGAAGGTCACCTTGGCCGGCCGGCCGGTGCGGCCGTAGATGGTCGGGCCCACCCAGCCGCCGCCGTAGGTGAGCGCCGCGGTGCTGATACCCGGCACCAGTTCGAGCTGGGCGGGCTGCACCAGGACCTCGTACTCGTCGCAGTCCGCCGTCTGCCGCTTCGGCACCGCGACCGGCGGCACCGGCATGCGCGTCTGGAACGGCGTGACGCTGAGCGTCGTCGCCTTGCGCGCGGTGGCTCCGGCCGGACCGTGCGCGTGGTGGTGGGCCGCGGCTGACGCGTCCGGCCCGCTGGTGGTCGCCGCCGCCCCCCGCGACAGCATCACCGCGCCCGCCACCGATCCGCCCGCGACCAGGATCGCCCGTCTTCTCATCGCTGTTCCCCCCACTCGGTTAGGTGAGCGGGAGTCTATGGTCGTCGATCGCGGCCTAAGATCTTCCAGATTGCTTTACTGAGCCGCTTACTGAGCCGCCGATCGGCGCCACGGCGACCGGCACACCGTTGAAGACCGCGTTGCCGGAGGGCACGTCCACGGCACCACCGGTCAGCTCGTTCACATTGACCCCGGCCCGACCGGCGGCCACCCGCTGGCCGGTACGCCGGTGCCCCCACCCGTGCGGCAGGCTCACCACCCCGGGCATGATCGTGTCGGTCGGTTCCAGCTCGACCTCCAGTTCGCCGGAGGCCGAGCTGACCCGTGCCCGCTCGCCGAGGCCGAGCCGGGCCACGTCGTCCGGGTGGATCTGCAGGGTGCAGCGGTTGGTGCCGCCGGTGAGCGTCGGCACATTGTGCATCCAGCTGTTGTTCGAGCGCAGGTGCCGGCGTCCGATCAGCACCATGGGCGCGGGCGGGCGGATCATCGCCGCCCGCAACCGCCCGGTGTCCTCGGCGAGCGGCTGGGGGGCGAGCTCGACCCGCCCGGACGGCGTCTTGAGGATCTCGGACAGCCGGGGTTCCAACGGGCCCAGGTCGATCCCGTTCGGGTGGTCGAGCAGCTTCCGGCGGGTCAGGCCGTACGGGCCCATCCGCAGCATGGCGTCGAGCAGCAGATCCGGGCCGTCCTCGCCGTCCAGTTCGGCGCGGGTCGTCACCGGGATCGCCGACAGGAGCTGGCCCAGCATCTGCTCTGGCAGCCCGGACGGGTCGGCCTGCGCGCCCAGTCCCATCGCGATCAGCGTGAGCCGCTCCAGGATCTCGGCCTCGCTGCGCTGCCCGGCGTCGAGTGGCACCACCGCCGGGGAGTAGCGGGCGTAGTTGCGTACCTGGATGGTGGAGATGAGGAAGTCGTAGTGCGCCATCTGCAGGGTGCGCGGCGGCGGCAGGATGACGTGGGCGTGCCGGGTCGTCTCGTTCAGGTACGGATCGACAGCCACCATGAAGTCGAGACTCTCCAGCGCCCGGTCGAGCCGTCCGCCGTCCGGAGTGGACAGCACCGGATTGCCGGCGACGACGACGAGAGCCCGTACCTGACCGGGGCCGGGCTGCTCGATCTCGTCGGCCATGGTGGCGGCCGGGAACTCCCCGAGGGTCTCGGGGAAGCCCTTCACCCGGCTGCGCCAACGCCCCGCGGTGAACGGCTCGGGGCTCTTGTGCACCTCGGCGGTGGCCGGCTTCGCGTACATCACCCCGCCGGCCCGGTCGAAGTTTCCGGTCAGCACGTTGAGCACGTCCACCAACCACTGCGCGAGGGTGCCGAACTCGGCCGTACAGGTGCCGATGCGGGCGTAGACGGCGGCGGTGGGCGCGGCGGCGAGCTCCCGGGCGAGCCGCCGGACGGTCTCCGCGTCGACGCCGCAGAACGGGGCCACCAGTTCGGGCGTGAACGGCGCGGCCAGCTCCCGCAGCCGGTCGAGGCCGGCCACCGGCACCCGGATCGTCACCAGTTCCTCGTCCAGCAGCGTGTGCACCATGGCGAACAGCAGCGCCGGGTCACTGCCGGGCCGGACGAACACATGCTCGTCGGCCAGCTCGGCGGTCCGGGTGCGGCGCGGGTCGAGCACCACGATGCGCCCGCCGCGCTCGCGCAGCCGCCGCATCCGCCCCGGGAAGTCCGGCGCGGCGCACAGCGAGCCGTTCGACACCGCCGGGTTGGCTCCGATGATCAGCAGGTGGTCCGTGCGGTCGAGGTCGGGCACCGCCACCGCCCACGGGTCGCCGGTCATCAGCCCGGACGCCACGTGCTTGGGCATCTGGTCGACGGTGCTCGCCGAGAACACGTTGCGGGTGCCGAGCGCCATGGCCAGCGGACCCCGGTAGAGGATGCCGGCCATGGTGTGGAAGGTCGGGTTGCCGTAGTAGAGCGACAGGGCCTCCCGCCCGTGCTCGGCGATGACTCCCTCCAGCCCCCGGGCGACGATCGCGAACGCCTCGTCCCAGTCCGCCCGGCGCCACGCCTCACCCTCGCGGACCATCGGGCCGGTAAGCCGGTCCGGGTCCTCGTCGAGGCGGCCCAGGGTGGCGCCCTTCGGGCACAGGTAGCCCTTGGAGAACGGGTCGTCCTTGTCACCGGTCACCGATGTGACCCGGTCACCGTCGAGGGTCAGGCGCAGGCCGCAGACGGCCTCGCAGAGCGGGCAGGTGCGATACGCGGTCCGCGTGCCGGTCATGAGACTCTCCCGTCAGTTCAGGCGGACGCCGGCGTCGTCGAGGGCCTTGAGCAGCGTGCCGCGCTCCAGCTCGGCGGCGACGAGTTCGAGCTCGTCGGCCATGTAGCGGTCCTCGTCGAGGGTCGGCACGAGCGACCGGATCGTGTCGTAGGTGACCCGGGCGGCCGGGCTGAGCCGGTCCCGGCGGCCGGAGACGTCCACGGCCTGCGCGGCGGCGAGGAACTCCAGGGCCAGGATGATGTGGTTGTTCCGCAGCACCCGGCGAGCGTTACGGGTGGCGATCAGGCCCATGCTGACCACGTCCTGGTTGTCGCCGTTGGACGGGACGCTCTGGGTGCTGGCGGGGCTGATCGTGCGGTTCTCCGCGACCAGCGCGGTGGCCGGGTACTGCGCACCGGCGAAGCCACTGTTGAGACCCGGCTCGCCCTTGACCAGGAACTCCGGCAGACCGTAGCTGAGGTGCCGGTTGAGCAGCCGGTTGCTGCGCCGCTCGGAGAGGACGCCGAGCTGGGTGAGCGCGATGGTCAGGAAGTCCATCACGAAGGCCACCGGCTGACCGTGGAAGTTCGCCCCGTGGAAGATCTCCTTGCCGGTGAAGAACAGCGGGTTGTCGTTGGCCGAGTTCAGCTCGATCTCGAGCTTGAGCCGGGTGTGCGACAGGGTGTCCCGCACCGCGCCGATGACCTGCGGGATGGCCCGCAGCGAGTACGCCTTCTGGAGGTAGACGTCGGAGCGGTAGACGTTGCCGCCGTTGCCGTTGCCGTTCTCCTTGCTGGCGGCCACCTGCTTGCGCAGGTCGGCGTGCTCGACGGTGAGCTTGCTGCCGGCCATCAGCGTGCGCATGTTGGCGGCGCTCGCGATCTGCCCGGCGTGCGGCCGGGCGATGTCGTGGCCCTCCGGCTGGAACGGGCTCATCGAACCCTGCAACGTCTCGATGACCAGTGCGGCGGCGATCTCGGCGTGTCGGGCCTGGGCCAGCGCGTACTCGGCCAGCAGAGCGCCCACACCGGTCATCGCCGAGGTGCCGTTGATGAGGGCGAGGCCCTCCTTGAAGCGCAGCCGCAGCGGCTCGATGCCGAGCGAGCGCAGCACCGGCCCGGTCGGCGTCTTGTCGCCGTCGCGCAGCAGGTAGCCCTCGCCGATCAGGGTGCTGGCGATGTGTGCGAGCGGGGCCAGGTCTCCGCTGGCGCCGAGTGAGCCGATCTCCGGTACGGCGGGGGTGAGGCCCTCGTTGAGGTAGAGCGCGAGGCGCTCGAGCACCACGGGACGAACCGCGGAGTGGCCCTTCGCCAGCGCGTTCAGCCGGGCGGCGACCACGGCGCGTGCCTCGGCCTCGGCGAACAGCGGACCGACGCCGGCGCTGTGGCTGCGGACCAGGTTGGTCTGCAACTCGGTCTCCTTGGCCGTGTCGACGAGCATGTAGATCATCTCGCCGTAGCCGGTCGTCACGCCGTAGACCGGAACGTTGCTGCGGACGGTCTCCTCGAACTGCTCCCGGCTCGCGGCGGCGCGGCTGAGCACCCGCTCGCCGAGGACTACCGGCACGTGCTCCTCGGCAACCTGGCGCACCTGCGGCACGTCGAGCGTCTCGCCGTTCAACTCGACTCGGACATCGGTTTCCACCGTGGTCATGTGATGCTCCCGATTGGTGTGGGGAAAGAACGCCTGGTTGCGCATCGATGCCATCACCGGCGCGATAGCCGTCGCACCTCTTCGCTTGCCCTGGTGCCGGCCTGGTGTTCACGTGCTGCCGCGGACGGCACCGACGAAGATGCACCCGCCGGCCGTGGTCGCCGAGCATGAAGGCACTGACCCGGCCGCCCGCTCCACCGGGCCACCGCCGAGGCGCAGGCCCTGCTGGACGTAGGCCGGAAGGACGCCGCATGATCAACGTGTTTCAGCCGAGTGTGGGTGCCGAGGAGCTCGCGGCGGTCGGCGAGGCATTCGACAGCAACTGGCTGGGCTACGGCCCTCGGACGCGGGAGTTCGAGCGCGCCTTCGGTGAGCACCTCGGCGTACCGCCGGAGACGTTGCTTTTCCTCAACTCGGCCACCTCGGCGCTGGGGCTGACCGCCAGGCTGCTCGAGTTCGGTCCGGGCGACGAAGTCGTGGTGCCCTCGGTGAGCTTCGTGGCCAACGCCAACACGATCGCCGCCTCCGGCGCCCGGGTGGTGTTCTGCGACGTCGACCCGCACACCCTGAACCCGTCGGTGGCGGACATCGCCGCCTGCCTCACCCCGCGCACGAAGGCGGTGACGATCCTGCACTACGGCGGTCACCCGGGGGAGGTCGTGGGGATCGCCGAGCTGTGCCGCGAGCGCGGCATCCCGCTCGTCGAGGACGCCGCCTGCGCGGTCTATTCCCAGGTGGCGGGGAAGGCGTGCGGCACTTTCGCCGACGTCGGCATCTGGAGCTTCGACTCACGCAAAATCATCACCACCGGCGACGGCGGCATGATCTATCTGCGCGATCCGGAGATGGCCCGGCGCGCCCACCGCCTGGCTTACCACGGCATGCAGGACCGCGGCGCCTTCGCGGCGATGGCCCGCGACCCGCGCCGCTGGTGGGATCAGACCATCCACGAGGTCGGCCAGCGGCTCATCGGAAACGACATGACCGCGGCCATCGGCCAGGTCCAGCTGCGCCGCCTGCCCGGCTTCGTGGCGCGCCGCCGCGACATCTGCGCCGCCTACGACCGGGCGCTTGCGGGCCTGCGGGGCGTGCGGCTCTGCCCGCAGCCGCCCGAGGAACACCGGTCCACGCACTACTTCTACTGGGTCCAGGTGGATCCGGCGCTGCGTGACGGCATCGCCGAGGAACTGCTGGAGAACGGCGTCTACACGACATTCCGTTATCCACCGCTGCACCGCGTTCCGCTGTACGGCTCGGACGCCCGCCTGCCCGGCACCGACGCCGCCGCCGCGACGACCCTTCTGCTGCCCCTGCACCAGTCACTCACCGACGCCGAGGTCGAGCAGGTGGCCTCGCTGTTCCGCACGGCGGTCGAACGGCGCACCCCGGCCGTGGCGGTCTGAGCGGACAAGCCGGCGCGCCGCGACCGCTGAGCGCCCGTCACTCACCATGGGAGGCATCATGACCATCGGCACCGGAACGGTCACCGAATGCACGGCCTGCCGGATCTGCGGCAACCGCAATCTGGTGCCGGTGCTGGACCTGGGGATGCAGGCACTCACCGGCATCTTCCCCCGGCCCGGCGAGGACGTACAGATCGCCCCACTGGAGCTTGTGCGGTGTGACCTGGGCGGCTGCGGACTCCTGCAGATGCGGCACACCGCCGACCTGTCGCTGATGTACGGCGAGCATTACGGCTACCGCTCCAGCATCCGCCCCTTCATGATCAATCACCTGAACGGCAAGGTGGCCGCCCTTACCGGCCTGGTCGAGTTGAGTCCGGGCGACCTGGTGCTCGACATCGGTAGCAACGACGGGACCCTGCTCAAGGCGTACCCGTCGCACGTCACCCGGGTGGGCGTCGATCCGACCGGCGAGAAGTGGCGCCAGTACTACCCGGACGACATCGCCCTGATCTCCGACTTCTTCACCAGGGACGGCTTCACCGAGCGGTACGGCGACCGCAAGGCGAAGATCGTCACCGCGATCGCGATGTTCTACGACCTGCCCGACCCGCTGGGCTTCATGACCGAGGTGCGCGACATCCTGGCCGACGACGGCGTGTGGATGATCGAGATGAGCTACGCGCTGCCGCTGCTGGAGATTCCCGCGTACGACGCGATCTGCCACGAGCACCTGGAGTACTACCAGCTGCGCCAGATCGAGTGGATGGCGGCACGGGCCGGGCTCACCCTGACCACCGCCGAGATCACCGACGTGAACGGCGGCAGCCTCTGCGTCACCCTGGTCAAGGACCCGTCGAAGCACCGGATCGACCACGCCGGCATCGAGCGCGTCCGGCAGCGTGAGGCGGCGCTGCGGCTCGACACCGAGCAGCCGTACGAGACGTTCGCCCGCCGCGTCGCCGAGCACCGCGACCAGGTGCGCGCGTTCTTCGACCGCTCGCGCCGGGCCGGCCTGCACACCGTCGGGTACGGCGCGTCGACAAAGGGCAACGTGATCCTCCAGTACTGCGGCCTGACCACCGACGACCTGCCGTGCATCGGCGAGGTCAGCGAGGAGAAGCACGGCGCGGTCACCCCGGGCACCGGAATCCCGATCGTCTCCGAGGAGGAGGCCAAGTCCCGCCGCCCCGACCAGTTGTTCGTGCTGCCCTGGGTGCACCGGCAGGGCTTCCTCGAACGGGAGCGGGAGTTCGTCGCCGCCGGCGGGAAGCTCGTCTTCCCACTGCCCTCGCTGTCCGGGCCGATCTGATGCGACCCGGGTTCCTCGCCTCGGCGCTCGTCACCGACGGGCCTGTCGACGCCGACCTGTTCCTGAAGCAGCGGTCTGCCTCCGCCAGGTACGAGGTGACGGAGGTGCCGCTGTCGGCGCTGCCCGAATGGCGGCTGACAGACCGGCTGGCGCACACCTCGGGTCGCTTCTTCAGCGTGGAGGGCCTCGCGGTCCGCACCAACTTCGGTCCCGTGCCCGCCTGGCACCAGCCGATCATCGTGCAGCCCGACATCGGCATCCTGGGCATCCTGGTCAAGCGGTTCCACGGCGTGCCGCACTTCCTCATGCAGGTCAAGATGGAGCCCGGCAACAGCAGCCTGGTGCAGTACGCCGCGACCGTGCAGGCCACGCAGAGCAACTACCAGCGCGTGCACGGTGGGCGACCCACGCCGTACCTGGAACACTTCCTGCGCCCCTCGCGCGGCCGGGTGCTGGTCGACCGGCTGCTCTCCGAACACGCGTCGTGGTACCTGCACAAGCGGAACCGCAACATGATCGTCGAGATTCCGCCGGACGTGGACGTGCCGCGCCTCGACGACTTCGCCTGGCTCACCCTCGGGCAACTTCGGGCACAGCTGGCCGCCGGCCACGTGAACATGAACGCCCGTACGGTGCTGGCCTGCATCTCCTACGCCGGCAACGGGCCGGACCCCGAGGACGACTTCCACGCGGCCGTGGTCGCCTCGCACCGCCGCAGCCGCTCGGACGCCGACCTGGCCGACGCCATGACCTGGCTGATCGACCAGAAGGAGCTCTACACGCTCGACGTCCACCGCACCGCCCTGTCCGGCCTGGACGGCTGGATCGCCGACGACGAGGGCATCCGGCACCGCGACGGCGGCTACTTCCGCGTCGTCGGCCTCAAGATCACCGCGACCAGCCGCGAGGTCACCAGCTGGACCCAGCCGATGCTGGAGCCGGTGCCCGGCAACCTGGTCGCGTTCCTCTGCCGGCGCCGGGGCGGCGTGCTCGAGTTCCTGGTCCAGGCGTTGGTGCAGCCCGGCTTGACGGACCGGCTGGAGCTGGCCGCCAGCATCCAGCTGGCCCCCGGTTACTACCGCACCCCGTCCGATCTTCCCCCGCTGGTGGAGTATCTCTCCGCTCCGGTGTCACAGGTCCGGCACAGCTCGGTGCAGTCGGAGGACGGCGGCCGCTTCCTGCGGGCCGACACCCGGCACGTGGTCATCGAACTGCGGCCCGGCCAGGAGGTGGACGTGCCGCCCACCCACCGCTGGATGACACTGGGCCTGCTGGACCGCCTGGTGTCGGCGGGCTACTACGTGAACGTCGAGGCCCGCAGCCTGATGGCCTGCCTTCTCTAGGAGTCGCGTGGACTTCCTCCTGATCGGCCGGTCGCGCTTCGCGCAGCGGCGGGTCCTGCCCGCCGCCGCGGCGCTTCCCTTCGATTCGATCACCGTGGTGAGCCGCCGGGACGGCACGCACTGGCGTACCCTGACCGGCCGCAGGCCCGGCCTGGTCTACATCTCCCTGACCAACGGCGAGCACGCCGAGGCCGTCGCGTGGGCCCTGCGGTCGGGACACCACGTGGTGGTCGACAAGCCCGCCTTCCCGACCCTGACCGAGGCGCGGTCGGCCGTCGCACTGGCCCGGCGGTCGTCGCTGGTCCTGGCCGAGGCGACCTGCTACTCGTACCATCCGATGTTCGCCTGGGCGGGCGCGCTGGACGCGACGTTCACCAAGGCCGTCGCGGTCTTCACCCCGCCGGTGCCCGCCACCGACTTCCGCCACGACCGTTCGCGGGGTGGCGGAGCCCTGCTGGACACCGGCCCCTACCTCGCGTCCCTGGGCCGGGTCCTGTGGGATGCCGAGCCCGACCGCCTCCAGGTCATCGTCGGCGACCGTGCCCCCGACGGCCTGGAACTCGCCTACAGCGTGCTGGCCGGTTATCCGGGCGACCGCACGCTCGTCGGACAGTTCGGTTTCACGACGGGCTACCGCAACGCCCTCCATCTGCTGGGCCCCGGCGTCGGTGTGGACTTCGAGCGCCCGTTCTCGGCGCCGCCGGACCTCTCCCCCACCGTGCGGGTGGACGCCGGGGGCACGTCCGAGTCGCACCGGCTCCCGCCGGCCGACAGCATGCTCCTGTTCCTGGACCGGGTGCTGGCGGCCGTCCGTTCGGGTTCCCGGGAGTTCGACGAGCCGCTTCTCAGCGACGCCCGGACCCGGGATCAGCTCGCCCGCGCCGCCGACCTCGACCTCGCCACGAGAACGGTTCAGCCTGGTGGAACGGGCGGTTGACCGACCGGCGGGCCCGGTGGAGCGCTGTCAGGGGCTCGTCTCGCTCGCGTCGCAGACGGCGTAGCGATGCATCGTGACGCCCTGCTTGAACGACCGCTGCTCGATCAGGTCGAGGTCGATGGGCATGTCGTAGTCGTCGAAGAGCGGCCGGCCGTAGCCGAGGATCGCCGGGTGGGTGAAGAGCAGCAGCTCATCGAGCAGCCTCGCCCGCAGCAGCTGCGTGGCCAGCGTCGCGCCGCCCACCCCGAGAGTGCCGAGGGTGGTGGCGCGGAGGTCGGCGAGCTGCTCGATCGCGTCGTCACCGCCGATGATCCGGGTGCTGTGGTCGGCGTGGCGGCGGGTGCGGGACACCAGCACCTTGGGCGCGGCGGTCCAGATCTCGCCGTACTCCCGCAGGAAGTCCGGCAGCGACTCGTCCCCCCGCGCGCGTGGCCAGTACTCCTCCATGATCTCGTACATGACGCGACCCTGGACCATGATCGAGAGTGCGCGCGCCCGCGCGTTGAACTCCCGGTGCAGCTCCTCGTCGATGCGCAGCCACTCGCCGGCGCCGTTGTCACCCGGCACCTGCTCGATCCGGAGGTCGAGGGACACGTTCATCCAGTACACGAAGCGGCCCATCATCGCCTCTTCCCGGTAGCGGTTGCGTTCCGCAACCACTATATGTAGAGCGACATACCTGTCAAGGAGGAAGCGTGCAACAACGATCCGGGTGTCCGATCAACGCCGCCGTCGAGTTGCTCGGCGACAGGTGGTCGATGCTCGTGCTCCGCGACGTCATCTTCGGCGACCGACGATACTTCAGGGCGCTGCTCACCGGATCGGTCGAGGGCATCGCGTCGAACATCCTCGCCGACCGCCTGGTGCGGCTGGTCGAGGCGGGGATCCTCACCCGCGGCACCGCGGCGCGGGGGCAGCGCGCTCTCTACAGCCTCACCGAGAGTGGCATCCAGACCCTGCCGATCCTCTACGCCCTCGGCGACTGGGGGCTCGACTGGCGCCGCGGCGACGACGCGCTCCGCAGCCGACAGCAGTTCATGCGCGACGCGGGCCCGGCGTTCCTCGACGAACTCATGGACGAGCTCCGGGTACGCCACCTGGGCGCGCCGCCGAAGCCGCGGCACGGCCCCGGCGCCTTCGAGCGCCTCGAAGCCGCGTACGCCGCCGAGCGGGAACGCACCGCAGGCGAGAGCGTGACGGGTACGCCGGCGGGCCGGTGAGCCGGCCCCGGCCGGCCGGGGCGGTGGCCGTCTCCGGCGGGATCACACGACGCAGCCGGTGCGCCTGCTCTCGCAGAGCGCACCGGCTGCGTCAGGTGACGGCACGGACCGGCTCATGTCCGGCGCGCCACCGGTTCGGGTGGGACCCGGCCGGCCCTACATCAACGGATTCGCACCGCGCGGCCGGGCGGTGAGTTCCTCCAGCGTCCGCTCCAGCAACAGATGCGGGTCCTGGGTCGCGACCTGGCCGAGACCCGGCGGGCAGCGGTCCCAGCCGAGCAGCCGCTGCACCTCCTCCGGCAGGGTCTGCACTGTCTCCCGCGGGACCGCGAGGTACTGGTTCTCCTCCTGCCGCAGGTTACCCAGGTCGAGCGCGACGGAGAGGCTCATCCGCGAGGAGTCAGTGGTGTTGGCGCCGCCGCCGTGGTAGACGCCGCCCGGCCAGAGCAGCGCGGAACCGGCGGGCATGACGGCCGGGACCGTCTCGGCGTACGTCGGGGCCCGCTCGTCGTCCCAGTGGTGACTGCCGGGGATGACCAGGGTCGCGCCGTTCGCCGCGGTGAAGTCCGTCATGGCCAGCATCAGCTGCAGCCGGCACGGCGGGCCCGGATGCCGCCACAGATGCATCGCGTCGTCGCGGTGCAACGGCTGCCGGCCCTGCCCCGGGTCGATGCGGATCGCCTGGGTGAAGCTGACCTGGATGTTCGGCGTCACCTCCATCCGGACCTTGCCGATCCACATGTGCGTGGGCTGTTGCAGCAGGCGCCGGGCCGCACCGAGGTACTGCGGCTGGGTGACCACCGTGGACATGTGACGCGGCGACCAGTGGAACAGGCTGGACAGCCGCTTGGTCTTCTGCCCGTCGTAACCACTCTCGCTGTAGCCGGCCGCATCGAGGCCGGACTCGAGGTCCGCCCGGAGCCCGGCGAGGGTCTCGCCGTCGACGAAGTTCTCGACGATCACCGCCCCGTCGCGTTCCAGGATCGCCACGACGTCGTCCAGCGGAGCGGCCGGGGTGACGTGGGTCAGGTCGGCCATCCCAGTCACCCCTCGACGCGGGCCAGGATGTTACGGGTCAGGGTCTCCAGATCCGGGTCCTCGAACAGGTCCCCGATGTCGAGAGTGACACCGAGCTGCTCCTCGACCGCCGCGGCGATCTGCACGGCGGCGATGGACTGCCCGTTGAGTTCGAAGAACGTGCCGGACCGATCGCCCAGGACATCCGTCCAGATGGCCGCGACCCGTTCGGCGATGTCCGCGGTGGCCGGCTGCTGCTGAGTGGTCATGTCGCTCCTCCTGGCAGGAGATCAGAGGTACTGGGTGTTGGGGGCGAGCCCGCAGGCCACCCGCCCGTACAGTTCGAAGTTGGTGTCGGGGTGCATGATCGCGTGCAGGTTCAGCGCCTTGATGTCGCGCTCGATGCGCTGGATCGGCACGTCGAGCTGGAGCGAGCTTCCGCCGCTCGCACCGGCCAGCAGGTCGACTGCCTCCTTGGCGCGCAGGCACGCGGCGCCCAGGTCGAGCCGGGCCTGGACCCGCTCCTCGATCGTCCACGGTTCGCCGGTGGCCGCCTTCGCGTCGATCCGGTCGGCGGTGCGCAGGATGTGGAAGCCGGCCTCGTCCACCCGGAGCGTCGCGCCGGCCACCTGGAGGTGGGTCAGCGGCGCGGCGCTCTGCTCGTCGTAGTCGGTGTAGGTGATCTTGCGGCCCGGCAGCCGGGTGAGGAACGCGTCCCGCGCCGCCTGCGCCAGCCCGTAGGCGACGGCGCCCACAGTCATGCAGGCGATCGGCATGAACGGGGCCCGCCACATCGGCGCCGAGGGGTCCTGCTGCAGCGGGTGCGCCCCGCCGATCACCGGACCCATCGGCAGCACCCGGTCCTCGGGCACGAAGACGTTGTCCGCCACGGTGGAGACGCTGCCCGAGCCGCGCATGCCGGTGGTGTGCCAGTCGTCGATGACCTGCAGCTCGCTCATCGGGACGAGGACCATGACGGGCTCGAACTGGCCGTCCGGGGTGGGCCGGACGGCGGCGTTGACGTTCCAGTCGCTCTGCAGGCAGCCCGTGTTGAACGACCACTTGCCGTTGACCCGGTAGCCACCGTCGACCGGCGTCGCCATGGCGGTCGGGCTGAGGATGCCGCTGATCCGCACGTCCGGATCGGCGAACACCTCCGCGCGCACGGAGTCGGGGAACAGCCCGACCATCCAGCTGCTGATCAGCCAGACGGACGCGGTCCAGGCCGCGGAGCCGTCGCCGCGCGCGAGTTCGGCCAGCACCTCGGCGACGGTCCGCATGTCGGACTCGTAGCCGCCGTAGCTCCGCGGGACCCGCATACGCAGCAGGCCGGAGCCGCCCAGCGCTTCGAGCGTCTCGATGCTGAGCCGCCGCTGCTCCTCCGACGCCTGTGCGTTGTTCCGCAGCAGCGGGCCGAGCTCGGCCGCACGCCGCAGCAGCTCCGCTCGTGGCAGCGTGGTGACTGTGTCCATTGATTCTCCTCGAGTCCGAACGCCGTTAGGTGTGACTCTGGCCGCTCAGGTCACCGCGACGCATCTCCTGAGCTGCTGTCTTGTCCGTCGGCCGGGGCCGGCGGCTGGTCCAGTCCGGTCAGCCGGCGGCGGTCGACCTTGCCCGTCTCGTTGCGCGGCAGCGCGTGCGGCACAACCCGGAACGTCATCGGCAGCATCACGTCACCGAAGCGCTGCCGCATGTGCGCGCGCCACCGTGCCGGGTCCGGCCCCTCCCGCGGCACGACGTACGCGGTCAGCCTGGTGACGATGCCGTCGGCACCGGTCACGGCGAGCACGGCGCACTCGGCGATGGAGCCGTGCTCGAGCAGAATCGACTCGATCTCGGCCAGTTCCAGCCGATGCCCCTGGATCTTCACCTGCTGGTCCCGGCGGCCCCGGAACTCCAGCAGCCCGTCGTCGCGGCGCAGGCCCAGGTCGCCGGTCCGGTACCAGGGCCCCGGCCCACGGCCGGGCACAGGGCGGAAGGCCGGCCCACCGGCGTCGTCGCCGAGATAGCCCGGGGTCACGTACGGACTGCCGACCACGATCTCACCCACCACTCCGGGCGGACAGTCGCGGTCCCGCTCGTCGAGGACCAGCACGTCCCGGCCGGGGATCGGCCGCCCGATGGGCACGGTGCCCCGGAACCCGCGTGGAATCCGGTGCCAGGTGGCGGCGACCGTCTCGGTCGGGCCGTAGATGTTTGCCAGGGCCATCCGGGGCGCCGCGGCCTGGAATCCCTGGACCAGGCTTTCCGGCACTGCCTCGCCCATGAGCAGCAGGCGACGCAGGAGCAGGGGCACCCGGGACCGCTCGGTGCTCTCGGTCAGCAACTGGCGGGCGAAGCTGGGCACGGTCTGCAGGACGTCGATCCGCTCCGCCGACAGCCAGGCGAGCAGGCGGCCGGGGTGGGCGCGGATCGGGTCGGGCACCGGGCAGAGCACCGCGCCGGCCACCAGCGTCGCGAACGTCTCGCACAGCGCGGGGTCGTGGTCCGGGGCCACCCACTGCGCCACCCGTACGCCCGGAGCCAGTCCGAACTCGGTGGCGAACCAGGTACTGAACTGCGCCAGTGCGGCATGCGTCTGTGGCACGCCCTTGGGCCGGCCGGTGGAACCCGAGGTGTGCGCGAGGTAGGCCCAGGCCCCGGGCGGAACGGACGGCTCGGTCGCGGTCGCGTCGGGCAGGGCTGTCACATCGATCTGCGGTACACCGGTGCGCCCGGTGTGCCAGTCGCTCAGCTCGTCGCCGGCACCGCCGGTCAGCACGGCGGCCGGGCGCACCGCGTCGAGGATGGCGCGACCGCGCTCGCCGGCCGCCCCGGTGCCGGACCACAGCAGCACGGCGCCGGCGCGCAGCACCCCCAGCAGCGCCGCGTACCGGTCCGGTCCGGCCGGTACCCGTACGGCGACCGGGCGACCGGCGAAGCCGGCCAGCGCGGCGGCGATCCGTGCGGCGTGCCGGTCGAGGTCGCGCGCGGAGACGGCCTCGTCTCCCCACGAGATGGCGGTGGCTTCCGGCGCCGCCTCGGCGCGGCGCCGGACGAGCAGGTGCACCGGCGCGCCCGGCGCGAGAACGGGTGCGGTCATGGCGGAGTCCTCCACTTCAGGTCCGGCCTCCGGATCTGAAGTCTGGCCCGCCGTGCCGGGGAAGGTCCTCTTCCCGCGTGCCCGCCTGCGGACGGTCCGGGGCAAGCGAGGAGATGCGACAGCTGCTGACGGCGCAGAGCATGAGAACCCTATGAATATCCCCGGCGCCGACCTGAGGTGGCAGGACTGATGCATGAATCAGCCGACAAGATCACAATCAAGCTCTGGCTGAACCGCTGGCCGATGTGGCAACAACTCGTCGACCCGGTCCGGAGACAGGCGGAGGAGTTCAACCGCAGGCATCCGCAGTACCGGGCCGTCGTCGAGGCCGTCAACGTGGGCGCCTTCCCCCGGGAGATGGCCCGGGCCGCACGCGAGGGCACGGCGCCGCACATCGCCTCGTACCAGTACACGTATCTCCAGGAGGTTCAGGACCTCCGCGACCCGGAGGGACGGCCGTTCTTCACCTCGGTGACCGAGGCGGTGGGCGGGCGGGACGAGATCCTCGGCGAGCCGGTGGTCCTCGACGACATCGTGGCCAACATGCGCGCTTACCACACGTTCGGCGGCGAGCTGCGGTCGATGCCACGTAACACCTCCACTCTCCTGCTCTACTCCAACATGGACGCGCTGCGCGCGGCCGGGATCACCGAGCCGCCGGCCACCTGGTCGGAGGTGGAGGCCGCCTGCGCCGCCGTCGCCGGCCGGAACGGCGCGCGCCGTGGCGGGATCACCTGGCCCAACTTCGGCTGGCTGTTCCAGCAGTCTGTGGCCCAGCAGGGCGGGCTGACCGCCGACCACGACAACGGCAGGTCGGGGCGCAGCGAGAAGGTGCACTACACGTCCCCGGAGATGCTGGCCTACGCGACCTGGTGGCGGGACCTGCACCGGGCCGGCCACTACCTCTACACCGGCAAGTCGTCGGACTGGTGGGGCTGCATGGAGACGTTCGCCGCCGGGGACACGGCGATGATGATCAGCACCTCGGTCGAGGCCGGTCCCATCGTCCGGGCGGCCCGGCGGGCCGGGTTCCACGTGCAGGCGAGCCCGATGCCGTACAACGAGCGGGCCGGCTACTCGGGAAGCGTCATCGCCGGCGAGTCGCTGTGGCTGCGCGACGGGCTGGACGAGCGGACCCGGGACGGCGCGCTGGCCCTCATGCAGTTCCTGAACAGCCCGCGCAACGCCCGCGCCGTCTATGACCACGGGCGGGCGTTCGTCCCCTCCACCGAGGCGTCGATCGCCCTGCTCGCCAGCGAGGGTTGGTACGACCGGAACCCGCACGAGCGGGCCGCCGTCGACCAGCTCCGGGCCAGTCCCGACTCCCCCGCCACCCGGGGGGCGGTGATGGGCAACTTCCTGCCCGTCCAGAGCACGGCCGTGCAGGCCATGCACGACGTGCTGGTCGGCGGCGCGGACCTGGTAGCGCGGTTCAGCCAGGCCAACGACCAGGCTCAGCAACTGCTCGACGAGTACGCGCGTCGGGTGGACTCGGGCGCCGCCAACGACGGCCAGGCCCCGCAGGCGCTGCCGCAGTCGGAGCCGGAGCGGCTCCGGCTCGGCGCCTGACCGACAGTCGCGGTCGGCGAACCAGCCGCTGCCTTCCCGAGTGGAAGGCAGCGGCTGGCGCCTTTTCCGGGCCGTGCCCCGGCCCTCACCGGAGGGCGCCCCCTGAGCCGCACGCGACGCCGCACCGGTGTGTGCGGCGCACGCCCACAGCCGGGCCGCACCGTCCGGCCGGGAGACGGGGACGCACCGGGCGGTGACACGCATCCGTGTCACCGCCCGGTGCGTCCCGGCCGGTCGCCGTCAGCCGGCGGACGGTGTCCGCGGCCGGCGACGCCGGCCTGACCCCGGCGCCGCGATCACCGTCACCGGTGCTCGCGCCGCAGCCGCATCTGGGTGTACGCGCGGTTGGCCATGGTGGTGAGCAGCACGGCGGAACTGACGTGCGTACGGCCGGTGGAGAGGTCCCGCCAGACCCGTTCGAGGCGCTCTCCCTCCCGTACGGAGGTGCTGCCGCCGGTCGGCTGGATGATCTCGTCGACGGCCCGCCAGGCCAGTGACGTGGCCTCTCGGCAGGTCAGCGCGATCCGCAGGTCCTCCTCGGCGGTGAACGCACCGACCGGCTGCTCGGACAGCTCGTGCCAGCGCCGGGCCGTGGCGAGCACGAGCGTCTCGGCGGCGTCGATCATGCTGCTGGCCTGCCCGTACCAGAGCTGGAAGTCCGGGTCCTCCACCCGGGGCGGGAACGGCGGCAGGATCGTGGGCCGGGAGAACATCAACTCGGTGTACGCGTCGAGCGCGCCCTGGCACATGCCGACCGCGATGTGTGCGCCCTCCAGGGCCATCGAGCTGGCCGGCGCACCGCCGTACTGCGGGTGCTCGTGCAGGTCACGCCCGGGGGTGCCACCGGTGACCGAGATCTCGTTGAAGTCCAGCTCCAGGCCGAAGTGGCCGGGGATGTGCCCGTCGGAGATCCGGATGCTGTGCGACCCGCTGCCCTTGAGGCCGAGCTGCCAGCCCCAGTCGTCGAGCATCTCCCACTGGTCGCGGGGCGCGATGAACAGCAGCGGGCGCGGCGGCTGCCCCTCCTCGATGATCATCGTGTTGCCGATGAGGTGGGTCGCGTACGGCGCGCCGGAACAGTACTTCCAGACGCCGTTCAGGATCCAGCCGCCGTCCGCCGCGCGCCGGGCCGTGCCGTGCGGGGCGTTGACGAGCGGTGCGATGAAGTCACGATCCTTGAAGATCTCGGCCTGCGCCTTCTCGCCGAACATGGTGCCGACGAACAGCGAGTGCGCCGCGCCCAGGCAGTACATCCAGCCGGTCGACGCGCAGGCACGGGTCAGGATCATCACGACCTGCAGGAAGGTGTCGAAGCCGAACTCGTAGCCGCCGTAGCGCTTAGGCACCGTGATGCGGTAGAGGCCCGCGTCCCGGAACGCCCGGTGGGTGTCCTCGGCGTAGTACGTTCGCTCCTCGGTCTCCCGCTGGCGGGCCACCAGGGTGGACCCCAGAGCCCTGGCCCGCTCGATCAGCACGGCCGGGGTGACGTCGGGCTCGGATGACAGGGCCGCGCCCTGCACGTCGTTCGCGGTGACGGTCATGGGTCAGCCTCTCAGATCGCCGCGTCCGGGTCGGCCGCCATCTCGGCGATCACGCCGAGGTATCCGGCCACCTGCTCTTCGATCTGGGCGCGTTCGAACAGGTGGCGGCTGAAGCTGAGCCCACCGACCACTTCGGTCTTGCCCAGGTGCATCGACCAGATGATGCCGTCCGGGGTCTCGGAGCCGACCGGCTGCGGCTTGACCCGCCGCCAGATCGCCGTGTACTCGAGGTCGCCGATTCGCTTGCCCTGCATGAGGTAGGGCGGCTGGACGGCCTGGAACAGGCACGGCACCGCGTCGGGGCTCACCGAGGCCATCAGCTCGGGCGCCTCGGCGAGCACGTGCAGCAGCGGCAGCTCGTGCTTGAAGGCGCCGACGCAGGCAGTCCTGGTGCGGGTGACGACGTCCCGGAAGGAGCGGCAGTCGCGCAGGTCCACCCGGAGCGGGAGGAAGTTGAAGAACGACCCGACCGTGGCCTGGAAGCCGCGCTGGCGGCCCGGGGCGAACGTGGGCACCGTGATGTCGGTCGCCTGGGTGCGCCGGTGGACGAAGACGGCGAACGCGGCGAGCAGCACCATGAACGGCGAGCTGAGCGTCTCCCGGGCCAGCCGGGACACCTCGGTGCTGAGGTGCTCGTCGGTGGTGAAGCGGTGGTAACTCGTCGCCGGGGCCTGCTCGTTGCGGTGCGTCGGCTCGACCAGGATCCGGGCGCCGCGCAGCGTCTCACGCCAGTAGGCACGTGCGGCCGCCACCGTCGGCCCCGCGGCCTCCTCCTGCTGCGCGGAGACGTAGTCGCGGTACTGGGTCGCCTCGGGCAGCCGCGGCTCGTCCCCGGCGACGCGCGCCGCGTAGCACTCCGCCAGGTCCCGCAGGATCACCTGGAGCGACCAGACGTCCGCGGCGCTGTGGTGGGTGCAGAGCACCAGCACCGAGTCCTGCTCGTCGAAGCGGCCGAGCACGGCCCGCATCAACGGAACCTCGTCGATCGGGAACGGCCGGGTCTCCATCTCGATCATGAGTTCCTCGGCGCGCTGGTCCCGGTCCACGCCGGGCGAGCCGTCCAGCTCCACCTCGCGCAGCTCGGGCGGCCGGGCGGGCAGCACGCTCTGGGTGCCGCCGCCGTTCTCCAGGTGCAGCACCGTACGCAGCGCCTCGTGCCGTTGCACCACGTCGGCCAACGCCCGGCGCAGGACCTGCCCGTCGACGCGTCCGTGGATGCGCCACCCGCCGACCTCCACGTAGTGCGGCCCGAACGGCCCGGCCTCGAAGCCCTGGGCGAACATGCAGAGGAACTGCTGCTGCAGCGAGAGCGCGCTGGGCGCCTGCGGAGCTTCCGGAGTGATGGTCATGGGAACTTCTCCTTACTGGAGGTTGATGCCGGCGTCGTCGAGGGCGTCGAGCAACGTGCCGCGCGCCAACTCGTCGGCGACCGACTGGACGTCGTCGGCCAGGTAGCGGTCGTCGGCGAGGGTGGGCACCAGCGACCGGACGGTGCTGTAGGTGACCCGGGCAGCCGGGCTGAGGCGGTCGAGGCGCCCGGAGACGTCCACCGCCGCAGCGGCGGCGAGGAGCTCCAAAGCGAGGATGAGGAAGTTGTTGCCCAGGACCCGCCGGCAGTTACAGGCGGCGACCAGCCCCGCACTGGCCCGGTCCTCGTCGTCGTCACCGGGCGGGCCGCCGGTGCTGGCCGGACCGATCGTCCGGTTCTCCGCGACCAGCGCGGTGGCCCGGTACCGCGTGCCGGCGGAGCCGGGACCGCCCTTGATCAGGCTCTCCGGCAGGCCGTCGTCGACGCGCCGGTGGAGCAGCCGGCTGCTGCGCCGGGCGGAGGACGCGCCGAGCCGGGCGAGCGCGATGGTCAGGAAGTCCATCACGAAGGCGACCGGCTGGCCGGTGGGCACGTCCCGGTCCGGTGGGAACAGCGCACTGTCGTCGGCCGAGTTGAGTTCGATCTCGAGCGTGCGCGTGGCGTGCCCGAGGGTGTCCCGGACCGCGCCGATCACCTGCGGGACGCAGGGCCACGAGTAGGCCTGCTGGAGAACGACGTCGGCGCCGAACACGGCCCCGTCGCCGTTGCCGCCCGTCATCCTGGCGGCCACTCGCCGACGGCGGTCCGCGTGGTCGCTGATCAGCCTGCTGCCGCCGGTCAGCGCACGCATGTTGGCGGCGCTGGCGATCTGGCCGGCGTGCGGGCGGGCCTCATGGCCGGCCGCCTGGAACGGGCTCGGCGAGCCTTGCAGCACCTCGACGACCAGCGCCGCGGCGATCTCGGCGTGCCGTGCCTGCGCCAGCGCGTGCTCGGCCACCAGGGCGGCCACGCCCGTCATGGCCGAGGTGCCGTTGAGCAGCGCCAGGCACTCCTTGACGTCCAACCGCAGCGGCTCGATGCCCAGCGAGCGCAGCACCGGCCCGACCGGCGTCCGCACCCCGTCCCGCAGCAGGTGCCCCTCGCCGAGCAGCGTGCCGACCATGTGGGCCAGCGCGGCCCGGTCCCCGTCGGCGCCCAGCAGTCCGGTCTCCGGCACGGCCGGCGTCAGACCCTCGTTGAGGTGGAGCGCGAGACGTTCGAGCACCACGGGCCGAACCGCCGACGGCCCCTTGGCGAGGGCGTTCAGTCGTGCGGTGGTCACGGCCCGCGCCTCGGGCTCGCCGAGCAGCGGTCCCACGGCGGCGCTGTGACCGCGTACCAGGCCGGTCCGCAACTCGGTCTCGTCGGTCGCTTCGGTGAGCAGGCGGACCATCTCGCTGTAGCCGGTGGCCACCCCGTACACCGGGAGGTGCTGCCGCACGGTCTGCTCGACCTGCTGCCGGCTCACGGCCGCGCGCTCCAGCACCCGGGTGCCGAGCGCGACCGGCACGTGGTCCTCGGCGATCCGGCGCAGATCGGGAAGGCCGAGCGTCGCGCCGTCGAGAGCGACGTGGACGCCGGTACCGACCGTGGTCATGACGCTCCCTCCTGGTGTGGCGAAACGGATGGTCACTGTCCCGGCTGCCGGGCCGCGTCCGATTGGCGGAGGAGTGACGCCGGTCAGGCGGCGCTGCGCTCGAATTCCGGCTGGGTGTCCCGCTCCTCGCTCATCCGCTCCATCGCGTACTTGCGTGCGTCGAGCAGGGCGAGCAGGACCGGCGGGTCCAGGTCGCGGGCCGGCCGCAGTTCGAGATCCGCCATGATCGTCGAGTCGGCCCGTACCGTGAAAGGGCCGTAGGTGGCGACCGACACGGGCCGGTCGGCGATGTCCGTCCCGGTTCCGGCTCCGTCCAGCGACACCGACTGCGCGAGCAGGTACCAGGTGCCGACGGGCACCGAGTTGAAGACGACCCGGCCGGGTTGCTCCAGCACCGCGCAGCGCGCCGGTCGGCCCTCCGGGATCCGGTGGGCGAACATGCCCAGGAAGATCACCGCGTCGTCCGACTCGGGCAGCCGCAGCCGGCAGGACAGCCGGGCGTTCGATCGGCGGCTCGCGCTGTCGGTGGCGGCCTGGATGGCGGCGGCGTAGCCGGCGCGGCGGCGGTACACGGTCGGCGACATGCCGACGCTGCGGCTGAAGCGCGAGCTGAACGTGCCGACGCTGTTGTACCCGACCCGTACGCTGATGTCCGCGACGTTCATCGACGTGGAGACAAGCAGCTGCTTGGCCTTCTGCAGGCGCAACGCCGACAGGAAGCGGCCGGGCGAGACGCCGGTGAACCGCTGGAAGATCCGCGTGAAGTGGAACTTGCTGAACATCGCGGCGCGAGCCAGGTCGTCGACGGTCAGCTCATCGCCCAGCCGCTCGTGCATGGCTTCGATCGCCCGTAGCACGGCCCGTTCGGCAACGTCCTGCATGGTCTCCCCCTCATGACAGTTGACGAATCTAGAGTGGCAGCGCAATTCTGACGACAATTTACGGTCGCCTGGACAGCGACATAAAAATAATCGCCCAAATTGCTCTCGGGACAGCGTTACCATCGATCGATGTGGAACTCTTTGATCCCCGGAGACAGGCTAGCCGACCCCCTGTGGGCGATCAATACCCTCCACTTACCACCCGGGTACGCAGCGCACACGTGAAGTAGTTCTGGATATTGAAACTATCTGCTGCCGCCGGAATCCGCAGCCCAGGGCACATCTGCCGGAATGGATACTGATACTCGCCGATGCTTGAACCTAAAATCGACACCGTCGATGCAGCATTCATTCATGAAGTGCTCGAATACGGACGTTCTACACCATTAGCAGCCGGTCCGCCGACTCTTCTCAGAAACGACTTCGCCCGCCTGGACAGACCAGGCCACACTGGCATTACAAATCGACACAGGACGGTCAGCAGCCGACACCCCGCCCGCGCCCGCCGGCCCGAACCACCCACCCACGACGCCGGCCGCGCGTCGACCGCCGGACGACCCCTGGCAGGCCCCGGACGCCGCGCACCCCGCTTCACCCCCGGCCCGAGCACTCCGACCTGCGGTCGGCCCACCCGGTGGTCCGCCGCGGCAAGCCGACCCCGGACCACCACACCCGGTCACGGCGCACGCCGCGGCCCTGGATGAAGCAGGGCGAGGGCGCCAACCTCGTCACGCACCGTAGCCGCGACGCTACCTAGCACGGACAGAGAAGACACCGGAAACGTGCCGCATCGACAATATGCATGCCCGCACAATCCATCCGCACGAGGGAGACCGTCGGCAACGCGACTCAATGAGATTCCCGCCAGCACCGTCGCGGCACCCGTGACGCACCACGCTGGGCAGCGGCCTGAGGCGCGCGCCGCCGGACTCCACCCGTCAATACTGTCCGCTAATTGACGGCCCACCTCAATCAATCGCTATTACCCGACGGTAGAAAACGGCAGTGATAATCGACTCCGGGCACCGTCGGGCCGGCGAGTTAACGATCCGCCACAGTTACGTAGTGCGACCGTAAGCGGCCTCGGCTCCGGTCGGTGCCGCTTTTGGTGTCAACCAGGGCACCCGTCTTCTTTCACACAGCCACGACATGGCCCGTCAAAGTACAATCACACCGGGCTCGCGGGACGAACTGATGCAGGGAACAGATGCCCGCGGAATATGGGGGTTTCCATGCGAATATCGGATCTGAGCAAACAGACCGGTGTACCGGTTCCCACGATCAAGTTCTACCTGCGCGAACGCCTGCTCCCGCCGGGCGAGCCGACCGGCCGCAACCAGGCCGTATACGGCGAGGCACACCTGCGTCGGCTACGACTGATCCGCGCGCTCACCACCATCGGCCAACTCGACCTCACCACGGTCCGCGCCCTCCTCACCGCGATCGGAGACGAGGCACTCCCCCTTCCCGGGCTCTTCGACGTCATCAACCGCACGCAGGTCCCGCAGGAGGATCCCCGGCCGGACAACGCCGACGTGTTGCGTGCCGCACGCGAGGACGTCGAAATCCTGATCAAGGAGCACGGCTGGCGGGTCGATCCGGAATCGCCCGTCAGCAGCCACCTGGCGCAGGTGCTGGCGGCACTGCGACAGCTGGGCTGTGACTGCGAGATGGACTTCTTCTCCCCGTACGCCGAGGCGGCTGAGCGCCTCGTCGTCCGAGAGCTCGACCTGCTCTCTCCCGAGAAGCCCAACCGGGGGGAGGCGGCCGCCCGCAGCGTCCTGCTCGAGGTCGCGCTGACCGCGATCCGCAGGATGGCTCTGGAGCACCACGTCGCCCTGCGGTTCGACTGACGGCCGCCCGCATCGTCCCGGCTCGCCCCCGCCCTCCACAACGGCAGACGCCACCCCCGGCGGGGGTGGCGTCTGCGTTTCGCGGCGGCGTCAGACCTGGGCCGACGCCTCCCTGGTCACCGCCGGCCCCGCCGCAGGATCGCCGTCGCCCGTGGCATCCGGCGTCCCGCCCGTGGGTGGGAACCGGCGCAGCACCGTGACAGCCACCACCGCCAGCATCGTGGCGATCACCGCGGAGATCCCCGCCACGCTCTGCAGCGCCGTGGTGAAGGCAGCGCGTGCGTCCTCGAGCAGGGCCGCGCCGGTGGAACTCGGGAGGCCGGCCACCGCGGCGACCGCGCCCGTGATGTTCTCCCGGGCCGTCTCGGCAACGCCTCCCGGCACGCCCGCCGGCACATCCAGCAGGCCACGGTAGATGCTCGTGCCGATGGTGCCGATCACCGCGATGCCCAACGCGACGCCCAGCTCGCCGCTCATCGACGAGACCGACGACGCCGAGCCGGCCTGCTCCGGAGGCACCGAGCTGACCACGAGACCAGTGGCGATCGACGCGAAACCGCCGGCGCCCAACGACACCAACGCGATGGCGACGATCGGCAGGGCCAGCGGGCCGGTCTTCTGCACCTGCGTCATCAGCAGGAAGCCGGCCACCGACGCGACCAGGCTCATGGCGATGACCACGCCGGGGCGGATTCTCCGGGCCAGGATCGGCGCGGTCATCGAGCCGGAGACGAGCGCCGCCGCGGAGACAACGCTCCAGAGCCCGGTCTCCAGCGGCGTCAGGCCGCGCACCGACTGGAGGAAGAGCGTGAAGATCAGCGACATGCCGGACATCATCACCGAGCCGATGATCATGATCATGAGGGCGCCGGTGAAAGCCTGATGCCGGAAGAGCTTCAGGTCGAGCAGAGGATCCCGCCGGCGCTTCTGCCGCTGCACGAACAGGAAGCCCATCACCAGCCCGGCCACCAGGGCGAGCGCGGGCGGGACCGCCCACCCGTCGCGCGCCAGCTTCTTGAGGCCATAGATGACAGGCAGGATCGCACCGAGCGACAGCACCACGCTGACCAGGTCGATCCTGCCGCCGTCCGGGCCACGGTACTCCGGCAGCAACACCGGCCCGGCCAGCACGATCACCAGCATCACCGGCACGTTGATAAGGAAGATCGAGCCCCACCAGAAGCTGGTCAGCATGGCACCGCCGACCACCGGACCGACCGCCGCGCCGCCCATGAAACAGCCGATGAAGACCGCGACGGCCAGGCCCATCTGCCGTGGGTCGCGGAACATGTTGCTGATCAGGGCGAGCGCCGACGGCATCACGGTGGCGCCCGCGACACCCATCAGGGCCCGGGCGAGGATCAGCATCTCGGGGGTGGTCGAGTACGCCGCGAGCAGAGACATGAGCCCGAAGGCGGCCGCGCCCACGAGCAGAATCCGGCGCCGGCCGATCCGGTCGCCCAGACCGCCCATGGTGATCAGGAACCCGGCGGTCAGGAAGGCGTACACGTCGATGATCCAGAGCTGCTCGACGCCGGTGGCGCCCAGGTCGGTGCTCAGTTGCGGGAGTGCCAGGAAGAGCACGCTGGCATCGACGGACAGCAGCAACGCGGGAAGGGCCAGCATCGCCAGCCCGATCCACTCGCGTCTGCCGGCCCGAGCCGGCTCAATGTCGTCAGTGGGGGGTCGCATCAGGCATCCTCCTGGTCCGTTCCGTCACCGGTGGACCCGGGACGGGCCTCCAGCGGGGAGCAAGACTATCGAACTCAATGTCCGTTTTGTTCTTCGAGCTTGCCCAGGTGACGTCCGGCGGCTCCGACACGCGGCACACACCACCCCCGAATTGATTGCGATCCACTCCTCTTTGGCATATGGTGCACCGATTGCAAACCGCAACCAGGCTGGGGGTCACCATGCACGAATTCACGCCACAGACCGCCGACGGCAAGGTGCTCTGGCACTTCTCCATGTCCCTGGACGGCTTTGTCGCGGGACCGGACCACTCGATGGACTGGATGGACGGTCTCTCCGACACTCCGGGGATCATCGAGCCGTACATCGAAACCCTCGGCGCCGTGCTCGGCGGTCGGGACGGCTACGACAAGTACGGCGACACCAAGCCCTACGGCGACTGGGACGGACCGGTCTTCATCCTCACCCACCACCCCGAGGACGCCAAGCCGTCGCCCGGCGTCACGTTCCTGACCTGTGACGTCGCCGAGGCGTTGCGGATCGCCGTGAAGGCCGCCAACGGCAAGAACGTCGAGATCCACTCCGCTTCGATCGGCCGGCAGCTGCTCCAGCTCGGCCTCATCGACGAGATCGACCTGCACATCGCACCGGTGCTGCTCGGCGACGGTATCCGGCTGTACGACAACCCGGGCGGCACCCCGATCCGGCTGCGCGCGACACTGCAGGAAGACCCGCTGGCCGAGCTCACCGTCCGCTACCGTCCGATCCGTGATCTCTGAACGCCCGTGACGGACGTGCGCCCCTGGCCGTCCGGCCGGCCTGGACCGGCCGTCAACGACACGACCCGTCGTGCCGGCCGAGGTCGCGCAGCCGCTTCTCGACGGCCGGAGGCAGCGCGCTGACGACCTTGATCGGGGCGACGTCGGACTCGGGCAACCGTTCGGCGACGAAGCGGCGTATGTCCTCGGCCAGCTCCGCCGCCTGTGGGTGGTTCAGGTAGTGCGCCGCCGACTCGATCGGTTCCCGCACCTCGTAGAGGTCGGTCAGCGGCTCGGCCGCGTCGGTGCCGAGGAAGACGGCGTCCATCTCGTCCGGACGCGCCGATGCGGTCACCACGACCGTACGGCCGAGGCGCTCGGCGAGGAGGTGCAGATCCTCCGGCAGCCAACCCCATGCCTCCCCGGGCGGGACCGGCTCGGCGCGCTCGATGGCATCCGCCGCGGCCACGAGTGCGGTCAGCGCCCGGTTCGGGATACCGGTCACCCGCAGGTCCTCGCCCGCCCGCTCCGTGAGCTGACGGGTGAGTCCGGTGAGATCGGCACCGTCGGGCAGATCGCCGAACCGCAGCCGGGGCACACCGGCGAGTGAGCGGACCGGTGCCGGCCCCTTGTGCAGGACCGCGTCGAACCGGAAGCTGGTCAGCTCGTTCACCGCGGAGCTGCGCTTGAGCTGGATGTCGACGCCCACCACGTCCGGCAGCTCCCGCGCCGTGGCGACGAAGTACTCCGGGGCGAGCAGCATCCACTGCTGGGTGACGGCCGCCTCGCGTACCCGGTCACGGATCTCGGCCGGCGAGGCCGCGGGGTCGCGTGTGCGCTGCACCTCGGTGAGGAACTGCGGCAGCAGGCTCAGGTTCCGGTTGTCACCGACGAACAACCGGCCGCCCGGCGCCAGCACCCGCAGCGCCTGCTCGATGAACCGGCGCAGGTACCCGTGCCCGGGGAAGTGCATCGTCACCGAGTTGAGGATCACCGTGTCGAAGTAACCCTCGGGAAAGCGGTCGGTCTCGACGGCCTCGGCCGCCCGCAGGTGCACCCGGCCCGCCCAGGGAACGCCCGCGCCCCGCAGCCGGGCCCGCAGCTTCGCGATGGTGACCGGCGAGAAGTCGGTGGCCCGGTATTCGACGCAGTCGGGGGCCAGGTGCCAGAGCAGCAGTCCCGACCCGACGCCGACCTCGAGCACCCGCGACGGCTTCAGGGCACGCACGCGGCGGACGGTCGCCCCGCGCCACTGTTCCATCTGGTCGGTCGGGATGAGCTCTCCGGTGTAGCTGCTGGTCCAGCCGCTGAAGTCGGAGGTGTGCCCGGCCGCCTCGGAGTCGGCGGAGTAGAGGTCGTCATAGAGCCGGCGCCAGCGCGTGACGAACTCGGGCTGCCGTGGGTCGGCCGGTACCACATAGATCACACCGTCTCCCACGGCCGCACGCTCCACCCGGGGGTGCGTGCCGAGGACGGTCTCAAGGCCGGTCATCGCCCGCTCCCCATCGCCACCGCCTGCGCGGCCAGCGCCCGCAGGTCGACCTTGGCGTTCCTGGTGAGGGGGAACGCCTCGATGAAGGCCCACAGCTCCGGCACGGCCCAGGCCGGCAGCGTCTGGCCCACCCAGGCCCGCAGCTCGGCCGCCGACGGGGCCGGGCCCTCAGGGATGACCCCGGCGATCAACCGCTGGTCGGCGACCTTGCCCTCGCCGACGACGACCGCGTCGCGCACTCCCGGGTGCTCGCGCAGCCGCCGCGCCACCGCCTCGGGCTCGACGCGAAACCCGCGTACCTTGAGCTGCTGGTCGAGGCGACCGACAAACATGAGGCGACCACGACCGTCCCAACGCACCAGGTCTCCGGTGCGGTAGAGGCGCTCGCCCGTGTCCGGCGCCTTCGCGCCGAAGGCGCGGGCGGTCTCCTCGGGTTGGTCCAGATAGCCCTCGGCGAGCGCGATGCCGCCGACGCAGAGTTCACCGACCGCGCCTGGCGGCACGGGGTGACCCTCGTCGTCGAGCACGAACAACCGTGTGCCCGTCAGTGGCCGGCCGATCGGCAGCGGGTCGCTCACCTCGGCCGGCGAGTCGAAGTGGTGGATCGTGGTGAAGGTGGTGCACTCGGTCGGGCCGTAGGCGAGGCTGATCCGCAGTCCCTCGTGGCGTTCCAGCACGCGCCGCACCTGCTGTGGCGGTGTGACCTCACCACCGGTGATCACCTGACGCATACGCGCGAACGCCTCGGGCCGGTGGTCGGCCATGAGCCGGAACAGGCCGGTGGTCAGGAACGCGACGGTGACCTCACGCTCGATCAGGAACCGGGCCAGCTCGGTCGGGGCGACCGGCCCGTCCGGAAGGACCTGCAGGCCGGCGCCGGACAGCAGCGACCCGAAGATCTCGAACGTGGACGCGTCGAACGCCAGGGGCGCGGCCCGCAGGAAGCGCTCGCCGGGGCCCTTGCGCGCATAGTCGGCGTCGCGGATGAGGCGGACCACCGCGCGGTGCGGCACGGGAACGCCCTTGGGCCTTCCGCTGGAGCCGGAGGTGAAGGCGATGTACGCGAAGCGGCCCGGGTCGGCGGGCGCCGGCTCAGGCCCGGGTTCCAGCGGCATCGCAGGCGTCCACGGTTCGACCGACGGCCGGCCGGCCAGCTCGGCCACCTCGGGCGCGCCGATGACGGCCACGGGCGAGACCTGGCGGAGGATCTGGGCGAGCCAGTCACGTGGGGCGGCCTGGTCCACCGCCACGTAGGTCGCTCCTCGATGCAGCACCGCCAGCACGGCCACGACCTCGGCGACGCCGCGGGGTACGGCCAGCACGACGCGGTCGCCCGGGCGGACCTGGGCCAGGGCGGCGGCCTGGGTACGCACGGCGGCGAGCAGTTCGTCGTACGTCAGGTCATCGACCGCCACCTCGTCCGGAAAACGCTCTGCCGTCTCCTCGAAGAGGTGCCACAGATCCGCCTCGCAGTCGGTGGCCGGCCCGTCGGAGAGCTCCTCCAGCCACCGCCGCTGCCCCGCCGAGATGGCCCGCACCGTCGACACCGGCGCGTCCAGGTCCGTGACCAGCTCCTCGAGCGCCGCCGTGAAGCCCTCGATCAGGGCGACCGCCTCGTCCGGCCGAAAGACGCTCGGCTGGTACTCCAGCTGCAACGACGGCCGCTCACCCCAGTTGGTGAGGAACAGCGTCGTCTCCATCATGGACGAGCCGCCGTATCCCTCGTGCAGCCGCAGGTCCAGCCCACCCGCGCGCAGCCGGTCGCCCACCAGCTCGTCGTGGGCCTCGAACACGGCCTGGATGACCGGCGTCCGATCGCGGACCTCCTCCTTCCCGAGCGCCCGGATGATCTCCTCGAACGGCAGCTCGGAGCGGCCGGTGGCGGCGGACCAGGAGGCGGCCCAGGCGCGCAGCTGCTCGGCGACCGTACGGGTGCCGCCGATCTGGAAACGTACCGGTACGATCCGCACGCACAGCCCGAGCACGTCGTGCAGCTGAATGGCCTCCCGCCCGGACATCGCGACGCCGATGGCCAGGTCCCGCAGACCGGCCCGACGCCCCACGGCCATCGCCCAGGCGCTGCACACGACGACGGTGTGGGGCACGCCGAGCCGGTGCGCGGTCGCCTCGACACGGTTCCGCAGCTCGGCGCTCAGGCTGAACGGCAGGTGCACGCCCGTCACGTCGGGGACCTCGGGCCGCTTGCGGTCGACGGGCAGTGGCACGGTGTCGGGCAGCCCCGCGAGGTCCTCGACGGCGAGCCGGGTCAGCTCCGCCAGCCGCCCGTTCTCGCTGATCTCCCGATGCCAGGCCGCGATCAGGTCGGGCGAAGGCCCGGGCTCGGCGACGCCCGTGGCGTACGCGTGGGCGAACGCGTGCCAGAACCGGCCCAGCGCCCACCCGTCCATCAACGTGTGATGGAACAGGACGCTCAGCAGGTCGGGTCCGCCCTCGACCCGGGTGTGCACGAACAGGATCGGCGGCTCCTCGAACGGCCGCAGCAGCCCCGGCGCGGCCGAGAGCTGGCCGTGGACGATGGCCACCACGTCACCGCCGGCCGGCGGTGACAGCCGCTGCTCGATCAGCCGCGGTTCCCAGCTGGGCAGCACCCGGCGGCTGAAGTCGTCGCCCGGAGACCCGGAGACGTACCCGCCGTGGGAGGACGCGGCGGCCTCGCGCTCGGCACGCGCGGCGGCGCCGGAGGTGAAGATGGTGCGCAGTGCCTCGTGGTTGCGGGTGAGCGCGGCCAGCGTCGACCGCAGCCGCTCCGGATCGAAGGGTACGGCGCTCTCCGCCGTGAAGATCACCCGCACCGGGCGACCGTCGATCATGTCCTCGGCCAGGAGCATGCCGGCCTGGCCGGTCAGCAGCGGCCGGTCCACGGCGGTGCTGTCGTCGCCGGCCGACACCGGCTGGTACGCGGTCGCCTGCGCCATGGCCTCCGTGAGCGGCACGGCCGCCCGCAGTGCGCGCAACGGTGGCGCGACGCCCAGCCGGCGCTCGACCCGGGCGGCGAAGTCGGCCGCTCGCAGGGAGGTGCCGCCCAGATCGATGAAGGATGCGGTGTCGGCGCGCTCCTCGATCGTCTCGGTCGCGCACCCGAGCACCTCGGCCGCCACTCTGGCCCATTCCCTGCGATCAACTCCGCCGGGTCCGACTGGCGCACGGTCGAGTTCGTTCGTGGTCATCGCCACCCCTACCGGTCTCGGCATCTCTGTCGATGCAGCCATGCTTCTCGATTCCGGAGACGCAACGCACCTCTCGCCTTGCTCTACCGCCACTGCCGGCCCGCGTGGGCTGGCCGTCCGCACGACCGAGGATCCGCCCTCGGCACTGTCCGCACGATCGAAGATGCCCGCCCGCCCGGCCGGTTGCGAGACTGACGCGCATGAGTCTCTCCATCGCCTGGCGGGACGGTGCCGTCGAAGCGGTCGACCAGTGCGCCCTGCCGCACGAGTACCGGCTGCTGCGGCTCACCACGCCGGGCGAAGTGATCGACGCCATCCAGCGCCTGGCCATCCGGGGGGCCCCGGCCATCGGAGTCGCCGGTGCGCTCGCGGTGGCGATGTCGGCGCGGGCGCACACGCGCGACGGCGTCTGCGACGAAGGTGCCGTCCGCGCCGACGCCCGGCGGATAGCCGACGCACGGCCGACCGCCGTGAACCTGAGCTGGGCGGTACGCCGGGTGATCGGCGAGCTCAGCGGCGGTGCCGACGCCGTGCTCGCCGAGGCGAACGCGATCCTCGTCGAGGACGAGCAGCGTAACCGCGCAGCCGCCGACGAGGCCGCCGAACTCGTCCGGCGGTTGTGCGGGCGGAAGCCGTTACGGCTGTTGACCCACTGCAACACGGGCCGTCTGGCCACTGCGGCGTGGGGCACGGCGCTCGGCGCCATCCGCGTTCTCGCCGGCACCGGCCACGTGGCCGAGGTGCTGTTCGGTGAGACCCGGCCGCTGCTGCAGGGCGCCCGGCTCACCGCGTGGGAACTGGCCGAGGCCGGCATCCCGCACCGCATGCTGGTCGACTCGGCCGGGCCGGCCGCTCTGGCCTCGGGCATGGTGGACTGCGTCCTGGTCGGGGCGGACCGGGTGTGCGCGAACGGAGACGTGGCCAACAAGATCGGCACCTACTCGCTCGCGCTGGCCGCGCACCGTGCCGGCGTCCCCTTCATCGTCGTCGCACCCGAGTCGACCCTGGACATGTCGCTGGCCAGTGGTACGGAGATCCGCATCGAGGAGCGCGCGGCCGGTGAGGTCACCGCGTTCGGCGGGGTGGAGGTCGCGCCGGCGGGCACCGCTGTGTTCAATCCCGCGTTCGACGTCACGCCCGCGGAGCTGGTGACCGCCGTCGTCACCGAATCCGGGCCGTTCCGCCCGCTGACGACGCCGCTGTCGGCACCGCCAGTGGGTGAGCCGGTCTCATGACCTGGTCCGTCGACGGCGCGGGCAACGCCCTGGCCGAGACCGCCGCCGCGCTCTACACCCGCGGCTGGCTGGAGGGCACCGCGGGTAACCTCTCGATCCGGATGCCCGGTGGCGAGACCGCCCTCATCACCGCCAGCGGCGTCAGCAAGGGCTCGATCACCGGCGCCGACGTGGTCGAGGTCCGCATCGACGACGCGCGCCCGGTGCGGGCCGACGCCCCGAGGCCGTCGGCCGAGACCACCATCCACGCGGCGCTGTACCGGTTGTCCGCCGAGTCCCAGGCGGTCGTCCACGCCCACCCGCCGTACGCCACCGCGACGGCGATCCTGGCGGCGCGGCGCGGCGCCGACAACGTGACGTTCACGGACCTGGAGATCATCAAAGGGCTCGGACTCTCCGATCCGTCCAAGGTCGTCGTTCCGGTGTTCGACAACCACGCCCACGTGCCCCACATCGCCGGCGACGTCCTCGACCGCATCGCCGCGGACGCGCCGCCGGTGATGCTCATCGGCAATCACGGGGCGACCACGTGGGGGCCGACGCTGGACATCGCCCGCAACCGCATGGAATGCCTGGAGGCGATGTGCCAGCTCACGTTGTTGGTCGACCGCTCATGACGTGCCATCAGTGACAAGGAGATCTGAGATGACCCTGCTACAGGTCATGCCCAAGGACGACGGTACGAACGTGTTGACGCGCACCGAGGACATCGCCGAGATCGCCGCCGAGCTGGCGCCGCACGGCATCCGGCTCGAGCGCTGGGCGACCGTCCCGCTGGCCCCGGACGCCGGGCAGGAGGAGGTGCTCGCCGCCTACGCCTCCGAGGTGGAGCGGCTCTCGGCCGAGGGCCCGTACCCGCTCGTCGACGTGGTCCGGATGGTGCCGAACGACGCCGACCCGGAGTGGCCGGCCAAGGCGGAGGCGGCCAGGACGAAGTTCCTCAACGAGCACACCCACGACGAGGACGAGATCCGCTTCTTCGTCGAGGGCAGCGGATGCTTCTACCTCCACCTCGGTGACAAGGTCTACGCCGTGGTCTGCACGGCCGGTGACCTGATGTCGGTCCCGGCGGGCACGACGCACTGGTTCGACATGGGTACCCGGCCGCACTTCTGCGCCATCCGGTTCTTCCAGGAGGAGGACGGCTGGGTGGCCGAGTTCACCGGTTCGGAGATCGCGTCCCGGATCCCGACCCTCGACGAACTGCTCGCTCCCGCGTCCACCTCATGACCGGTGCGGTCGTCCTCGACATCGAGGGCACGGTCAGCCCGCTGTCAGCCGTGCACGACGTGCTGTTCCCCTACGCCCGCGATCGGATCGAGAGCTGGGTGCGGCAGGACCGCCCCGGCACCCGCGAGGTGGTCGCCGGGGTTCGCGGCCTGCTCGGCGACGGTTACGACCTCGACGACGTGGTACGGACGCTGCTCGACTGGCACGACCAGAACGCGAAGCACAGCCCGCTCAAGACGCTGCACGGGCTGATCTGGGAGCAGGGTTTTCTGGCCGGTGAGTTGTCCGGTGTCTTCTACGCGGACGTGCCGCCGGCACTCGCCGAGTGGCACCGGCTCGGCACGCCCTGCTGGATCTACTCCTCCGGTTCCGCGCTCGCCCAGAGGCTCTGGTTCTCCCGCAGCGACCAGGGGGATCTGCTCGGCTACCTGGCGGGGCACTTCGACACGGTGACCGGCGGCCCCAAGCGGGACCCGGCTTCCTACCGGAGGATCGCGCACGCCATCGGCGCGGACGGCAGCGACATCCTGTTCCTGTCCGACAGCCGGGCCGAGCTGGACGCCGCCCGGACGGCGGGCTGGCGGGCCGTGGGCGTACGCCGGCCCGGCTGCGAGACCGACTTCGGCACCCACCGGGTGGTCGACGACCTCGCCGGGTTCGGCGCGAGAACGGAGGTGGCCTGAGTGAGCAACGACGTGCTCGTCCCCAAGTTCGCGGCCTTCCGCAGCACGATCTTCGCCGAGATGACCGCGCTGGCGAACCGAACCGGCGCGATCAACCTCGGTCAGGGCTTCCCGGACAGCGACGGCCCTCCCGAACTGCTCAAGGCCGCAGCGGAGGCGGTGCTCGCCGGGCACAACCAGTATCCGCCGCTGCCGGGTGTGCCCGAGCTTCGCCGCGCGATCGCCGAGCAGCGGTCGGCCGACTACGGCACACCGTACGACCCGGACACCGAGATCCTCGTGACCGCGGGCGCCACCGAGGCGATCACCGCCGCGATCGCCGCTCTGGTCCCGGCGGGCGACGAGGTCCTGGTGTTCGAGCCCTACTACGACTCGTACAGCGCGGCGATCACCATGGCCGGGGCCCGCCGGCGCACCGTACCGCTGCGTCCGGAGCACGACCGCTTCACCTTCGATCCCGACGAGCTCGCCGCGGCGGTGACCCCACGCACGCGCGCGGTGCTGGTCAACACGCCGCACAACCCGACCGGCACCGTGTTCTCGGCGGCCGAGCTGGCCCACATCGCCGCCGTCTGCCGCCGGCACGACCTGATCGCCGTCACCGACGAGGTCTACGAGCACCTGACCTTCGACGGGATCCGGCACGTCCCGCTGGCCTCGCTGCCGGGGATGGCGGAACGAACGCTCACCATCTCCTCCGCGGGCAAGACCTTCAACGCCACCGGCTGGAAGATCGGCTGGGCGTGCGGGCCCGCGCGGATGGTCGCCGCCGTGCGGACGGTGAAGCAGTACCTCACCTTCGCCGGCGGCACGCCGTTCCAGTACGCCGTCGCCGCGGCGCTGCCCGAACGGCACGGCTGGCTGAACGAGCTCCGGGCGCGTCTCATGGCCGCCCGCGACACGCTACGGGACGCGCTCACCTCGTCCGGATGGCAGTGCTTCTCCTGCGAGGCGGGCTACTTCCTCCAGGCGGACGCCCGGTCGGTCGGCTACCTCGACGGCACCGCGCTGTGCCAGGACCTGGCCACCAAGGCGGGCGTGGTCGCCATCCCCAGCTCGGCGTTCTACGCCGACACCGAGGCGGGGCGGCACCTCGTCCGGTTCGCGTTCTGCAAGAGTCACGCGGTGATCGCCACCGCCGCCGGCCGGTTGGCCGAGTTCGCCAGCACCACGAAGCAGCGGGAAGGAGCGGCATCATGGCGGGAAGCACGCCGGTCGGTGTGATCGGTGGCAGCGGGCTGTACTCGCTGCTGGAGGAAGCCGAGCAGGTCAGCGTCGAGACTCCCTACGGGGAGCCGTCCGACAGTCTGGTGCGCGGCGTGGTCGGCGGCCGCGAGGTGGTCTTCCTGCCCCGGCACGGCAAGGGCCACCGGCACCCGGCCCATGTGATCAACTACCGTGCCAACCTCTGGGCCCTGCGGTCGCTCGGCGTACGCCAGGTCCTCGGCCCCTGCGCGGTCGGCTCGCTGCGCCCCGAGCTCGGGCCGGGCACGTTCGTCGTGCCCGACCAGGTGGTCGACCGGACCAGTGGCCGCGCCGCCACCTTCTTCGACACCGGCGCCGTGCACGTCGGCTTCGCGGATCCGTACTGCCCGGACGGACGGGCCGCGGTGGTGAAGAACGCGGCCGAGTTCGGGCAGCCCGCCGTCGACGGAGGGACGATGGTCGTGATCAACGGCCCGCGGTTCTCCACCCGCGCCGAGTCGCAGTACTACGCTCGGCAGGGCTGGTCGCTGATCAACATGACCGGCCTTCCGGAAGCGTCGCTGGCTCGCGAGCTGGCCATGTGCTACACCTCGATCGCCCTCGTCACGGACCTCGACGCCGGCATCGACGAGGAGAGCGCGGTGGCACAGGACGAGGTCTTCCGCGTGTTCTCCGAGAACGTCGAGCGGCTGCGCGAACTCGTGTTGCGGACCGTGGCGGGGCTCGGTGACCAGGGGGAATGCCGGTGCGCCCACGCGCACGACGGGCTCACCATCCCCTTCGTCCTGCCGGGGTGAAGCCTGCCGGAATGACAGGGGGACCGTCCTCCCGCAGGACGGTCCCCCTGTCGTCACCGGCGCCGGGCCTGGTCCGGCGTCAATCCCACGGCATGGCCTTCGCGATGTCGTTGCGGTACCGGATGCCCTGGAAGCTCACCTCGGCTATCGCCTGGTAGGCGTGCGAGGCCGCCTCGTCGAGCGTGGCGCCGCGACCGACCAGGTTGATGCTCTTGCCCCCGTCGGTGATCAGCTGGCCGTCGGGCCGGGTGCGGGCGGCACCGTAGAAGACGAGGCAGCGGTCCCGGTCCACGGCGTCCAGACCGGTGATGGGATAGCCGCGGCCGTACTCCCCGTAGGGCCAGCCGGGAAAGGACCGGCCGGGCTCCCTGGTCGGCCCCTGGGTGGCCACGACGTTCACGAAACACTCGTCGGTGACGGCCAGCGGCGGTTGCCGGTCGAGGCTGCCGTCCAGGATGGACGCGGCCACCTCCGTGAAGTTCGTCGTGATCCGGGGGAACACCACCTCGGCCTCCGGGTCACCCATCCGGGCGTTGATCTCGATGAGGTGGAGCTGGTCTCCGACGAGCATGCAGCCGACGTAGATCACCCCGGTGTAGTGGAGTCCCTCGGCGTTGATCGCGGCAAGCAGCGGCCGCAGCATCTGACGCTCGAACCTCTCGATCTCCTCGGGTGTGTCGTCCGGGCTCGGCGAGAAGGCGCCCATGCCGCCGCACATGACGCCGCGGTTGCCGTCGTCGGACCGGGGGTAGTCGACCGCCATCGGCAGCATCAGGTGGTGTTCCCCGCCGACCAGCGCGAAGTACAGGAGTTCCCGGCCGACCAGCTTCTCCTCGATGATGATGGTTCGTCCGCCGGGGCCGAAGTCCCGGGAGACCATCAGCCGGTTGATCGCGTCGATCGCCTCGGCCTCGGTGTCGCAGATGAAGACGCCGTTGCCCTGGCACGACTCGTTGCCCTTCACCACGTGCGGGCCGTCGACCGAGCGCACGTACGCGATGGCGGCCGCCGGATCCTCGAAGTACCGGTATCCCGCGGTCGGGATGCCGTACTTCACGCACAGTTCCTTCGTGAACTTCTTGCTGGACTCGAGACGGGTCGCGGACCGGTCCGGGCCGATGGTGGGGATCCCCGCGGCGCGCAGCTCGTCGACGAACCCTTCGGTCAGCGATCTGGGATGGGCCGGCATGGCCAGGTCCGCGCCGATCTCCCGGGCGTACTCCACGACCGGGCCGGAGTGGTAGATGTCCAGCCAGGGCGCCGAGACGATGCGATCGTCCGTGATCGCCGCGCAACCGGGGGCGAGGTGCACGGTGACGTCCGGGTCGGTTCTCACGAACAGGTCGGCGAAGGCGTGGCCCCGGCCGGCGTAGTCGATGATGAGCACATTGCGCATCCAAGGGCTCCCGTTGGGGCGGCAGTTATGGGACTCGGGAAATCCGGGGTGAGCCGTCACCCGCGAGATCGCGGGGCGACACGCCGACGTGGTCGGCGAGGGCCTGGGCGAACGCCTCGGCGAGCGCTTCGAGCTGGTCGGCCCGGTCGCCCGCGTAGAGCCGCAGGAAGGGGGGCTCGCCCTCGGCGAAGGCGTCCGCGGCGGACACTCGTGGGATCGAGAAGCCGAAACTGGCTCCCTTGGTCACCTGCACGCCCGAGACGCGGGCGTAGGCGAAGATCCGGTCGAACAGCAGGTTGAGCTCACCCTTGGTGTTGCGGTCCCGGTCGTGGAACAGGAACGTCACACACCCACCCGCGTACGGCAGCCGCTCGGCGATCCGGACGTCGGGGTGGTCGGGCAGACCGGGGTAGAAGACCGCGCCGGCATCGGTGACCCGGTGGTCGCCGCGCAGCAACTCGGCGATCCGCAGGGCGTTCGCGCCGATCCGCGTCATCCGCCGGCGATAGAAGGATCGCTGATACCGCGGGAACAGGTCCGCGCCGTGCCGGTAGAGGATCAATCCCGTGTTGCGGCGTTGCCGGTCGAAGGCCTCCCGCAACTCGACCGGGTAGGCCACCATGCCGGCCATGCCGGCGTCCATGCCCAACTGGAGGTACTTCGAGCCGCTCTCGTAGTACAGCACCTCGACCTTGTCGTCGCTGTTCAGCAGGTCGGCCGGCATGCCACCGGAGAGCATGGTGCCGTCGATCACGACTGTGGTCCGCTCGATGACCACCGAGCGCAGCCGGGCCAGCAGGCCGGGCAGGTCGATCATCCGCTGCTCGGCCGTGTTCGACAGCGGGTCCACGAAGAGGGCTCGCGGCCGGTAGTGCACGACATCGGCGATGATCTCCTCGACGCCGTACCCGGAGGCCCGCTCGACCCGGACGAACGGCAGCGTGACCAACTGCTCGGACGCCTCGAAGTAGATGTACGGCGCCATCAGGACCAGGTCGCCGTTGCGCAACCGCTCCCGCAGCAGGAATGCCTCGACCAGAGTGTAGGCGGCGACACCGGACGAGGTGGCGCTGATCGAATGGCGCTCCGGTGACAGGCCGAGAACGTCGAGCAATTGCGCCTCGACCCGGCGCACCGGATCGTGCTCGTAGCGCTCGTAGTTCACGATTGGTGAGCCCTGCGCCCGGAGGTCGAAGAATTGCACGGCCACCGACTGGTCGAATGCGGCCGAACGCCATTCCAGCGCACCACGGACATAGGAGTGCGTGGCCAACCCGAAGCGGAGCGCCAGCTCGCTCGCCGACAGCAGGCTCGCGTCGATCGCGGACAGTGTCAGAAGCAGGTGCCGCTGCTCGGCGATGCGCTCGCCGGCCGCGTCGGCCGCGGCGACCAGGGCGGCGACGACCGGCTCGTCCACCGGTAGCGTGTTGCGCTCGCAATATCCGACGAACTCGTCGATGTCGTGCCGTGCCGTGCTCAGCTCCCAGGCGCAGCTGTCCAGCGCTTTGACCAAGTCCTTAACCTGGTCGGACGCCTGCGGCCCGGCGACGTCGCCGACCGGCCCCGTGGTTGCCGGCGGGCCGCCGGAGAGGACCCGCGGCTCGCCGCTGTCGTCGGCCGTCGACCGCGTGTGCTCTGGCAACGTGCTCCTCCAACTCGGGCCGGCTGTACCGGGAACGCCGCTCCGGCGGACATCGTCACGCCAGCTCTGATGCTACTTTGTGGCCACGCCACGAAATCTTGTTCCAAATTGCTCAATTGCCGGATCACGTCGACCTGGTCGGTAGGCATGGGCACACTTGTCACGAATCTTGGGCTACATTGCCGGTGAGGGGATACGACGCTGTCATGGATGTCGACCCGCAGGCGCCACCCGCGAAGCAGGCGCGCAGCACGGGAGCGGCCGACCTCTCGAAGCGCCAGGGGCGGACGACCACTCCGACGCCGATCCTGAACCGCCAGATGGTCCTGTTGCTGCTGGCCGCGTTCGGCGCGCTCACGAACTTCTTCCTGCTCCTGTCGGTCGTCCCGCTCTATGCCGGCGGGTCGGACGCGGGCGACGTCGGTGCCGGTCTGTCCACCGGTGCGATGATGCTGTCCACGGTGCTGCTGGAACTGGCCGCACCGAAGTTGCTGGCTCGATGGGGCTATCGGACGGTGCTGACGCTGGGGCTGCTCCTGCTGGCGGTGCCGTCGCTGTTGCTGACCGTCTCGGCGGCGGTGGAGCTGGTCATCGCGGTGTCGCTGGTGCGGGGCGCCGGGTTCGGCATCTTCGTGGTCGCCGGCGGCGCCCTCGTCGCCGAACTGGTCCCACCCGAACGCCGCGGGGAAGCCCTCGGGCTGTACGGGGTCATCTGCGCGATACCGGCCGTCGTGGGGTTGCCGGCCGGGGTGTGGCTCACCGACCACGTCGGATTCTCGACGATCTTCACGGCGATGACGGTGATCGGGTTGGCCGGGGTGATCGCCGTGCTCCTCCTGCCGTCCAGGGCCGGCCGGGTCGAGCAGGAGCCCAGGGTCTTCAAGGGGATGACAGGAGCACTGGCCCGCCCGACGCTGATCTTCACGGCACTCGCGGTGGCCTCGGGCGTGTTCGCCACCTTCCTGCCGCTGGCGGTGTCGGCGGATTCACGCGGCCTGGCCGCGCTGGCTCTGCTCATCCAGTCGTGCCTGGTCGCGCTGGCGCGCTGGGCCGCGGGCTGGATCGCCGACCGTCACGGCGTGTCCCGGCTGCTGGTCCCGGCCGTGCTCTCGGCGGCCGTCGGCACCCTCTGCGTGGTCTGGCTGGACAGCCCGGTCGCGGTGATCGCGGGCATGGTGCTGTTCGGCATCGGTTTCGGCGCGGGGCAGAACGTGACGATGGTGATGCTGTTCGAGCGGGTCGACAAGGCCGAGTTCGGCCGGGCGAGCGCGCTGTGGAACTTCGCCTACGACGCCGGGCTCGGGATAGGCGCCGTGGGATTCGGTTTCGTGGCCGACATCCTCAGTTACCCGGCCGGTTTCGCGCTGACCGCGGCGCTGCTGCTGATCGCCGTCGTCCCGGCCGTGCGGGACCGGAGCGCCCGGTCGTCCACGGGGCAACTGAGCACGCACGAGGATGACACCCGGGTAGGGACTTCTTAGCATCGCTGGCATGAACTTCACCAACGTGGATCCCCCGCATCTCGCCGATCCGGGGCTCTCCCAGGGTGCGCTCGTCACCGGTGCGCAGCGGCTGCTCTTCATCACCGGTCAAGCGCCGTTGACCGCCGAGGAAGCGGTGCCGGAGGGCTTCGAGGCACAGTGCCGGCTGGTCTGGCGCAACGTGCTGGCGGTGCTGCACGAGGCCGGGATGACCGTCGAGAACCTCGTCAAGGTCACCACCTACCTGGCCGATCGCTCCGACCGGGAGATGAACTCCAAGATCAGGCAGGAGATGCTCGGCGGCCACCGGCCCGCTCTGGGGATCATCATCACCGGATGCTGGGACGAGTCCTGGCTGCTCGAGATCGAGGCCATCGCGGCAGCCTGATGCCCTGAACCATCCGGGCCCGCCAGGTCGCGTCCTCCCTTCCGCCGGACGCGACCTGGCGGGTTTCCGCATTCGCGGGTCGGCGACGATCAGGGCGCCGGCTTGATGTTCTGGTTGAGGTGGAACACGTTGTCCGGGTCGTAGGCCCGCTTCACCTCGGCCAGCCGGGTCAGCTTGGCGGGCGGGTAGGCACGGCGGACACCGTCGGTCCCGTCGTCACTGAGCATGTTCACGTAGACCCCGCTGGCAAACGGTTCGAGCGCCGCCGCCACCTGCTTCGTCACCGCGATCCGGTCGGCGTCCTCGGCGGGATCGGTCCACGACGAGCGGACCCCGAACTCGAAGAGCGTCTGCCGGTGGCCGAACGCGGTCTCCTCGTCCGGCACCTCGGCGATCGCCCCGCCGTACGCCTCCAGCCAGCCGCCCGGCAGTCCCTCGCCGCTGCCGTCCCGCGCCCCACGGGACAGGTACGCCTCGATCGCCGCGTCCGGGAACGTCGACAGGTAGTGGTCCTTTGAGAACTGGCGCAGGCCGTGCCGATCCGCCTCGTCGTCCCTGGTCTGCAGCTCGTGATAGCTCGCTTCGTACACCCGCTCGCGCACCGGCCGGCTCAGCCCGCACAGCTCCGGCACGAGGCCCTTGCCCTGGTCGGGATCGCCGACCCAGACGTACCCGACGGTGACCTCCGCGTCGGAGACCGACGCGGTGAACGTGGCCTGGCGCGGCGCAATGGCACTGAGATCCCGCCAGCCGCGCAGCACCGCCGGACCGGCGTCGATCGGGAAGGTCAGCTCCGCCACCAGCGCCCGCGGGTCGACCGCGTGCAGCCGGAACTCGAACTCGGTGACCACGCCGAAGTTCCCGCCACCGCCGCGCAGCCCCCAGTACAGGTCCGGATGCTCGGTCCGGCTCGCCCGCAGCACCTCCCCCGCCGCCGTGACCACCTCGAACGACAGCACGTTGTCGCAGCCCAGTCCGTACTGCCTGGCCAGCCAGCCCATGCCGCCACCGAGCGTGAACCCGCCGACCCCGGTGTGCGAGACACTTCCGGTCGTGGTCGCCAGACCGTGCGGAAGTGATCCGCGGTCGACCGCGCCGAGCAGTGTTCCGCCCTTGACGACGGCGGTGCGACGTGCCGGGTCGACCTGTACACCGTGCAGCGGCCGGAGATCGATCAGCAGACCGTTCTCCGGCACGGCCGGCCCGAGTGCGGCGTGTCCGCCGCACCGCACGCCGATCTCCAGCCCGGCGTCGCGCGCGGTGCGCACGGCGGCCACCACGTCCCGCACGCTCGCACATTTGACGATCATCCGGGGCCGGTGGTCGACCATCCCGTTCCAGGCGGCGCGTGCGTCGTCGTAGTCACGGTCCCCCGGCCGGAGCACCCATCCGTCCAAGCCGTCAATCAGGTCACCCATACCGCCTCCTGTCATCCCACGATGGCTTCGGCGATGGCCTCGACGAGGCCTTCCACCTGATGCATCCGGTCCCCCACGTAGAGCCGGAGGAACCGCGGCTCGTCGTCGGGGATCGGCACATATCTGTACTCCTCCTCGGTGGTGCTGACGCTCTGCGCCCACACCCTCGGTACGGAGTAGCCGAAGCTCACGCCCTTGGTGACCTGGATGCCACGCGTCCTGGCCCGCACCAGGATGTGGTCGACCACAGTGTCGAGATTGTCCCATTCGTTGCGTACGTGATCGTGGTACAGGAACGTCACGATGCCGCTGCCGTAGGGCAGGTCGGCGGCCAGCCGCCGGTCCGGGTGGTGCGGCAGCACCGGGTGGTGCACCATCCCGGCCGAGCTGACCCGAGGATCGGCGTGCAGGAGGGTCGCCACCCTCTCGGCGTTGGCCCAGATCCGTCGCATTCTCCTGCGGTGCACCGAGACCTCGTAGCGCGGGAAAAGCTCGGCGTTGTGCCGGGCGAGCACCAGGCCGGTGTTGCGGCGCAGCATGTCCATCCGCTCGGCCAGCTCGATCGGGTACGCCACGAGACCCGCGAGGGCGAAGTCCATGCCCAACTGGAGGTACTTGGTGCAGCTCTCGTAGTAGATGACCTCCAGCCGGTCGTCGGAGGCGAGCAGTGCCGGCTGCAGCGACGCGCCGGTCATCGTCCCGTCCACGACCACGGTGCAGCGTTCGGTCACCACCTCGCGCAGCCGCCGGAAGAGCTCGGGGAGGTCAAACATCCGCTGCCGCACGTTGTTCGCCAGCGGATCGACGAAGATGACCTTCGGGCGGAGCCGGACGACGTCCGCGATGAACTCCTCGACGGTGTACCCGGTCGCCCGCTCGGCCCGAATCTCGGGCAGCGCGTGGAGCTGCTGCGCCGCCTCGTAGTAGATGTAGGGCGCCAGGAGCATCGTGTCGCCCGCACGGAGCCGGTCCCGCAGCAGGAACGCCTCGATCCAGGTGTACGCCGCCATGCCGGAGGAGGTCACCCCGATTGCGAACCGGTCAGGCGGGAGGCCGAGCAACTCCAGCAGCTGGCGCTCGACCCGGATCACGGACGCGTGCGTACCGTTGCGGTCGTAGTGGATCGTCGGCCACGCCTCGGACTGGGTGCCGAAGAACTGCACCTGGGCCGACTGCCCGTAGGACTTCGCGGACCAGTCGAGCGAGTGCCGCACATAGGCCAGCGTCGCCACGCCGAACCGCAGGACCGCCTCGCTCGCGCCCAGCAGGTCCGCCGCGTCCGTGGTGGAGGCGGCGAGCAGGGCCTGCTGCTGCCGGGCCATCCGCATACCGACCTGGTGCGTCGCGGCTACCAGCTGCGCGAGCACCGGCTCGTCCACCGGCAGCTCGTTGCGCACGCAGTACGTCGCGTACTCGTCGATCTCGCGCCGCGCGGCACGTAGTTCGACGAGGTAGCCGTCGAACTGCTCGCTCAGGTCCTTCACCTGCTCGGGCAGCACGTCGTCGAGCGGCGCGCCGGCGCCGAGGCCCGGTGCCGTCACGGAGCCCGCAGGGCCGCCGAAGCCGTGGTCCCCGCCCGTCATGCCGTCATGCCAGGCGATGGATCGCGTCATGAGCGCCATCGTCGCAACCGCCCGGCGCGATGAGCATCTTCGATCGTGCGGGTGTTCGGACATCCATCTCGGAAAATGCGCTCTTCGGAAGCGGCTCTCGCCCGCGAGCGCGGTCCGGGCCTAGTTTGAGAGGTGGAATGTCCGCGGTACGGAGGAGTTTCCATGACCGTCACGCCGTCCTCTGAGGCGCAGTCCCACCGGCCGACGGTGTTCGACACCCAGGAATGGCTCGACGCGTGGACACGGGCGACCATCGAGCGGCGACGTGTCATCCACCCGGGTCGGGCGCCGCGCTACCTGTTGGAATACTCGCCGTTCTGGCAGGGCCTCGAGAACGACACCGGCAGCGGCGTCGTCTGGGACCGGCCGGTACTCACTGTCGGCTCGATCTACTCCGTCTACGGCCCGGCATATCTGGCCGGTGACGAGTCGGCGGTGGCTGCCCTGGTCGACGAGACCCGCGAGCAGGCGCGAGACCTCGGTGCGGCCGGGGTCCTGGTGCTCAACCTGCCACCCGGTCCGGCCCGCCAGTGGGCCGCCGTCCGGCCGCCCGACGTCTTCGCCCGCCTGGACACCGCCTACTACAAGAACCCGGGCAGCGGACCGGACCCGGTGATGGGCGAGGTCAAGACGAGGAAGCGGACCGACTGGCGACGCCGCTGGCGCCGGGCCACCGAGAAGGGCGTCAAACTCGTCGAGGAGACGGGCCCTGACGCGGTGGCGCAGATCGACCGGGTTCTCGAGCTGACGAACGGCTCGTCGGTCAAGCACGGCTGGCCGGCGCTGTACGACAGCACCACCCTGGAGGCGGTGCTGTCCACGCCGTACGCCAGTCTGATCCGGGCCGTCTGGGAGGACCGGACGATCGGGGTGTCCGTGTCGCTTGAGCACGACCGCCGGCTCTACATCTGGGGCGCCGGCACCGACGCCAGCGTCTACCACGAGGTGAGCCCCTATCCGTTCATGCTGTACGAACTCCTCGCGCAGGGTGTGGAGCGCGGCTGGGACGTCATCGAGTTCGGCCGGGGCAACGACACGTTCAAGAAGCAGCACGGTTTCAAAGGCACCCACCTCTGGGGGCTGTGGTACGCGGCCGACCCGCAGGACGTCGACGTCTACCGCCCGCGGTTGACGACCGTGCACGAAGGCCTGCTGACAGTGGCCGGTTACGAGGGACTAGCGCAGCATCCATGACCACCGGCAGACGGACCGGGATCGCGGCGCTGCTGCTGTCCGCGGTGATGATGAACATCGCGTACACCATGCTGGTGCCCCTGGTGCCGGAGCTGACCGGGCGGTTCCAGATGTCCGCCCTGGAGATCGCCGCCGCGTTCAGCGGCTTCGCCGTGGCCAAGGCACTGACGCAGCCGATCGGCGGGATCCTGGTCGACCGCACGCCACGTCCGCAGGTGCTGGGTTTCCTGGGGATGAGCCTGACGGCAGCCGCAGTGCTCGGTCTGGCCTTCGCCGCCGCGGGCTGGCAGGTGCTGGCCTGGCGGCTCGCCTGGGGTGTGGCCGAGGGGCTCACCATGCCGGTGCTCTACCAGCTGGCCAGCTCGTTGGGAGCCCGTTCGCGCTACGGATCAGCCCGCGTGCTGGGCTGGTTCGGTGGCTGCTGCACGGCCGGCATGGTGCTCGGTCCCGCCGTGGTCGGTCTGCTGCACCCCGTACTCGGATTCACCGGGGTGTTCCTGGCCGGCGCGGTGGTGACCGCCGCCGGCGGAGTGCTGTTGCTCGGCCTCCGGACCGAGCCGGTGGAGGCCGAGCCGCCGGCCGCCGAGGCAGAGCGATGGAGCACGGGAGCCGTCCGCCCGCTGGTTCTCCTGGTGGCTCTCTTCGCGGTGCTCGACCTGATCAACAACGCGCTGTTCTCGGCGTTGGAACCGGTGGTCCCCCTGCACCTCGACACGTTCACGAGCAACGGGGTCGCCTACACCTCGGCGATCTACACGGCCGGGCTGGCGATGTTCATGGTCGTGGCCATGACCTGCGCCGGGTTCGTGGAGTCCCGGCCGTTGCTGGTGATCGCCGCGTACGCCCTCGGCGCCGAGGCGGTCGGTCTCGCCGCGGTCGGCCTGTTCGACGGCGTGGTGGCGATGGGTGCCGGCCTGCTGCTGTTCATGACGGCTCAGCCGGTGCTGTACCTGGTGACCCGGCAAGGGGTGAACCGCGTGCCGCGGCATCTGCTCGGGCGCGCCTTCGGGGCCTTCGGAATGGTGTCCGACACCGGAATGGTCGTGGGCCCGCTGCTGGGTGCTCTCGCCTACACCCAGCTCGGCATCTCCGCCTTCCTCGTCATGGCCGGCGTCGCCGCCGCGGCGGGACTGGGTGTCGCGCTGCTTCGGGTCGTCCGGAGCGATTTCGTGTCCGAGAAGAGCGTCGGGAGTCCTGCCGGCGGCGAGCCGGTGCGGGCGGAGCGATGACCCGCGCCGAGGGAGCGCGGACGGAACATCACATCGTGCCGGCATGAAGCAACATGGGAGATGACTGGTCGATCTCCGGCGGGCAGCATTGGCCTGACCAATCGCCGGGCCGACCAGGAGAGTGACGTGTCGACCGTTTCACCCAAGGTCATGGAGAACTACGCCTCGCAGGCCTTCCTCGGTAGCTACCTGTACACCGACTGGGGGGACGTCGTCCTGCCCGAGGCCCTGCCGGACCGCCGCCTCGCGCGGGCCGAGCCGCCGGTCGCGGGGCGTTTCGCCCGCGCGACGGCCGACCTCGTGGTGCAGTGGTGGCCGTCCGCGGAGCCGCCGGCCCGGGTCTTCGACGTCGGTGGCGGCACGGGCCGTTTCCTGTACGAGATGGCCCGCCGCGGCTTCGGCGACGAGGAGCGCGTGCTGTCGGAACCGGCCGACATGTTCAACGTGTGGGCGCGGCGCCTGCTGTGCGGCGAGCCGTTCGACGGCTGGTTCCCCATGCCACCGCGTGATTCCGAGCGGCCGGACTTCCGCCTCGTGGACGCCGCGGACATCCCGAAGCCGGACGACAAGGCCACCGTCTACCCGGTGCCGGCCGAACAGGTGCCCCGGGAGGCCGGCCACTTCGACCTCGTCAGCGTGCTCAACGTCGTCGACCGGGTGCCGGACCCACGCCAGGTCGTGTCGGCGGCGGCGCGGCTGCTGCGTCCGGGCGGCCTGCTCGTGCTCTCCAGCCCGCTGGCCTTCGAGAGCCAGTACACCGACGAGGCGAACTGGGTCAGCGACCTGCACGAGCTGGTGGACAGCGACGAGTGGTCGGAGGTCGGCCAGCACGAGGGCGTGCCCTACGAGTTCCTCTACTACGACCGGCACCTCACCCGCTACTACAGTCAGGTGCTCGCCGTCACCAAGCGGTGAGGCCGGCCGGAACGCACGGCAGCGCCCGGGCCGGCGGCCCCGTGCGGGGCCGCCGGCCCGGCCCTGTCACAGCACCCCGTTCGCCAGTCTCGTGACGACCTCGGTGATCACGTCGTTCGAGAGGGAGAAGGACACCCGCACGTACGGCCGCTCCGGCGGGTTGAGGTAGAACGCCTCGCCGGGCACCGTGCCGATGCGGGTCCTCTCCAGCAGGACCTCGGCTGCCTCCGTCCCGCTCGCCACTCCCATGGCGGAACAGTCGACCAGCAGGTAGTAGGCACCCTCGGGCTCGTTGGGCGACAGCCCGGCGGCCGTGAAGCCGGCCGCCAGGGCACGGCGCTTGCCGTCGTACGTGGCACGCAGGTCGCGGTAGTAGTCGTCACCCATCCGCAGCGCCCGCGCGCCGAACTCCTGCAACGGGGTGGCCGCGCATCCCACCAGCGCGTCGGCGGCGAGCCGCACCGTACTCATCAGGGGGGCCGGGCCGCAGACGTAGCCCAGCCGCCAGCCGGGGATGCTGAACGACTTCGACAGCGAGGAAATCGTCAGCGTCCGCTCGCCGAGGCCGCCGACGGTCGCCGGGGCGAGGTGCGGGTCGGAACCGAAGTAGATGTCCGCGTACACCTCGTCGCTGATGACGAGCAGGTCGTGTTCCTCGGCGACGGCCGAGACGATCATCAGCTCCGCCTCGGTGAACCGTCGCCCGCTCGGGTTGTTCGGCGTGCAGACGATCATCGCGCGGGTGTGTTCGGTGATGGCGGCCCGCAGGCCCTCCTCGGTGATCTCGAACGTCGGCGCGGCGAGCCGCACCGGTTCGGGGCGCAGGTTCAGCACCTTCAGCGCTGACAGGTGGTAGCTGTAGAAGGGCTCGAAGACGAGCACGCCGTCACCGGCGTCCAGCAGCGCCGTGAGCGTCGCCAGCAGACCGCCCGTCGCGCCGATCGTGGTCACGACCTCGGTGGACGGGTCCACGCTGAGCCCGCTGTGCCGCTTGAGGCGGTCGGCGACCGCGTCCCGGAAGACGCCCAGGCCCTCGGCGGGACTGTACGAGTGGTCCACCTTCCCGAAATCGCGGGCGCTCTCGACCAGCAACGACGGCGGCGGCGGCACCTGGCACAGCCCTTGCGCGAGGTTGATGGCATCGAGTTCCTGGCACCGCGCGGTCATCGCCCTGATCGAGGACTGCTGCATGCCGCGCATCCTCTTGCCGATCTTCGCCATGGTTGGTCTCCGAACTCCGGTAGCTGACGCTGCCGGCAGCGAGGGTGAACGGTTCAGCTGACCGCACGGCTCGTGGCGGGCGTCGCAGCGGCCGGCGCTGCTTCCATGATCGCCAGGCCGGCCTTCCGTTGTCTTCTCTCACGTTGCCGGCCCCGGCCACCACGCGACGAAGCGGCGCGACGGCACGCCGAACGGCGGATCCGCGCGAACGCCGCGCGGATCCGCCGACCGGACCGGAACTCAGGCGGGGACCTGGTCACCCCCGGCACGGGAGCCGTCCGGCGCCGTCGCCTCGGCCACCAGCGAGCCCGCGGCCGTCGTGTGCGAGCTGGCGAACAGCAGCGGATGGGCCGAACGGATGCCCTCCACCACGAGGTCGTAGGGGACGTCGTCGAACTCCCCCCGCATGAGCAGGAACTCCATGTGCTGCCGGCCCTGCTCGTCGAAGGGGTGGTACAGGCTGTCGGACAGCCCGTCGAAGTCCAGCGGCCTGATCTGGTAGAGCTTGCAGAGCATCTTGTTGAACACCGGAGTCGCCTTGACCCAGGTGCCGTTCAGGTGGACCGAGGTCAGGCTGTGGAAGCGGAAGATGTCGCCGCCGACGAGTTCCCGCAGCCGGGGCGAGGCCAGGTGGTTGCGGACGTCGCCGTAGACGATCCGGCTCGGCACGCCGACCGCGCGCAGCGCCGCCGCGTACAGGATCGACTTGTGTACGCAGAAACCGAAGCCGCGCTCGATCACCCCGCTGGCGGTGAGCCCACGGCGGGAGAGGTCCGCGCCGTACACCTCGTAGCGGATGCCGTCCCGCACGGCGTAGTACAACCGGACCGCCTTGTCGACGTCCGAGCCGCCCGCGTCGTCGCCGAGGGCATCTCGGACGAAGCCGCGCACCACGGGCGAGTCGTAGTCCAGGAACTCGGTGGCCCGTACCAGTGCCGGGTCGATGTCACTCATGTCGTGCGCCCCCCTGTCGAGCCGGCCGCCGGGGCGGTCCGACCCAGCCCCATCAGGGCCGCCACCCGCTGACGTTGGATCTCCGAGGTACCGGAGTAGATGGTTCCGGACACCGCGTTGCGCAGGTCCTTTTCCAGCCCGTACTCGGTGGTGTAGCCGTATCCGCCGAATACCTGCACGGCGGCGAGTGCGGACCGGACGTTGCTCTCACTGACGACCAGCTTGGCGATCGCCACATCGGTGGCGACGTTCTCCCCGGCGGCCATCCGCTCGGCGGTGTCGTAGAGCCACTTGCGGGAGGTCTCCAGGTCGATGCGCATGTCGACGATCCGGTTCGACACCGACTGGTAGGAACCGATCGCGGCCCCGAACTGGACGCGGGTGCGGGCGTACTCGACGCACCGCTCCAGGCGGTGCTGCATCTCGCCCAGCACCCCGGCGAAACCGCACAGGATCTCCCACCGCATCACCGCGTCGAGCACCAGCAGGCCCGCGCCGACCGATCCGACGACATGGTCGCGCGGCACCCGCACGTCGTCGAGGAACACCTCCGACAGCGGGGACGTGCGCAGCCCCATCTTGCCGATCGGCCCGCCGACGCTCAGTCCGGGCGAGTCCCGCCGGACCAGGAACGCGGTGACCGCTGTCGGGTTACCGGGGCGACCGGTACGGGCGTAGACGACCACCAGGTCGGCGATCGGGCCGTTGCTGACGAACGCCTTGCTGCCGCGCAGCACGAAGTGGTCGTCCTGCGCGGTCGCGGTGGTGGCCATGTTGGTCACGTCGGAGCCGCCGGCCGGCTCGGTGATCGCGTGCGCGCCGATCATCGTGCCGGCGGCGATCTCCGGCAGGTACCGCTCCCGCAGCGCCGGAGAGCCGAAGCGCTGCAACGGGACTCCGGTGCTGACCAGGTGGGTGCAGGCGGAGAAGGTCAGCCCGGCGTCGCGGCAGACGTAACCGAGCCCTTCCAGGACGTACATCGTGGTCGGCAGGTCACGGCCGAGGCCGCCGTACGCCTCGGGAAAGGGCAGTCCGAACAACCCGGTCGCGCGGAGGCGCTTCCACCCGTCCCAGGAGAACTCGCCGCTGGCGTCCCGCTCCAGATGGTCCGCGCCGACCTGCCGTCCGACCTGCTCGGCCGCGTCGCGCAAAGCCCGCTGTTCGTCATTCCAGCGCATGCCCGGCCTCAGTACTGCGAGAATTCGACGGAGTCCAGGTTGTGTCGCTCCGTGCCGACGAGCGGCGGGTTGAAGATGCTGATCAGCTCGAGATCGGTGTCGGGCGCGGCGATCAGGAAGTGGGCGTCGTGCTCGTTCAACGCGTAGAGCACCCCGGGCCGCAGCTCCCAGGTCTGGGAGCCGTCCGCGGTCACCACCGAGCCCTGACCGCCGACGCACAGGCATGCCTCGAGATGGCGGCGGTACTCCAGCCGCGACTTGGTCCCGGCGCGTACGACCGTGTGGCACACAGTGAAGCCCATCTTGTCGGTCGTGAGCAGGTACCGGTAGCTGAGACCGTTGCCCCACTCCACGGGCTCGATCTCTTCCCTCGTGCGAACGATCATCAGTTTCAGTCCTCGTCCGGTCAGCCGATGGCGGCGTGGGTTCGGGCGGTGGTGACCAAGGCGGCCATGGCGTCGACCGACCGGAAGTTGTCCGGCGAGATGTCCAGGTCGTCCATGGGGATCCGGTAGTGCTCGCCGAGCCAGGCGATGAGCTGGAGCAGCCGCAGGCTGTCCACCACACCGGTGTCGAGCAGGTCGTAGCTGGAATCGAGTTCCTCGGGAGCGGTGCCCGGAAGGTACTCCGACACCACGTACCGGGTTATCTCGTCGGCGAGGCTCATATCAGCTCCCTCATCAGGTGGTCACAGACCCGACGGCGGTCGACCTTGCCGGTGGGTCCCACCGGCAGCGGTTCGGTGACCAGGCGGAAAATCTCGGGGATCGCCACCCGGGTGAGCCGGGCGGCGCAGTACGTGCGCAGGGCGAGGCCACTCGGGCCGTCGCCTCCGGTACGGACCACGGCGTACAGCCGGGTGCCGGCCGCCGGGTCGGGCAACGCGACGACGACCGCCTCGACGACCTGGTCGTGGGTCTGGATGACCCGCTCGATCTCCTCGAGGTTGACCCGTACGCCGCGGACCTTGACCTGGAAGTCGTTGCGACCGGCCAGGGTGAGCCGGCCGTCGGCGCCCCGGTGGACCAGATCCCCGGTGCGGTACCAGGTGCGCTCGCCCCGGTCGGTGACCCGGCGGAAGAACCGGTCCCCCGGGGCCTGGTCACCGAGGTAGGCGTCAGCCTGGAAGGGCGTGGCCACCACGAGCTCGCCCGTGCCGGGGCCGGTCAGCACCTGCCCCTGGTCGAGCAGTGCGACCTCCACCCCGGGGATGGGCCGGCCCAGGGGCAGCACGTCGTCCGTCGCGGCCTGTTCGGGGCCGAAGGTGTGCAGGAAGCTGTCGTTTGTCTCGGTGCACCCGTACACGTTGTGGAAGGTCGCCCGGGGAAACACGGCCGGCAGCGCGGCACGGACCCGGCGTGGGGTGTGGTCGCCGGTCAGCAGGACGTGCCGGACCTCCGGGAAGGCACTGCCGTCGCCCGCCTCGGTGAGCAGCCGGAACAACATCGGCACCGCCTGGACGACAGCCGGCCCGGCCTGCGCGAACAACTCCAGCAGGTAGCGAGGCTGGGCCGCCCGGGCCGGGTCGACCAGCACCACCTCGCCGCCGTGGCACAGGGTGGCCCACACGTCCAGCAGGCAGAGGTCGAAGTTGAGTGGCGCGTAGTTGAGCACCCGGGTGCCCGCGGTGATGCCGAACTGGCCGGCGGCCCAGTCGACGAACCGGCCCACGCCGGCGGCCGGCAGCGGGACGATCTTGGGCAGCCCGGTGGATCCGGAGGTCGTCAGCAGCAGACAGGTGCCCGGCGGGAGCGCGGGCGCCGTCCGGGCGACCGGGACCGGCCGGACCCGCAGGCCCCCGTCGTCGACCGCGAGGACCGCGGCGCACCCCGCCCGCTCGACGAGCGCGTCGAAGACCTGCGCACCCAGGTCGCTGGAGAGCAGCAGCACCGGCTGCCCGGCGGCGAGACAGGCCAGCACCGCCGCCACCGACTCCGGCGACTTGGTGGCGCGCACCGCCACCGGAGCCTCGCCCGTCGGCACGCCGGCCAGATAGGCGGACGCCTTCGCGGCCAGCTCGACCAACTCGGCGTAGCTGACCAGCCGGTCCCGCCAGCGCAACGCCGTCGCCGTGGGCGTCCGCTCAGCCTGCTCGTGGATGCGGGACGCGATGGAACCGTTCGACACCGCTTCCCCCTCTCGCATGTGCCGACCGGCAATCTCCCCCCGACCGACCCGACGCACCGATCTTCGAGTCCGCCGGGCAGATGTGCATCTTCCAAAATGCGCAGGGCCGCGGGTGCGCCGACGAGCCGCCCGACATCGGCGCGACATGCTGGTATTTCTTGACATCGATGGGATCCGTGCCCGGGGACACGGCGCCGGGTCGGCCGACCGGGCCGGGGCGGCACGGAGCCACCCACGCTACGCGGGGCACGACGGCGCGGGGCACGACGTGCGGGCGCGGACCGCCATGGGTGTCTATCAAGGACAGACGCCGAGGGGCCGGCCACCGATCGGTGCCGGCTCCTCACTCGACGGCCGACGGCGCGACGCCGCGGCGGGCGCCCGGTCGGGTCAGATATTCCTCACCGGTCACGAAGACCGCGAGGCCACGACGAGACGGCACGGCAGCGACGCCGAACACGTGACCAGCAAACAGCACGTCGGTCGTGCTGCGCGGACATCATCGGCTCGGCCTGTGCCGCACCACGAAAGCGGTCATCCTGCCAGGGCGGGACCATCATCCTCTCGACGCCCGTACCTCTCGGCCGCGCGCGCTTTCGCCTTGGCGGCCTCGATCTCCCGGTCGCGGGGCGGCGCCTTCGTCACGAGGCTGTCGAGGAGGGTCCGGGTGGCCTCCGCCACGACGCGGACCGCCTCCGCGAACGCCTCCTCGTTTGCCGCCGACGGCCGGGTCGCGCCGCTGACCTTGCGAACATATTGAAGGGCAGCGGCTTCGATCTCGTCGTCGGTCGCGGGTGGTTCGAAGTTGTGAAGCACGCGAATGTTCCGGCACATGCCTCCACCATGCCAGGCCGGGGCGACAATCGGCAGGCTTCGCTCCGCTCACCGAGCGCGTACGTCGCGCGTTGGCCGCCGCGTGCCGCCCCAGCCGGCCGGTCGGCGTGGTCAGAGGCCGGCGGCGGCGTCGTACCGGCGCCGCAGGTCGGCCATCTCCGATGCGGGCAACGCCTCCCTGAGTGCCAGTTCCTCGTACTTGTCGGGGAACATCTCCCGTAGCCGGTCGACGAACCTGACGCCGGCGGTCGCCTCGACCACCTTGATGCCGGGAGGCCGGGTGGTCATGTCCATGATCACCGGGCCGACGAGTTTGACCGCCCCGTCCCAATGGCGCTTCTGTTCGGCGACGCCGCAGAGGTGGAAGCCGTAGACCGTCTGGACGTCGGCCAACGTGGCGGCCCCGGTGGGCTCGTGGCCGTAGACATGGACTCCGCAGACGACCGCCGGCACGGCCTGCTCTCCGGTTGGCACCTGTGGGGTGTGCCCGGCGTGCTGGTGCTGTGCCGGGTCCGCCTGTTCGAGGGTCGTACGCATCCGGGTCAGGATCTCCTGGCGGAGAACTGCCGGGTCCGTCTTCGGGGTGGTCGAGGTGACCACGGCGGCCGCGCCGAGCGACGCGGCCAGCAGGCACACCTCGATCCACACGAAGCGGCTTCGGTACCAGCCGCTGACGCTCACCCGGGAAATCATGCTCGTTCCTCACCTCGTCGCGGTTCCTGATGGTGGCGGAGGGCGCCGGCGGTGGGGTGGTGCGGCACGCGCCACCCCACCGCAGACGCTGTTACCGAGCGGTGCAGGTGAGGTTGGGTGTGGAGTTGGTGCCGTTCCAGGAGGCGTTGAAGCCGAAGCTGGTGGTGGCGTTGGCGCTCAGGGAGCCGTTGTAGGCGACGTTCGACGCGGAGACCGACGAGCCGCTCGACGTGACCGTCGCGTTCCAGGAGTTGGTGATGCTCTGGCCGTTGGGCCACGTCCACGCCACCGTCCATCCGGAGATGGCGGCGTTGCCGGCCCGGACGGTGACTTCGGCGCCGAATCCACCGGACCACTCGTTCGTCTTGCGGAAGGTGGCGGTGCAGGCACCGTTCCCGGCCGGCGGCGGGGTCGTGGGCGGCGGAGTCGTCGGCGGCGGGGTGGTGGGCGGCGGCGTGGTGGGCGGCGGGGTCGTCGGCGGCGGGTTGCCGCCGCCACCGAAGATCACGTCACTGCAGAGGTAGTACGGCTGGTCGAGGTGGGACGCCTGCCAGATGGTGTAGACGACGTGCCGCCCGGTGCGGTTGCCCGCGTTCACCTGCGCCTCGTAGAGCCCGGTGGTCGGGTAGCTGCCGGTGCGCAGCACCAGTTCGAGGCTGTTCCAGGTGAGGGGCTGAGTGGTCGGGTCGAAACCCTGCTTGGTGATGTAGATCAACATGTAGTCGGCACCGTGCTTGGCACCGTCGGTCAGCGTCAGCGTGAAGTTGTTCGGCATCGGCTTCGCGGTCCACGCGCCGACCGCGTCGAGCGAGGCGTACAGGCCGTTCTGGGTGCGACCACCGCTGCACAGCTGCCCGTCCGGCACCGCGGCCTGGTGATTACCGCCGACGTTCTCGCGGTACAGGCCGTTCCAGTTCCACATCGTGTTCGGGTTGGCCTGCCACGCCTGCCAGCACATCGGGTCGGTCTGCGCCATCGTGGGGTTGAGGTGGTCGGCACCCCAGCGCTCGTAACATCCGTAGTTGCGTGACGGCGGGTTGGTGACCGATCCGTGCGCCGAGGCCGGACCGGCCTGGTTGACCACGACCATCGTGAACGAGGCGACGAGAACTGCGACCGCGGCCAGTCCCAGACGGCGTGCTGTCCGTGAGATTCTCATGATGCTCCAGTGGATGCGCCGACGCCCAGTGGCCCTCGCTGGGTGCCCACCCCGGAGAAGGACGCCGATCGATTCAAGCCGCCCACCAGGTGGACGGCACTGCTGCCCAGCAGCGCTTGGCGACTCCCAGCCACGATCTTAGTAAAGACAGCCGTCAATGTAAATCGATACCGACGTATCGGTCAGACCGCGAGGGCCGCGCGCACCTCCCGCTCCGCCGTCACTCCCCCGTCGCCGTGCGAGGTGACCCGGCCGGATTCGAGGACGTGGTAGCGGTTCGCCACCCGCAGCGCGAACCCGAGGTGCTGCTCGACGAGCAGCGCGCTGAAGCCGGACTGCCGGGTCAGCTCGACGATCCGCTCCTGGATCTCGGCGACCACCGACGGCTGGATGCCCTCGGTCGGCTCGTCGAGCATGAGCAGCCGCGGCCGGGTGATCAACGCGCGGGCGATGGCGAGTTGCTGACGCTGACCACCGGAGAGCAGCCCGGCGCGCCGCCGCAGCAGCGGACGCAGCGCCGGGAACAGGTCCAGCACCTCCGCTGTCGCCTCCGCGCCGTCGCGCCGGCCGTCGGCGACGAGGCGCAGGTTCTCCGCCGCCGTCAGGTGCGGGAAGCACTGCTGGCCCTGCGGGACGTACGCCATGCCACGCGCCACCCGCTCGTGCGGCGCGAGACGGGTGACGTCCTCGCCGTCCAGCTCGACGGTGCCGGCGGTCGGGCGCAGCAGGCCTGCCGCGACCCGCAACAGGGTGCTCTTCCCGGCGCCGTTGTGCCCGAGCACCGCGGCCACCCCGTCGGGCGGGACGGCGAGGTCCACGCCGTGCAGCACCCGGGAACGCCCGTATCCGGCGTGCACCCCACGCAGGGTCAGCATCATGCCTCCAGACCGCTGGGGACCGACCCGGCGTCGACCGGGTGGCCGAGGTAGACCTCCTGCACGCGCGGGTCCGCCTGGACCTGCGCCACAGTGCCCTCGCTGAGCACCCTCCCCGCGTGCAGCACTGTGACGCTGCGCGCGAAGCGACGCAGGAAGTCCATGTCGTGCTCGATCACCACCACCGTGCGATCCCGGCTCACCGTCTCCAGCAGGGCGCCCGTGGCGTCGCGCTCCTCGTGGCTCATCCCGGCGACCGGCTCGTCGAGCAACAGCAGCCGCGCGTCCTGCACCAGCAGCATGCCGATCTCCAACCACTGTTTCTGGCCGTGCGCGAGCGTGCCGGCGAGCTGGTCGGCGCGGCCGGTCAACCCGATGGTCTCCAGCGCGGCCGCCACCTCGTCGGGGATCCCCCGCCGACGCCGGGCCAGGGTGGCCCAGCCGCGGCGGGCGCCCGCAGCGATGTCGAGGTTCTGCACGACCGACAGCTCCTCGAAGATCGTCGACGTCTGGAACGTCCGGCCGATGCCGAGCCGGCTGATCCGGTGCACCGGGCGACCCAGCAGCTCCTGGTCGCCGAAGCGCACCGAGCCGGTGGCCCGCACCAGACCGGTGATCGCGTCGACCACTGTGGTCTTGCCGGCGCCGTTCGGCCCGATCAGGAACCGGATGTCACCGGCGGGAACCTCCAGCGAGACGCCCTCGACGGCGGTGAAGCCGTCGAAGCTGACCCGCACGTCACGGACGGACAGCCCGTCCAGCCGGTCGTCGCTCATCGGTGCGCCTCCGCCCGCTCGGCGCGGCGGCGGGCCAGCGCCCACAGCGACGCCAGGCCGCCGGGAAGGAACGCCACCACCACCACGAAGAGCAGACCCTGCAGGTACGTCCAGGTGCCCGGGAAACGTTCGGACAGGGCGGTACGCGCCCAGGCGACCGCCACCGCGCCGAGCACCGGCCCGAGCAGCGTGGCCCGGCCGCCCACCGCCACACCGATGACGAACTCGATCGACGGGACGATGCCGATGAGGGCGGGCGAGATGATGCCCACCGCCGGCACGAACAGTGCCCCGGCGAGGCCCGCCATACCCGCCGCCACCACGTACGCGACGAGCTTGACCGACGCCGGGTCGTAGCCGAGGAAACGGACCCGCTCCTCGCTGTCACGTACCGCCACGAGCAGTTCCCCGTAGCGGCTGTGGATGAGCTGGCGGGCCAGCGCGAGCAGCGCGAGCAGGACGCCGGCGATGATGAAGTAGACCATCCGCTGGTTGACCGGGTCGTCCAGGTCGTAGCCGAAGAAGCCCTGGATGTCGGTGAGCCCGTTGGTGCCACCAGTGGTCCCCTGCTGGCCGATCAGCAGGATCACCATGGCGGCGGCGAGAGCCTGGCTGAGGATCGCGAAGTACGCGCCCCGCACCCGGCGGCGGAACACCAGTGAGCCGAGCCCGAAGGCGACTGCCATCGGCAGCAGAACCGTGGCCGGCAGCGCGAACCACGGGCTGGCGAACGGCCGCCACCAGACTGGCAGTTCGTCGAGCTGCCCGTACAGCTGCATGAAGTCGGGCATCCCACCGGGACCCGCGTCGGCGAGCTTGAGGTGCATGGCCATCGCGTAGCCGCCCAGGCCGAAGAAGACGCCCTGGCCGAGGGTGAGCATGCCGCCGCGCCCCCAGGCGATGCCGATGCCGACGGCCACCATGGCGACGCAGAGGTACTTGGCGAGCAGGGCCAGCCGGAAGTCCGACAGCGCCAGCGGCGCGACGGCGAACAGCAGCGCCGCGCCGAACGCGAACCCCGCCGCCGCACGCAGCCGGGACCGGCCACCCGGCCGGCTCGGAGGCGCGATGCCGGCCGGGGCCGGTGCGCCGGCGGTGCTCGGCGGCGCGGGTGTCACGGCGGTCATGCGAGGCTCCTGGTCCGCAGGGTGAACAGGCCCTGTGGCCGCCACTGGAGGAACGCGACGATCGCCACGAAGACGATCACCTTGGCGACGCTGAGGGTCGTGAGGTACTCCCCGGTGGCCTGGAGGACCCCGAGGGCGAAGGCGACGATCACGCTGCCCTTCAGCTGACCGATCCCGCCGACCACGACGACCAGGAAGGCGTCGATGATCAGGTTGGTGCCCATGGTCGGGCCGATCGGGCCGAGAAGGGTGAGCGCCACCCCGGCGAGCCCGGCCAGGCCCGAGCCGAGGAAGAAGGTCGTCCGGTCGACCCGGGCGGTGGGGACGCCGGACACCGCGGCGAGGTCGCGGTTCTGCACCACCGCGCGGATCCGACGCCCGAGCGGGGTGAGCCGCAGCGCCAGGGTGAGGGCGGCGACCGCGGCCAGGGCCAGGGCCAGGATGAACAGCCGGTTGTTGGCGACCGTCAGCCCGCCGGGCACCGCCACGTTGCCGGTGAGCAGGTCCGGCGCGCGGGTCTGCACGTTCGGACTGCCGAAGATGTCCCGGGCGAGCTGTTGCAGCATCAGGGACACGCCCCAGGTGACCAGCAGGGTGTCCAGCGGACGGGCGTAGAGCCGGCGGATCAGCAGGATCTCCAGCAGCACCCCCATCGTGCCGGCGACCGCGAACGCCACCGGCAGCGCGACCAGCAGCGACAGGCCGGCGCCGGTGATGCTCTGTTGCAGCACGTACGTGGTGTAGGCGCCGGCCATGATGAACTCGCCGTGCGCCATGTTGATGACGTTCATCTGGCCGAAGGTCAGCGCCAGCCCGAGCGCGATGAGCAGCAGCACCGCGCCGATGCTGATGCCGGTGAAGAGTTGACCGAAGAGGACTGTCACGGTGGGTACTCCCGTACTGCTGGTCGAGGGACCCGGGCGGGGCGCGGCGTCGCGGTGCCCGCCCGGGGCCGGCGTCGTCAGCTCAGGCCGCTCGCCCACGGATAGGTCTTGAGGTACGGGTCCGGCGCGATCGGCTTGCCGGAGTTCCACACCTCGCTGATCAGGCCGTCCGCGCCGACCTTGCCGATGCGGGCGGTCTTGGCGATGTGCTGGGTCTTGCCGTCGACGGTGACCAGGCCCTCCGGCGCGTCGAAGGTGATTCCGTCGGAGGCGCCGCGGACCTTCTCGACGTCGAACGCGCCGGCCTTCTCGACCATCGCCTTCCACAGGTAGACGCTGACGTAGGCGGCCTCCATCGGGTCGCTCGTCGGCTTGTCCGCGCCGTACTTCGCCTTGTACGCGGCCACGAACTTGCCGTTCGCCGTGCCGGGCGTGGTCTGGTAGTAGTTCCAGGCGGTCAGCTGACCCTCCAGGTACTGGGTGCCGATGCTCTTGACCTCCTCCTCGGCGATGGACACCGACACCACAGGCATCGCGGCGGCGGTCAGCCCGGCCGACTTGTACTCCTTGAAGAACGCCACGTTGCTGTCGCCGTTCAGGGTGTTGAAGACCGCCTTCGCGCCGGATGACTTGACCTTGTTGACGATCGTGCCGAATTCGGTGGACCCGAGCGGCGCGTAATCCTCGCCGACCACCGTCATGCCGTTCGCCGCCGCGTACGCCTTGATGATTTTGTTCGCCGTTCGCGGGAAGACGTAGTCGCTGCCGACCAGGTAGACCGATTTCGTTCCCTGAGCCTTGAGATAGTCGAGCCCGGGAACGATCTGCTGGTTGGTCGTCGCGCCCGTGTAGAAGATGTAGGGCGACTGTTCCAGCCCCTCGTACTGCACCGGGTAGAACAGCAGCGCCTTGTTCTTCTCGAACACCGGCTTGACCGCCTTGCGGCTGGCCGACGTCCAGCAGCCGAAAACGGCTGCGACCCGGTCCTCGGAGATGAGCTTCTCGGCCTTCTCCGCGAAGGTGGGCCAGTCCGAGGCGCCGTCCTCCCCGACCGGCTGGATCTTCTTGCCGAGGACGCCGCCGGCCGCGTTGATCTCCTCGACGGCGAGCATGATGGAGTCGCGGACGGTGACCTCGCTGATCGCCATGGTGCCGGAGAGCGAGTTGAGCAGGCCCACCTTGACGGTGTCGCCGGAGACGTCGGCGGTGACGCCGGCCGCGCCGCCCGCGTCACTGGTCTTGCTGCCGCACGCGGTCATGGCCGCCGCGGCGACGAGGGTCATGGCACCCGCCAGGATGCGGCGGCCCCGAAGAAGTGGCATCTAATCTCCCTGCGGTGCACTCAAGTAGCGAAAGGACGGTCGGTGCGGTCCGGTGGAGTTGGCGATGCCGAGGTCGACGGGTGGACGTCGCCTGTGGTCATCGCATCGGATACGGGCACGCAAAGCGTTGACCGGCATGATTGCGCGGAGGTTTCCCAGTCCTTAATTGACTGTTTCCCGGGCACCCGGAGAGAACGCGTGCGAGAACGGCTGACACCGCCCCACGGGAAACGGTGTCAGCCGTGATTATTTCGCCGAAGAATTGCGCCACCACAATGGCCGGCGGACAGATTCCGCCGACGGTGGACAGGCATTCGCGGTATCCGCCCCGGAGGTAGATACTTCACGCAGGAAGCATCTTAGGGCCGGGCCGGGTGGACGTGTCAAGGGTCGATACCTGACGGTCAGATCTGGGCGAGCACTGTGAAGTCGAGACCGTCGGCCTCGGCGAGGTAGATCCGCTGGCGCACGTGCCGTCGACGCAGCTCCAGCCGACCTCGCGGCCCGTGGTACGCCACCGTGTCGGCAGCCGTCTCGATCGCCCGTACGTCGAGGGTGCGGGCCTGCCCGATCAGGGCGGCGAGCAGCATCACGCCCTCGTAGCAGGACTCCCCCAGGCTGCCCAGCGGCGGCGCCTCCACCCCGAACCGGCGGGCGAACTCGCCGTGGAAGTCGAGGTTCTCCTGCGTCACGAGGCCGGCGAAGAAACCCGCCGTGCTGTAGAGCCGCCGCGTCGCGCCCGCCCCGCTGGCCAGCAGCATGTTCTCGTCCATCAGGGTACTGAGCCGCAGGCAGCGCTGGTCCATCGCGGCGCGCGCGAACGCCCTGTTGAACCGCACCGCGTCCGCACCGACGAGCAGCATCACCACGGCGTCGGCCGCGCTGCGCTCGATCCGGCGCAACACGTCGTCGAAGTCGTGCGTCTCCAACGGCAGGAACGCCTGCCCCACCACGCGGCCACCGCCGCGCAGCGCGTACCGCTGGGCCGCCCGCGCGGTACGCCGGGGCCACACGTAGTCGTTGCCGACCACGAACCAGCGGCGCACGCCCTGCTCCCCCGCGAGCAGCCGCATCGCGGGCCACAGCTGGGCGTCCGGCGTCTCGCTGGTCAGATAGACCCCCTCGGTACGCTCACCGCCCTCGTACAGTGCGGTGTAGACGTACGGCACGCGGTGCGCGACCCGGGGCGCGAGCGCCTGCCGCACCGAGGAGATGTGCCAACCGGTCACGCCCTGCACGGCGCCCACCGACACCAGCGCCTCCACCTGGGCGGCCACCTCGGCCGGCGGGGCCCCACCGTCGACCGGCACCAGCCGCACCTCGCGGCCCAGCACCCCGCCGGCGGCGTTTATCTCCTCGACCGCGAGCTGGGCGCAGAGTTCGCAGGTCGGGCCGAACATCCCCGCCGGCCCGCGCATCGGGTAGACCAGCGCGATGCTGACCACGGCCCGATCGACGGTGAGCCACGGCGGTGCCGGCGCGGACATGAGCCCATGATTGCCCGGCCGACGTGGGAAAACCATAGCTCTCCACGGACCGGGACGAGTCGCTACCATGGCAGGGCCACCGGCCCAGGGAGTCCCATGTCAGACGTGCCCGGGGCGCCAGCCGATCTGCTGCGCTCGCTCACCCGTGCCGAACGGCTGCTCTCCCGCCGGCTGGCCGCCGTTCTGGCCGACGACGACCTGACCGCCGAGGCGTGGCGGGTGCTCTGCCTGCTGGCCGACGGTCAGGGCCATCCGATGAGCGAGGTGTCCGCCGAGGCGTCGTTGCCGCCGGGGACCCTCACCAAGCTGGTCGACCAGCTCGTCGACCGTAACCTGGTGTTCCGGCGGATCGACCCGCTGGACCGCCGGCGTATCCGGGCCTACCTGACCGCCCGGGGCCGCCGCGAGCACGCCCGCCTCGACGAGCGGGTCCGGGCCAGCCTCGCCGAGGCGGGCGTACCGGCCGACACCGCCCTGCTCGACCACCTCACCGACCTGATCGCCCGGCTCGACCCGGCCGGTCGCCGCGACGACGCCGAGGCGGCCGGCCTTCGCCGTTGACCCCCGCCTCACTCCACCTCGGTGAGCAGCGGCTCACCTTCGAGGTGGGCGCGCAGCGTGTGCGCGTCGGCAGCGGTGGCGGTCCACAGTGTTGCCGGGCCACCCGCCAGGGGCAGCCGGGCGACGGTGCCCTCGACCGTCGCGGGATCGTGGGGCAGCGACGGGTCCACCACCAGCAGCGACCCGGTGGCCGACGCGCCGCCGAGCACCGCGGGGCCGGCCCAGCCGGGCGCGCCCGGTCCCACTGCGAGCGACTGACGCAGCAGCGGCCGGCCGTCGTAGTCGACCCGGGTGTGGACGACCGCGCCGCCCGGCGTTTCGCCGTACCGGCCGCAGATCACCTCGTCGCGCCAGGTCAGCCTCGCCCCCGCGGCCAGCTCCACCTGGGACTCGGCGAGGTGGGCGCAGCCGGCGGCCGCGACCAGTTGCTCGGGCAGCCAGTGCAGTACGCCGCCGTCGCGCACCACGGCGCGGACCGCCATCCGCGACACGACGCCGGGCCGGCCGGGCAGGGCGACCGAGGCGGCGACGGTGTGCAGCCGTACTGCCGCCCCCGGTCCCACGTCGATCTCCAGCCGCAGGTCGTCGCCGGCGAGCGGGCCGGCCGCACCGCCGACGACGTACACGGTCACGCCACGACCGCCGCCGGGCGTCTGCCGCAGCAGCAGCGGCGTCTCACCGCGCAGCTCGGCGAGGACCGTGCCGCCCCGGCCGTCGGCCCGGGCCACCAGCCGGGCGTACGCGCGCATCAGGCCGGGCCGACCCGCGCGGCGGTCGGGTGCACTGCCGCGTGGTGGGCGAGTTCGTGGCGGACCCAGTCGGCGACCCGCCCCGCCGTCGGGTCGCCGACGATCGACAGGAACACGGTCGGCAGGTCGCCGCGCCGGGCCCGCGCGTCCCGGTCCATGACGGCCAGGTCCGCGCCCACCATCGGGGCCAGGTCGGTCTTGTTGATCACGAGCAGGTCGGCGGACGTCACCCCCGGTCCGCCCTTGCGCGGCACCTTGTCCCCGCCGGCCACGTCGACCACGAATATCTGCCGGTCCACCAGGCCCCGGCTGAACGTGGCGGTCAGGTTGTCCCCGCCGCTCTCGACCAGCACCAGGTCCAGCGGGCCGACCGCCTCGGCCAGCTCGTCCACGGCGTCGAGGTTGGCCCCGATGTCGTCCCGGATGGCGGTGTGCGGGCAGCAACCGGTCTCCACGGCGCGGATCCGGGCCGGGTCCAGCACGCCGGCCCGCTTGAGGAAGTCGGCGTCCTCGGTCGTGTAGATGTCGTTTGTGACCACGCCGAGTCGCAGCTCGCCGGCGAACGCCCGGCACAGGGCCGCCACCAGGGCGGTCTTGCCGGATCCGACCGGCCCGCCGATGCCGACGCGCAGCGCCCGGCCGGCTCGCGCCAGCGGCGGATGCGGGTCCACCCCCGGTTCGGGGTGGGTGTGCGGAACGGTCTCGTCGTGCGGGGCAGGATGCTGGCCGGCAGTGGGCGCAGCGGTCGGCACAGCGGTGTCAGGACGCAAAGAGACGCACCTCCCAGGTGGCATGAGCTTCGGCATGGATGTCGGCGAGGGGCGCGGCTGCCGCGGGCAGCCGCTCGGGCGGGTCGTCGGCGGCCCGGGCCGCCGCGGCGGCGGTGCCGTCGCACAGGCCGGCGAGACCGACCAGCAGGGACTGGACCCGGTACGGGTCGAGGCCGAGCAGGCGTACGGCCGCACTGGCCGCACCGGTCACCGTCCCGTGCACGGCGACAGTGGCGGTCTCGGCGCGGCTCAGGCCGGCGGCGGCGCAGAGCAGCCCGAGCACCAACGGCTGGTGCGCTCCGCCAGGTGTGGAGGGCAGGTCGTCGAAGGACGCCTCCGGCCAGACGGCCCGGCCCGCGCGCAGCAGAGCCCGTCCCTGGCGACGGGACACGGTGCGCAGCGCCGGTGCCGCCGTCCGGGCGTCCAGCTCCGCGTCGAGCAACACCAGCGCGGAACCGCGTACGGCGGAACCGGCCGACGTCACCGCCCGGTGCGCCGCCGCCGCGAACGCCGCGCCGACCAGCCCGGCGGTGGCCAGCCGGCCGGCCAGGAACGCCTCCAACGTGGCCAGGTCGGTGACCCGGCCGGCGGCGACGGCCGCCTCCAGGCCGTTGGAGTGGGCGTGCGCGCCGGCCGGGAATCGACCGTCGGCCAGCAGGAGCAGACTCGACGTCGCCATCAGAACAGGAAGTACCGCTGGGCCATCGGCAGGCGTGGCACCGGTTCCGGCTCCACCACCTGACCGTCGATCCGCACGGTGAAGGTGTCCGGGTCCACCTCGATCCGGGGCATCGCGTCGTTCTCCGGCAGGTCGGCCTTGCCCCGCGAGCGCACGTCCGCCACGGGCACCACCCGCCGCCGCACGTCGAGGCGCAACCCGGCGTCGAGGGCGGCCGGCGCGACGAACGCCAGGCTGGTGGCAGACGCCGCGGCGCCGTACGCCCCGAACATCGGGCGCGGCAGCACCGGCTGCGGCGTCGGGATGGACGCGTTGGCGTCACCCATCTGGGCGTACGCGATCATGCCGCCCTTGAGCACCAGGTGCGGGCGTACGCCGAAGAACGCCGGATCCCACAGCACCAGGTCGGCCAGCTTGCCCGGCTCGACCGAGCCGATCTCCCGGTCCAGTCCGTTCGCCATCGCCGCGCAGATGGTGTACTTCGCCACGTACCGGCGGGCCCGGTGGTTGTCGGCCGCGCCGTCGCCCGGCAGCGCGCCGACCCGCTCCTTCATGACGTGCGCGCTCTGCCAGGTTCGCAGGATCACCTCGCCCACGCGGCCCATCGCCTGGGCGTCGGAGCCGATGATGGAGATCGCGCCGAGGTCGTGCAGCAGGTCCTCGGCGGCCATCGTGGACGGCCGGATGCGGCTCTCCGCGAAGGCCAGGTCCTCCGGCACGGACGGGTTGAGATGGTGGCAGACCATCAGCATGTCCAGGTGCTCGGCGAGGGTGTTGGCGGTGTACGGCCGGGTCGGGTTGGTCGACGACGGCAGCACGTTGGGCTCGCCGGCCACCGTGATGATGTCCGGCGCGTGCCCGCCTCCCGCGCCCTCGGTGTGGTACGAGTGGATGGCCCGGCCGGCGATCGCCCGCAGCGTGTCGGCCACGAAGCCGGCCTCGTTGAGGGTGTCGGTGTGGATGGACACCTGCACCCCGGAGGCGTCCGCCACCCGCAGGCAGGCGTCGATCGCCGCCGGTGTGGTGCCCCAGTCCTCGTGCAGCTTGAAACCGCCCGCGCCGGCGCGCAACTGCTCCCACAGCGCCTCCGGAGAGACGGTGTTGCCCTTGCCGAGCAGCAGCACGTTTACCGGCAGCGTGTCCAGCGCCTCGTGCATGCGGGCCAGGTGCCAGGCGTTCGGGGTGACAGTCGTCGCCCGGGTGCCCTCGGCGGGGCCGGTGCCGCCGCCGACGAGTGTGGTGACGCCGCTGGCCAGCGCCTCGGTGACGATCTCCGGGCAGATGAAGTGCACGTGCGTGTCGACGGCGCCCGCCGTGAGGATCCGGCCGTTGCCGGCGATGACCTCGGTGGCCGGGCCGATGACCAGCTCGGGGTGGACGCCGGGCATGGTGTCCGGGTTGCCGGCCCGGCCCAGCGCCACGATCCGCCCGTCGCGCAGACCCACGTCGGCCTTGACCACGCCCCAGTGGTCGAGCACCACCGCGCCGGTGATGACGGTGTCGAGGGCGCCCTCCGCGCGGGTGGCCCGTGACTGGCCCATCGACTCGCGGATCACCTTCCCGCCGCCGAATACCGCCTCGTCGCCGCCCACGCAGTGGTCGGTCTCCACCTCGATCAGGAGGCTCGTGTCGGCCAGCCGGATGCGGTCGCCGGTGGTCGGCCCGTACAGGTCGATGTAGCGGTCCCGCCGTACGGCGCTCACCGCGCCGGCCCGTCGGTCGTCGGCGCTTCCGTTCCCGGGGCGGTCGGTGGCGCCTCGTCCAGCGGTCCGGCGCACTCGCCGCGGAGACCGGGCACGACGCGTGCGCCGCCGAGCGGGACCAGCTCGACGGTGCGGCTCACGCCCGGCTCGAACCGGACGGAGGTACCCGCCGCAACGGCGAGACGCTGACCCCAGGCGACGTCTCGGTCGAACATCAGGGCCGGGTTGGCCTCGGCGAAGTGGTAGTGCGAGCCGACCTGCACCGGACGGTCGGCGGTGTTTACCACGACCACTGTGGTCACCGGCCGACCCACGTTGATCTCGACCGGGCCGGCCGCCGGCAGGATCTCCCCCGGGATCACGGGATCGGGTGGTGCACCGTCACGAGCTTGGTACCGTCCGGGAAAGTCGCCTCCACCTGCACCTCCCTCAGCATCTCGGGGATGCCGTCCTGGACGTCCTCGCGGCCGAGCACCGTCCGGCCGGCGGACATGAGGTCGACCACCGACCGTCCGTCGCGGGCCCCTTCCAGCAGGAAGGCGACGATGATCGCGACGGCCTCGGGATAGTTGAGTCGCAGGCCGCGCTCGCGGCGGCGGCGAGCGACGTCGGCCGCGACGTGGACGAGCAGGCGGTCCTGCTCGTGCGGGCTGAGGAACACGGGATTCTCCGGTGGGGATCGGCGTGGCCCGCTCGCCGTCGGCTCCGCGCGGAGCCACACCGGGCAGCACCACCCGGAGTACGAGCTGGGAGTCACACGACCGCCGCGACGCCGCCGACGGGGTGGCCCGGGACTCCACCGTCCCGGCCCGCGCGACGAGCACCCGGCGGTGTCGGTCGGATGCGGACCGCACCGCCCACCGCTTGAGCAGACCGTAGAGGATCGTCACCGGCGGGGGCAACAGGTTCTGGCACGTTCGCGCCGCGCGCCGTGTGGCCGTCGATCCCGGTGCCGCCCGATTTCGGCGACGCACCCGAGTTCGACTTCCGGGTCGGTGCGCCCGATACGCGGTTGTTCCCGTACGCGGCCTGGCGCCGGCTCCTGGGCAACCAGTTCCGGCCGACGGCCGTCGGCACCGGGATGCCTGTCGAGCCGGCCGGCCACTTCCGACTGCGTACCCTCATCGCCCGTCATCTGGGCACGGCCCGGAGCATCAGGGCGAATCCGCGGGATGTGCTGATGACCTGCGGCGTGCAGCAGGCGCTCGACCTGGTCGGGCGGGTGCTGCTCGAACCTGGCGCCACGGCGGCGATCGAGAATCCCGGCTATGAACCTGCGAAACTCGTATGGGAAGCCCAGGGCGTCCGGGTCACCGGCGTCCCGGTCGACGAGGAGGGCCTGATCGTCGACGCGCTGCCCGCGAACGCACGGCTCGTCTATGTGACGCCGTCCCACCAGTACCCGACCGGCGTGGCGCTGTCGCTGCGGCGGCGCGTCGAGCTGCTCGCGTGGGCCCGGCGGCATGACGCGGCCATCGTCGAGGACGACTACGACAGCGAGTTCCGCTACACCAGACAGCAGCTGGAACCATTGCACAGCCTCGACCGCAGCGGCCGGGTCCTCTACGTCGGATCGTTCTCCAAGGTCCTGCTGCCCACGCTGCGACTGGGTTTCCTGATCCATCCGCCGTCGCTACGCCACGCCCTGCACGCCGCCAAATTCGTCACCGACTGGCACACCAACCTGCCCCTGCAGGCTGCCATGGCGGATTTCCTCGAGCAGGGCATGTTCACGCGGCACCTGCGGCGGGTCCGCCGGGTGTACCGGCAGCGCCACGAACGCATCGCGGCTGCGCTCGCCGGCCCGCTGTCGGCGTACCTCAGGGTCGTGCCGTCGGCGGCCGGCCTGCACCTGAGCGCGATGGTGCGGGGGGCCACCGCCGCCGATGCGCTCGTCCGGGCCCGGACTGCCGGCGTCGTCGTGGCGAGCTTTCCGGAAATCGCCGCCGCGGCACCCGATCCGCCGGGAGTGATCTTCGGGTACGGCATGATCGACGCGCACCGCATCGACGAAGGGATGGCCCGACTACATCACTGTTTGGCCGCCGGCTAGACCCCCGGCCGCGACCTCGCCCAGGCACAGGTGTGACGCTCGAGGCAGGCCCGGTTGCGGGTCGGTGACAGCGGCTCCGGCAACAGCGACCGCGAACAGCAGCACGATCCAGAGCGGCACGGCGCCGACGTCGCGCGGTTCGGGTCAGGTGGAGCCGCGGACGACAAGCGTCGTCGGCAACACGGTCGGCTTGGGCGGGTCGTCGCCGCCGTGCAGCATGGCGACCAGCGCCTCGGCGGCGGCCGTGCCGAAGCCGGGCTTGTTCTGGGCGACGGTGCTGAGCCCGGGCGGGATCAGCGCGGCCACCTCGATGTCGTCGAAACCGACAATCGCGATGTCGTCGGGGATCCGTAGGCCGGCCGCCTGGGCCGCCCGCATCGCGCCGACAGCCATCTCGTCACCGGCGACGAACACTGCGGTGGGGCGGTCGTCGAGGGCGAGCAGCCGGTTCATCGCGGCGTGACCGCCGTCGAGATAGAAGTCTCCCTCGATGACGTGGCTGTCGGCGAGCGGCAGGCCGGCCCCGGCCAGCGCGGCCCGGAAGCCGACGAGCCGTTCGGCTCCCGGCCAGGTTCGCAGCGGGCCGGTGATGGTGGCGATGCGCCGGTGGCCGCGTTCGACGAGGTGGCGCACGGCGAGCGCCGCGCCGCCGGCATTGTCCGAGGTGATGTAGGTCGACGCCGGGCCGTCGACCCGCAGGTCGAGAGCGACGCACGGCACCTGGGCTTCGACGAGGGCGAGCACGGCTGGGTCCCGGGTGCCGTTGTCGATGATGACGGCGCCGTCGAGGTTGTGCTGGCGGACGGCGCGCACGTATCGCTGCCCGTCGTCGGGCCCCGCCGCGTCGTGGCCGGCGAGCATGAGCAGGTTCAGCCCGTGCGCGCTGAGCGCCGTTTTGAGCGCGACGAGGATCTCCTGCAGGAATGGGTGGCGCCATCCAGGGCGGCGATGGTCGGTGTCCCACACCAGGCCCACCATGTTGGATTTCTTCGTGGCGAGCGTCCGGGCCGACCCGTTCGGCAGGTAGCCGATCTCGGCGGCCAGGTCGAGGATGCGCTGGCGGGTGTGCTGGCTGACGACCTCGGGGGTGTTGAAGACGCGGGACACGGTGGCGACGGACACGCCGGAGCGGCGCGCCAGCTCCCTGATAGTGGTCAATGTGGTGCCTTCTCTGTAACCGGTTTCACGACCGTAGCGCCAGCGATGTCCGCCGGTCAACCCGCATCGACCGTTATCGTTTCGTAACTTGACACCCCCTAGCCGAACCCGTTCACACTTCCCAGGAAAGGCGCTCGCTGGCGGTCGCCCGCAACTCGGCCGGATCCGATCTTCATCCAATTCCACCCACCCCTACCACCATCGCTTCGCCGACAATGTAACCGGTTTCAGGTAACCGGTTACATCGCACGAAAGGGTTCCCTCACATGCACCCAAACCGACTGTTGCGACTGGCGGCGGCCACCCTGGCCGCCGGAGTACTGCTGACCGCGTGTGGCACCGGCACCGAGGGAGGCTCCGGCGGCGGCAACGAAAAGATCACCCTGAATGTCAACCTGTTCGGCAACTTCGGGTACCAGGACCTGTACGCCGAGTACCAGAAGGCGCATCCGAACATCACGATCCAGGAGCGCACGGCCGCCTACAACGACCATCATCGCGACCTGATCACCCACCTGGCCACCGGCTCCGGCGCGGGCGACATCGAGGGCGTCGACACGGGCTTCATCGCGCAGATGCGCGAGCGGGGCAACCTCTTCGTGGACCTGGGCAAGGACCGCCAGTCCGAGTACCTCGACTGGAAGTGGGCGGCGTCGCTGGCCAAGGACGGCAAGCAGATCGGGTACGGCACCGACGTCGGCGGCCTGGCCATCTGCTATCGGCGTGACCTGTTCGAGAAGGCCGGCATGCCGTTCGACCGCGACCAGGTGTCGGCCGCCTGGGGCAGCGGCTGGGACCAGTACATCGAGTTCGGCAAGCGGTACGCGGCGAAGGCCCCGGCCGGCAGCGCCTTCTTCGATGGCGGAGGCCAACTGTTCAACGCCATCATCGGCCAGGCCCCGGTCGGGTACTACAACGAGGACAACGCCATCGTCGTGGGCACCAGCCCCGATGTCCGAAAGGCCTGGGACCTGACGGTGAAGGCGATCCAGAGCAACCTGTCGGCCAAGCTGATCGGCAGCTCGCAGGAGTGGAACAACGGCTTCGCGAAGGACCAGTTCGCCACCATCGCGTGTCCGGCCTGGATGATGACCAAGATCAAGGACCAGGCGAAGCACGCCGCCGGCAAGTGGGACGTGGCGAGCGTGCCGGGCGGCGGCGGCAACTGGGGCGGCTCGTACCTCACCGTTCCCAAGCAGGGCAAGCACGTCGAGGAGGCCAAGAAGCTCGCGGCGTGGCTGACCGCCCCGGAACAGCAGGCCAAGGTGTTCACCGCGCGGGGCAACCTGCCGTCCATCCCGGCTCTGTACGACAAGCCCGACATTGCCCAGTACAAGGACGCCTTCTTCAACAACGCACCGGTGGGCCAGCTCTTCACCACCGCGGCAAAGCAACTCAAGCCCCAGTACCAGGGCCCGCGAGCCGGAGACGTGCAGACCACCATCCGCGACGCCCTCGTCCGCATCGAACAGGGCAAGCAGAGCTCCGACGAGTCCTGGAAGCAGATGGTCAGCGACGTCGAGCGCCTCGCCAAGTAACTCGACCCGCGCCGCCGGCGGTCGCCCCTGACCGCCGGCGGCCCCCGGCGACGAAGGATCGACGATGGCCACCTACCTCCACCAGGCCCGGCGGGCCGGCCTGAGCCGGCTCGACACCAAGGGCTCGCCCTACCTCTACATCCTGCCGTTCTTCCTGCTGTTCGCCGCGTTCGGGCTGTTCCCGCTGCTGTACACGGCGTACGTCTCGTTCAATGACTGGGACCTGCTCGACTCCGGGTCGCACCGCTGGGTCGGCCTCGCGAACTACCGCGAGATGCTGCAGGACGCGTACTTCTGGAACGCCCTGGGCAACACACTCAGCATCTGGGTGCTGTCCACCGTGCCGCAACTGCTCGCCGCGCTCTGGATCGCCCACCTGCTCAACCACCGGCTGCGGGCCCGCACCGCGCTACGGATGGGCGTGCTGCTGCCCAACGTCACCTCGATCGTGGCGGTGACGATCGTCTTCACCCAGCTGTTCGGCCGCGACTTCGGCATGGTCAACTGGGCGCTCGGCCTCGTCGGCATCGGCCCGATCGACTGGCAGGCCAACACCTGGAGCTCCCACCTGGCCATCTCGTTCATCGTCGCCTGGCGGTGGACCGGCTACAACGCCCTCATCTACCTCGCCTCGATGCAGGCGATCCCGCACCACCTGTACGAGGCCGCCGACCTCGACGGTGCGTCGCAGGGTCAGCAGTTCAGGCGGATCACCGTCCCGATGCTGCGGCCGACGATCATCTTCACCACGGTGATCTCGACGATCGGCGGCCTGCAGATCATGGCCGAACCCCTGCTGTTCGCCAGCTCCCAGACGCCCACCGGCGGCTCCGACCGGCAGTTCCAGACCGTCGCCCTGTTCATGTACGAGCAGGGGTTCCGGGAGTTCCGCTTCGGCTACGCCTCGGCGGTCGCGTGGACGCTCTGTCTGGTCATCGCCATCTTCGCGATCATCAACTTCCTGCTCACCCGGCGCATCGCCAAGGACGAGGACTGAGGAGGATGCCGTGACCACCCTCGCGGACCCCACACAGACCGGCACCACACCCTCGCCGCCGCAACGCCGGTCCCACCGGCGCCGGAGCTTCGGGTATCCACGCAAGGGCTCGGTCTGGAGCTACGGCGCCCTGCTGGCGGTCGTGGCCGGGTCGGTCTTCCCGCTCTACTGGTCCATCGTCGTGTCCTCGCAGACCAGCGAAGCCGTCACGAAGGTGCCGCCGGCCCTGGTGCCCGGCGGGCACCTCTTCGACAACATCGCGCGCGTGTTCGACACGACCGACTTCGGCCGGGCCCTGGTGAACTCCTTCATCGTCAGCGGCTCGATCACCGTCTCCGTGGTGTTCTTCTCGACCCTGGCCGGGTTCGCCTTCGCCAAACTGCGGTTCCGAGGCCGAAAGGCGCTTCTCGTCGTGGCCATCGCGACCTCGATGGTGCCGCACCAGCTCGGCATCATCCCGCTGTACATCCTGATGGCCGACCTCGGCTGGACCGGGCGCCTCACCGCCGTGATCGTGCCCGGGCTGGTAACCGCGTTCGGCGTCTTCTTCATGACCCAGTACCTCGGCCGCGCCGTGCCCGACGAACTGCTGGAGGCCGGCCGCGTCGACGGCTCCAGCACGTTCGGCCTGTACTGGCACATCGTCCTGCCGGCGGCCCGCCCCGCCGCGGCGGTGCTCGGGCTGTTCACCTTCATGCAGGCGTGGAACGACTTCTTCTGGCCGCTGGTCGTGCTGCAGAACAACGCGACCGTGCAGGTGGCGCTCTCCGCACTGGCCAGCGGCTACACCACCGACTACACCCTGACGCTGACCGGCACGTTGCTCGCCACGCTGCCGATCCTCGTCGTCTTCATGCTCCTCGGCCGGCACCTCGTCGACGGCATCATGCAGGGGGCGGTGAAGGGATGACCACCACGTCCGAAGGCGCCGCCGCGCCCGCAGCCCGGCCGGACCTGCCCGAGCTGCCGGACCTGCCGGCCGGCTTCATCTGGGGCGCGGCCACAGCGGCGTACCAGATCGAGGGGGCGGTCGACGAGGACGGCCGCGGGCCGTCGATCTGGGACACCTTCTGCCGCCGCCCCGGTGCCGTCGACGACGGCACCTCCGGCTCGGTCGCCTGCGACAGCTACCACCGCTGGCGGGAGGACGTGGACCTGCTGGCCGGCCTCGGCGTGGATGCCTACCGTTTCTCGGTCGCCTGGCCACGGGTCATGCCGGCCGGGCGGGGCGCGGTGAACCGGCGGGGCCTCGACTACTACGACCGGCTCGTCGACGCCCTGTGCGGGCACGGCATCCGGCCGTTCGTCACGCTGTACCACTGGGATCTGCCCCAGGCGCTCGAGGACGAGGGTGGCTGGCGGGTACGGGACACCGCCGAGTGGTTCGCCGAGTACGCCGCCGCGGTGGCGGGCGTCCTCGGTGACCGGGTCCAGGACTGGATCACGCTGAACGAGCCGTACTGCTCGTCGATGGTCGGCTACGCGGAGGGCCGGCACGCTCCCGGCACCGCCGAAGGACATGGTGCTCTGGCCGCCGCCCACCACCTGCTGCTCGGGCACGGCAGGGCGGTCGCCGCAGTCCGGTCCGCCGCCGGCCCGCGGTCGCGCGTCGGCATCACGCTCAACCTCTCCCCCGCCGTGCCGGCCAGCGATACCGAGGCCGACCGGGCGGCGGCGGAACGGCAGGACCTCATGCTCAACCGGCAGTTCACGGATCCGGTGCTGGGCGGCGCGTACCCGCCCGGGTTCGAGCGGCTCTACGCCGGGGTGAGCGATCTGTCGTTTCGCCGGGACGGTGACCTGGCGGTGATCTCCACGCCGCTGGACTTCCTCGGTGTCAACTACTACTACCGGGTGCACGTCGCCGACGCCCCGTACGAGCAGCCCGACCCGGCGCTGCGCAGCGCGTTCGACATCGGGGTCCGGCAGCTACGGCCGGACGGGTTGCCCACCACCGACCTGGGCTGGCCGGTGGAGCCGCAAGGGCTGTTCGACACCCTGACCGGGCTCGCGGACCGTTACCCGGGCCTGCCTGCCGTGTACGTGACGGAAAACGGCTGCGCCGACCTGCGGGACGGACCCGAGCCGGACCCGGAACGGATCTCGTTCGTAGCCGGGCACCTGGCGGCGGCGGCCCGTGCGGCCGCCGTCGACGACCGGCTCGATCTGCGGGGGTACTTCTACTGGTCGCTCATCGACAACTTCGAGTGGGCCCGCGGGTACGGGCCCCGCTTCGGTCTGGCCCACGTCGACTACGGCACCGGATCCCGTACGCCCAAGGCCAGCTACCACTGGCTGCGTGACCGCTTGCGGGCGTGGCGGAAACGCACCTCCACCTGAAGCGCCGCCCGCGGCTTGTGGCCGGAACAAGCTCTTCGATCATGAAGTCGGGGCGTGGGCACCGGGTTCGCCTGGCGGGGCGTCGAGGGCCAGCCTCAGCGCCGCCTCGACCGGATAGACCGGGCAGTACAGCGGAGTGTCTGTGGCCGGCGGGGACGCGTCCTTCGCCTCGAACGCCTCGCGGGCCCGGCCGAGGTCCGCGAGCAGGTCGGCGACTGACGGCTCCTTCTTCGGCTCCGGGGGCGCCGCCTCGACGGGTGCCTCCGTCTTCGGCGCCGCAATTGAGACGCCGAGCGCCGCCGCGGCGGCGTTGAGCCCGTCCTTCGGCATCGCGGCGGCCAGCGCCGAGAGGCGGCCGACGGCCTGGTGGGCGTACGCGGCGTCGACCGGCACCGCCGGCAGCTCGAACCGGGTGCCGGTCTGAGCGCCGAACGGGGCGTCGCGGAACACCCGGTCGCGGTTCTCGGCGTCGACGAGCACGTGGCGGCCGTCGTGGAGGTCGGCGTACAGGTTGGCGGCGAGCACGTTCCCGTCGAGCAGCAGGTTCTGGCCGGGCACGGTCGCGCGGACGGCGATGCTGTCGGCGAAGGCGAGCACGTTGGCCTCGACCCGCATGACACCCCGGCCGGAGATGTCCAGCAGGCAGCCGGTCGTGGACTGCCCGGTCGAGGCCCGGCCGGTGGGGTCGGCGGCGAACAGGACCGTGTTGCCGCAGATGGCCCAGGGGCCCGCGCCGGGTGCCTGGATACGGACGGCGGTGCCGCTCGTGTTGACGACCACGTTGTTCTCGAACGTCCCGTACGCCGCGCTGAGCCGCACGGCGCAGTACGCCGCGTTGGCGAAGACGCAGTTGCGTACGGTGATGCCGCCGCTGCCGCCGCGCAGGTCGAGCAGCGCCGCCGACTGGGAATGGCCCGCGTCGAGGGCGCCGCTGTCGGCGTACGCGTTGTAGGTCGCCCCGTCGAACATGAACCCGTCGAGGATGAGGCCCTCCCCCGAGTCCTCGCCGGTGAGCACCGGATCGCCGAAGATGCCCTTCGCCTTGGTCTCCGGAGTGAGCACGAAGCGCACCGGGTGTCGCCAGGGGTCGCGCGCGGCGAACTCGGCGTCCCACCCGCCCAGCAGCGTCAGGTTGCGTACGGGGATGCGCCACGTGCCCGACCGCAGGCGGCCCGTGTACTCACCTGCGGCGACGAGGATGCGGTCGCCCTCGGCGGCCTTTTCGAGGGCCTGGAACGGGTCGCGGAACGGCGCCTCGCGGCTGCCGTCCCCGCCGGAGGATCCGGCCCGCACGAACCAGTCGCGCCCGGCCGGCCGGGGCGGCTCGGGGGCCGTGATGTCGAGCACGGGCGCGAGGGAGTCGAGGACGATGGTGGCGCTCTGACGCCCGCCGGGCGGCGTGAGGCGGTACGTGCCGCGGAGCAGGTACGTGGACTCGACGTCGAGGCCGCGCGAATACCGTACGGCCTCCTCAGTCTGGTGATGGACGAGGCCGTAGCGCGGGGCGAGCGCCCACCACGGGGTGTTGTCGGTGCCGGGCTCGTAGACGGCGACCCCGATGTGCGTCTCCGCGAGCTCGGGGAGGACCTGCGTGTTCTGGTCGAAGCCGACCCCGGCCCGCACCTGCACCGGGGTTCCGGCGAGCGCCGGGTCGGCCTCGTAGAGCCGCGCCCAGTCGACGGCCTGGTATGCCGGACCGGCCGGGAGCTCGGTGAACGGCTCCGGCGCGGCCAGGTCGGCGGGGTGCGCGCCCGACTCCGCGCCGACCGCGAGGGCGAGCACCTCGGCCGGGGCGAGCCGGCGCATGACGGGCCGCTGGACATCATGGTCTGATGTGGACGGCAGCTCGCCGAGGCCGGCCGACTTCCGCAGCGCGTTGAGGGCGGCGGTCGGCGGGCGCTCGTACGTGACGGCGGTGTCCACCGTGTACCCGTCGAGCCACGCCGCCGGGAGCCCGGTCAGCTGCGGGTCGCCGACGGTGTTGCCGGTCGCGGAGCGCAGGCCGACGTCTTCGAGCTCCGCGGCGTACTCCTCGGTGAGCTCGGCCTCCGCGCCCGGCACCCGGCTGCGCACGATGTCGCGCGGTGTGGCGAAGAACAGGTTACGGTCGATGGCGATCTGTCCGACGTCGCGCAGGCAGGCGATGGCCGCGTTGCCGCAGCCGACGAACACGTTGTCGGCGATCGCGGCAGCGCCGCCGACCCGTACGCCGACGGCCCGGTCGGCGCCGGAGCCGCGCGGCGGGTCGGAGTCGTCGTGGGCGAAGGCGAAGGTGTTGCGGCTTACCGCGGCCGGGGTCTCGGGGGCGCCGTCACGGACGGTGAGCAGGCTGAGGCCGACGCAGTTGACGACGATGTTGTTCTCGAAGACCGCGGAGTCGCCACCGAGCTCGACGCCGCCGGAGCTGCCGTTGGCGAAGCCGCAGTCGCGGACGGTGATGCGCTCGCCGCGCAGGCTCACCAGCGGGCCGTCCCCGTAGGAGGCGCGCCGCAGGCCGCCCTGCTCGTCGTAGTCGTCGCGCCCGGCCCCGTCGAAGAACAGCCCGTCCAGGACGAGGCCGTCGTGGCCGCCGATGCCCTGGAGCATGTTCGGCTCGTTCGGGACGCGCAGGCCGGCCTTTGCCGCGAAGACCGTCGGTGTCTGCCAGGGGGTACGGCGGGCGAAGTCGGGGCTGTATCCGCCGAGCACTGTCAGCTCGGGGGTGTCGACGACCCACGAGGAGCGCTCACCGCGCCCGGTATAGGTGCCCGCCGCGATGTGGATGCGGTCGCCGGGCGCAGCCTGCCGCAGGGCGAGCCACGGGTCGTGGAACGGCCGGGCCCGGGTGCCGTCTCCGACCGGGCCGCCAGCCGCGACGAAAAGGTCGGTCATGACTTCTTCACCTCGTCGTCGGCTTCCTCCGTCTTGTCCGCGAGCAGCTTGAAGCCCACCTTGACCGCGTCTCTGACCTGGGCGAACGCGGCGAGACCCGTCTGCTTGTAGGGTCCCTCGGCCAGATCCCTGACGTATTCCTCCTCGGTCGCCAGCAGCGACTCCAGGGATGCCGAGGCCTTCGCCAGCTCCTCGTTGAACTTCGCCAGCGTGCCCGGATCATCGGTCAGCTGGGCGAAGGCGTTGGTGCTCTCCTCCACGAGCGTGGGGAAGAGCTCGTCGTAGAGCTTGCTGGACTGCTCCTTGGCCGCCTCGGCCCGCGTGTCGAGCCCTCGGTCGAGGACGTTCTCCTTCATCCAGTCCCAGTCGGTGGCCCGGTAGTCGCCGGACGCGCCGATGCCGCGCCAGTTCCCCGCCGCCTCGGCGCCGCGGGCGAAGAGCTTGTCAATCCAGTCCTCGTCGAGTTGTTCGCGGGCCGCGGTCAGCAGCTTGATGTTGTCGACCACCGTCTGCTTCGCGGCACGCTTCTGCTTGGCCGCCATGAGGTTCTCCGCGGTGAGCTTCTCGAAGTTCTTGATCGCCTCGTTGGCGGCCTCCTTGGACGACGGGTCCTTCATGAAGAGGACGATCAGGCGGGCGCCCGAGGTCGGGAGGTATTTGACGAGCAGGCTCTTGACCGTGTCCTGGATGGAGCCGAAGTTCTTGAGGAGCAGCTGCTCGACGATCGCGTCGTTGCTGCGCGCGTTCTTGAGGTCCTCCTCGCACTTCTTGATGAGCGCGAGGTCGGCCTCCAGGACCTTGCTCATCAGCGTGGCGACCTCGGGGACGTCGAGCCGGGCGACCTGCGCCCAGATCTTGCGCTCCCCGGCGAGGAAGTCACGCGGGCCGACCGCGGTCCACCGTTCGTCGACGGACATGGCGTTGGCCTGGCTGTCCTCCAGCACCGACCGGATGTCCGATTCGAGGCGCTCCATCAGCGCGTCGGCCTGCTCGCAGTTGGTCTCCCACCGGTCGGTCAGGCCGTCATAGCCCGGTTGCTCCAGCTTGGAGAGCATCTCCTCGAACAGCTTCTCCCGATCGGTGTCGAAGCGTTCCAGCAGATCCAAGACCTTGTCGAGGATGTCCTCCTCGAACCCCGTGGCGCGCATCCGCTGCTCAACGAGCTCGCGGGCGTCATCGACATCTTCCACACATTTCAGCGTAGGAGCCCTCGGTCACCCAAGGCAGTCGTGAACCCGATCCCTGCCAGATCAAGGATCCGACCTACGCCGCCGCTCGGTGAAGACCGACTCCGAAAGTCGTCGGCTCTTCGGGAGTGCACCATGTCATCCCTGTTCAGCGGACCGATACTTGGTGTTCGTATACGCGACCTTCGAGCAGGCCCAAGCGATCCTGCAGCGTCGGGGCCGAGGAGCCGGCGGACAACACGTCCGGCAGCGCACCCGCTACCCCTACGTGTTCCGCGGCCTCATCTACTGCGCAGCCTGCCACCGTCGCATGCAGGGCCAGTACAACCACGGCGACGCATACTACCGCTGACAAGGTCGATGTCTACCGGCAACTCGGCCTCCGACTGAACTACCAGCCAGAAACGCAAACGGTGCGCGCTGAAGTGGATCTCAACGCGCACCGTGGGGCAATGGTCGTGTCCGAGGGGGGACTTGAACCCCCACGTCCAGCATCCATGCACCAGATAGGTGCTCATGCGCAAATCTTAGCAGCACGATGGGTCATGGCAGCCGACTCGTCTCGGTCTATGCCCTCGGGCTTCGTTCAGCGTCAAGAGCAAGGTTGCCGCGAAGGCGCCCCCGCTGAGTCCCGCCCAATGTGGGTCGTTCGCGCTCTCACGCCCAGACCTTGTACTCGTCACTGAAACACGGCCAGGGCCGGGTACCGGCGGGCACATCGCCTGTGAGCATCAGGGCCACCTGACGGCACCAGCTGCGCAGGTCTATAAACTCCAGCAGGAGGCCGGCGATAGCCTCCGGAGTCAGGGATGTGAACAGCATTCGATTGCCGCTGGCGGACATGACCCGCAGCAGCGGCTTTGTCCATTCTTCCGAGCCGTCGAGTGGCTGCATCCACTCAGCTCGCACGCCGACGTTGGAGAGTCGGTCGATGATTACGTCGGGCGACATGCAGACGAAGAAGAACATCGCGTCGGCGGTAAGGCTGGCGGCGACCTCGGGTGCTACCGGATAGATGGCCCACGGCGGCCGGGTGGGCCAGCGTGCGACCGAGTCGAGGCTCGTCATGGTCAGGTTGTGCCCGTGGGAACCCATCCCAATCTTGCGTTGGCAGCGGGCGAGTTCGGCCGAGAAGCGATCGCCGAAGGTGTCTTCGCGGTAATGGCGGGTGGCCGTGTATTGGCTTGCCGCGACGACGGCCCGGCCGGGCGAGACGACACCGCCCTGGATGCCGGTACGTTCGTGCGCCAAGCCGAGTACCTCACGCAGTCCACGCATGTTCGTGACGAGCGGGATCTGCGTGCGGATAGGGGTGAAACCGCTGGGCAGGAGTGCACCCTCGCCCGCGAGGACCATGGACGTGTCAACCAGTAGCTGATCTTGCCTCTTGATTCGACGGTTGCTGTTGGACTTGACCTCGTGCAGCAGAACGCTACCGTCGTCTCGGAATACGCTGAGGTCGCCCACTCGCAGCGCAGCCGTGAGGTCGTGATGCAGCACGAACTGACGGCTGTCGCGCCAGGCCCCTTCGATCAACTCGCGCTCTCTGGCCAAGCCGTCCTTGCCGTACATGAGCCCGGGAGAGTCGTTGCGGGACAGGGCCACGATGATACGGCGGTCGTATCCGAATGCCCGCCAGGCAAGGGCATCGCCGATCGACTTGAGCTGTCGCCAGATCCGCTCGAAGACTTCGGCTTCCAGCAGCCACGAATCATGGTCCGACGGGTCCAGCTCCGTGCCCAGCTCGGGCGCATCGCGCGGCACCCTCCCACCCGGCTTCTTGAGTCGCTTGACTACGCGGCTGATCTCGCTGCGACGCTGCTCGACTTCCAGCACCAACCGGAACAGCTGCTCCTGAAACTCGTACAGATCCGCCGCCAGCCGGCAACGACGCAGGTCCGCGATCAATCCGATCATGGTGCGGAGCATCTGTTGGTGGCGAAGGTGAGTCAGGATGACGTCGATCTGGTTACCTGGCGCACGGTCCATCAAAGAATTACGCATCACTGTTTCCGCTGTCGGGGCTGATGCCGCATCTTCGCTGCTGCCAGGTATCGAGAGCAAGCGGCAATAGCTTCGTGGCCGATGCATTGCAGAGGTGGACACACCGCTGCGGGAAACGACTTTCCTGATCCTGACCGCGCTGGCTGGTGAGCCGATGCACGGCTACGGCATGATCGGCGAGGTGGCCGCCCTCTCCTAAGGTCGACTTTCGCTGCGCCCCGGCACCCTCAACGGCGCGCTGGACCGGCTCGTCAACACGGGCATGGTCGAGGTTCATCGGGAGGAAATCGTCGGCAGACGGCTGCACCGCTACTACCGCCTCTCCCCGGCTGGCGACACCGTGTTGGTCGAGGAGACCGCACGACTGCGCCGCAACGTCGAGGCGGCCGCTACCCGACTGCGTGGTCCTTCCCGCTCCACTCGGCTCGCGCCACAGGCCGTGGGAGGGATCGCATGAGCGAGCTCGAACGCCGCTACCGGCCGCTGGTACACGCGTACCCCGTAAGCCACCGGCAGACCCGGGGCGCCGAGATCGTCGGAACGTACCTCGATTTTGTCAGGCCCTGAAGGTCGCTGGCCGACGCCGGCCGACGCAGCGAACGTGCTGGCCGGCGGTTCCCGCGAGCGGCTTCGGGCCACCGGTGCCGCGGACCTCATCCCCGGGGTTACGCCTCGCCGCCGCCCTCGCGTTCACCACCGCGACGGCCCTCGCCGGCGTCCGGACAGCGGCCGACCAGGTCGCCGATCAGGCGTCCTGGGGGGTGCCGACCTTCGGACCCTCTGCGACCACCGGCACATCATCTGGACGGCTTAGCTGCTGGCTTCCGTCATGCACCCCTTCGCCTCACTCCCCTGGACCCGGATGATCACCGATATACCCCTATCGACCGTATCCGCCAATTGGGTTGATCCCTAGGTGTTTGCCCCAAGGCGCTCTGACCGCTGCTGCCAACAGCGGGTGCGACTCGCCTGTAAGCGCTGCCAGAGCTTGGGCGACTTCGTAGACGTCTGCTCGCACGTAGGTGCTGGTCGTCCCCGCATCGGACCTTCCGTTGTGACCTGCGAACGCTCGGGCTACGGCATAGCCGAAGCTTCGCTCCACCCAGGTCAAAGTCGTATGGCGTAGCCAGTGAGTGCTGACCTGCTGGGTAGCCACCCAGGGCAGGTGCCCACCAACGCGCTGCCACAGATGGTCGTGGCGCCGGCTCGTGATCGGCCGACCGTTGCGATACCTGAGCAGCCGCTCGGTCGGATCGCCACCACCTCGATCGTCAGAATGCTGCGCGAGTTGACTGGCCAACGTCGGTGAGACGGGCTGCCACCGTACGGTCTCGCCCTTCTCGTGCAGCCGAACCATGCACTGCTCCGTATCGAGGTCCGCCCGCCGGAGAGCGAGCCCTCCGCCCCTCCGACACGCGGTCTCGATGTGCAGGCGCAATACGAGGGTGTCGAGCTCAGGATCGTTTCCGGTGGTGGCCGCGACCTCGTTGATCGAGGCAAGCTGCGTCTCGGACAGGGCGCGCCTCGTGCTGGCCAAACGTCGTGGCTTCGGTACCCGCTTGGCCGGGTTGGCGGATTCGGCGATGAGTCCGTCGGCTTCCGCGTAGCTGTAGAGGCACCTGAGGGAGGAGATGAGGTGCTCGGCGGCTGTCCGCCCACCGCGCGAGTTCCGTCGTACTACCAGTTGTTCCTTCATCCGCTCGGCAAGCTGCCTGATTTCCAGAGGGCTCGGCTCGTCCAAGCGCCTGCTGCCCCAGACCTCTCGCACCCGGTTCCAGTAGGTGCCGTACACCCGCCCGGTACCCACAGTTACGGCTTCAGAGACGCGGTCAATGTACTCGTCGAAGGTGGGAACGACTCGAGGCACGCTCGGCACCGTCAGGAGTTGCTCGGGCGTTACCCCTAGCCGCGCCAGGAGCAGCCGGGCCGCCGCCAATTCGTCGCCCCCGCTGAAGGCGGATCCCATCACGATGCCTCATGCTCGCCGATGTAACGCGAGACCATCAGATCCAGGGCGCTCATCGTGTACGCCACCAACAGAGCGCGGTCCGGGTATGCCAGTACCAGGAGGCGATGGCCCGGTCCGATGCGGCAGGTTCGCCGTACCGAGGCTGGCAGGACCAGGTGACCAGAACGGCTGATCGTGCACCGCCCGCCACGCCGCGCGGCCGCCGTGATCGCGGTGTCCCTACCGGTGACATCGACAGCCCGTCCGGCGCACCATCCGAGGGCTTGGAGGGGCCTGCGGTCGGCCAGGCGACCGCTGGCATCAACTGATGTGACCGCACAAACTGTCGCCTGAGGTTTGACGCTCCGTGCAAGATTCGGAAGCGGCAACCCGCGGGCAAGAAGGCCATCGGGCTGTTCGTAGCGAAGGGCGCGCAGCTGACCACCTTCGAGTGCCTCCCCTGCCGATCCGGCTAACTCTCCCTCTTCACGCAGCACGCGATCACCTCCCCGTCAGCAGCACCAGCAGACGTTGCTTGTGGGCGTCCCTCTGCTGCGAGCAGCATCGGTACTCGCCCAACGTCAGCTCAAACCATGCCGCCGCACGGTTACCGTGCCGCTGCCTGCAACTGCCGATCAGGACCGGAAGCGGCTCGCCTTACCACCGAGCTGGAAGTGAACGGGAGACCACCGCCACTGCGACGAAGCCGTCCGAGCCGTTCAGGACTTGGACACCGGCGGGTGTAGGCACGCACAGCGAAGAGGCGTTTCCAAGGTGCTTCCACGGCATATCGATGCGACTGCATACCCGCTACCGTGATCCGACGGGGGATCATTGGTGGGGGGATCGGTGCGACCGAGTCGACGTCCACCCATCGCCCTTCAGCCGTCCCTGCTCATCATCGCCGTCCTGCTGGAGATTGCGGCGAACTTCTTTGCCAACGCCGAATCCACGCCGCTGACCGTGGGATCCGCCGGGCGCTCCTCTCCAGACGCATCCGCCATCCTGTCCGCCATCGACCTGCCCGACGGGAAGCGGGCCGCCGCCCGGCCCGCCATGTCAAGCGAACCTCGGCGGCTCGTGCGGACGCCGGCGGATCAGACGGTGGTCTGTTCGGCTTGCCCGGGGTCGATGGCAGACAGGATGGCCTACCGCAACCACCCTCAGAGCCTGCGGCCGCCTCCGGCCATCCTGGAGCCGGAGCGCCCCGCCGGAGACGCCATAGCCGTAACCTCGCGGCATGCAACCCTCGGAGGCGGCCGAAACCCAGCAGTAGTCAAAAGGAGCAGCAAGATCGTGAGCTGGGTCGGCCAAAAGGAGAGGGTTAGAGTTGCCCGACCCACGCGCGACTTGGAGGACTCCGCCGGCATGCCCCGACCCGCCCTCGCCTCTCTTCCCGACCCGGCTCTGGCGGCGGATGATGTGCCGCTCAATGACGCGCTAGTCGCCGAACTCGCCAAGCGAGGTTGGCGGATCGATGACGATCCGCTGCGCGCGCGCTGGTTGCGGCTTGCAGCGTGTCACTCCACTTTCCTTTACGAGATTGGCCGGGCGCCGATCTCGGCCACCGCACTGGCGGCACTGGGCAAGGTCGGCGCCACCCATCTGGCGCTCGCGGTGGCCGACTTGGTCGTGGAGCGCACTCGTCCGGACAAGGTCAGCAGGCAGAACCGTGTCATCGCGCACATGCCCGGGCGGGTCGCCCAGCGGGTCGCTGGCAATCTGGCTGTCGTCGAGTCGATGAACCTGGGCAAGGGCGAGGAGCCGAACCGGCGGAGCACGTCGCGCCTAGCTGAGGACGTTATGCACCAGGTCCTCGGTGTGGTGGTGCTCCTCGGCGGCTACACCATCGTCAAGCGCCTGGTGGCGGACGTCTACGAGCAGGCACTCGAGCAGGTGCTCATGGACGGCATCAACTGGTGGGGTGAGCTGACCCGCTCCGTGCCGGTTCAGCAGCTGACGGTTAAGGACCATCAGGAGGGCCCGGATCACCATCGGACCTTCATTGTGGAGATCGTCGACGACCGGGGCCGGCGCGGGCGCGGCGAGTTCTCGAAACGAACCGGCGCAAAGGATCTGGCGGTCCAGGACTACCTGCGCAACGCGGGCCTCTACGGTGAGATCATCGCGCGCGTCGGCGGCCGCTCGATCTCGCGGCTCGCCGGGGAGCCCCGTCACTACCCGCCGGGTCAGGGCCAGTGGAACCGCACGGTCGCCGAACTGGCCATCACTCTCCGCATCACTCCAGAACGCCGGGCCTACCTGCAGCAGGCACTCACTCACAAGTCATGGGCTTACGAGAACCAGTCGTTGGTCCGCCAGGCCCGGCAGATCGACTACGAACTGCTGGCCAACCACGGGTCCTACGTCATCAGGGCGGTGTCGGCCGCAGAGTTCACGCGCAACCTGCTGGGCCGCACGCTCAAGCCCGGACCGGAGGATGGCGGGATCCATTCGTTGCCGGAGCGCTGCTACGTCGACATGTTCGACCGGCTCGTGCCGGAATCGGCCGTGCTCCGCGGCCGCGGCGAAACCGAGTGTAAGCCCCGCATGAAGGCAGAAGCCTTTCAGGCGATTGCCTCGGTCGCCTGGCGCTTCGGCGAAGCCGGCCTGCCGGAAACGCTGCGAGGTTGGATACTGCGGGAGACCCTTGCTCAGGGGCTTGACGAGTTGAGCCGGCTGCAGCGTCTCTGTGCCACCTTCGGTGGCGAGGCCTTCTCCACCTATACCTCCGCTGGCCCCGCGCACGATTCCCGGTTCACGGCCACCCTTACCGTCCGTATCGGCGAGCTCGAACTCGTTCGGACCGGCCCTCCGACGCCTGGGAAGAAAGAGACCACCCGGCTGGCCGCAGAGCGGTTGTACCGACTTTTTACCCTAGGACCGGACCTCCGGGCCGCCGTCGGAACAGAGCGGGAGGAGAGCATGCTGCTCCTGCTGTGCCTGGCTCGGCGTCTGCCGGTGCTGCGCGGCCGTGATCTCCGGCGCTGTATTGAGGAAGGGGTTCTGGGGCTGGGCCTGCTGGCCGCCTCGGGTGACGAGCTCAACGACTTCCTCGCGTGGGCGGAGGAGGCTGACTCGCTGACCGGCCCGCTGGACGACGAGCTCTTCGACCATTTGGTGACCGTCTACGGCAACGCTGTGAATGCACGCTCGCGGCCAAAGCTGGAGCAGGCGTTGCGGGTTCTGGCAGCCTGGGTGCGCGATCTCGACCCGGAAGGCAGCGTCGTGGTTCGGAAGGCACCCCAATGGCACCTCCTTCTGGCGGTAGCCGGCGCCCTAAGGGCTGGCGCCGCCCGGGAACAAAAGACGGTAGACGAAATCGTCGGATCCTGGCCGGTGCAAGGTCCCGAGTCCGTGTCGCTCTTCTTCGCGGTCGACGCCGCCGCCATCGGTGAACTGCTCCGGGAGTTCCCTGACACGTCCGCTGGAACGGTCCGGTTCCGACGGCTTCCCGACGGAGTCCGAGTTGAATGCGCGAGCACGGTCCCGGGCGCGGCCGATCGCGTTCGCACTCTGGTCGACCTGCTCGCCGAGATGGCGCCCGGCCTTGGGGCCTTCGCCGGAGCGGACACGCAGACGCTGAGCGCCACCTACGCTCCCGACACTGCCGACCGGTCCTTCACGGCGGCCGGCAGGCTCGCATTTCACGGCTCCCGGGACCGTGACGGCGTCGAGATCTTGGCGAACGTCCTGCACCGGCTGAAAAACGAGTTGATCGGCATGGAGGACGTCGCGCAGAAGGCGGCGGTGGCTAACGACCGGGTAACGCGCTTTCACCGACTCGCCGATGCCGCCCGACACCACGAGGCCGCCGTCCGCCTGGCCGACCACCTGGACCACACCAACCAAGCGCTGGCGGATGCCGACAAAGAGACGGTTCAGTTGGGCCGCTGGATCGATGAGTACTGCGCCGCCAAGGTTCTGGAGATCAAAGAGATAGCAGGGGTACGGCTGATCGCGCCCGCCAAGTCCGGCCATTGTAAGGTCGCCCTCTCGCCGTCGCTGCTGCGGGGAGTTCTGGACAACCTCATTAAGAACGCTGTCGAGGCGATGCCGAACGGCGGCCGAATCATCGTCGACTGGTACACCGAGCCGGGCCACGTGTTCCTCGTTGTGCACGACGACGGCCCGGGGCTGCCCGACGAGATCCGCGAGATGTTCTGGCGGGACGAGACTGTGACGAGCACCAAGGTGCACGGCTCGGGCATGGGGCTGTGGCTGGTACGCATGGATCTGCGCCGGTTGGGCGCCACGATCTCCGATGACCCAAGGGCGGACGGCCAGCGCTGGATCATCGACCTACCGTGCGAAGACGTGACAGATTCCAATGCGCCCGGCCAAATACCGCCCCCGGCGCCGCAGGCGGGGGTGAGTCCCCGGCGCAAAGTCCGGGTGTTGCTCGTAGACGACCAAGAAAACGTCGCTCGTACGATGGCCGGGCACCTCGATCCGATTGGCGCCCAGATCGAGATCGCTCACGACGGTGAGAGCGCGCTGACCCGGCTTGGCGCCGGACATTACGACGTCGTGGTCACCGATCTGCAGATGCCGCCCGATACCTGGGGTGGGCTGTGGCTGCTGAGGCGTCTGCAGGAAGAGGGCCACCGGGTGCCGGTGGTGGTGCTTTCTGGCGAGGGAGGCTTCGACCAGGCGAGAGTGGCCTTCAACGCGGGCGCCACCAAGTACGTGACCAAGGCGAACGCGGCCGAGGAGCTCGTTACCGTTGTCGAGGAGGTTCTGGCCGATCTAGGCCGGCAAAGCCGCCGCGATCTGCAGCATCTACCACTGCCGGTGGCGCTCGGCCTGCAGCGTTACGAGTCGGAGGCGGTGGCGAACCTGCGGGTGCGGGCCGGCCACTCGGCGTTGGAGGACGCACTCCGGTTCATCGGCGCGATCGGGCTCGGCGAACTACTGCACGGCGAGCCGGACGCTCGGGTGCCGCGGCCGGTGCTGGCGCCCCACATGATGCTGGGCAAGTGGGTTGATCTGCTGAAGGCGCTCGCCTCGCGGCTGGCACAGGACTCGTTTGCGGGACAGGTCATCCGCAGCCTCGACCTGGACGCGCTCGCCGTCGTGAAGACCGGCCGCAACGTAGTCGGTCACAGCCCGGAGCGCCCCAACGCCGAGGTGGCCCGCATGCTGGCCGAGGTCGATCCGCTACTGGAGCAGTTCGCAACAGCCTTGCGTCACATCCCGGACCGCACGGTGATGATCGCCCAATCGCTGCGACTAAGGCGTGTTTCGTAAGTCGGGCTGGCAGCGTCGAGGTCAGGGTGTGGCGGTGATCGACAACTGAAGAGGTCTCCGGTATCTGGTTCTGCGACCAAGCAAGAACTTCATACCGGAGACCTCGTGGCCAGCGTAGCG